>DASQOP010000192.1:0-8866 GCA_035644415.1 Burkholderiales bacterium
CGTTGCACTGTATTTCGACAGTCACGAACAGCGGCTCGGTGATCCATTCCACGTTCAGGCACCCCGGCGAACCGGTGCCGAATCGCAGGCCCATGCGGTAAGTGGCACACAGCAAGCCAGTGTGCTTGATCCAACTGCTCACCTGAAAGTCGCCATTGTCGTTGATCCAGGCGTGCGAATCGCCCAAGCGAAAGTCGAAATCCAGCCGCTCCGGTTTGGGCCTGGCGTCCAGCGAATACGTGATCTGCGCGGGTGCGGAAACGCCAACCTCATGCGGGCCGAGTCCTTGCTCGACCGGCACGGCATTCCCGGCCACAAAAGCGCCGAGTGACAGTAGTGCCGCGAGGCGAGTCATGAGAGTTTTCCTGGGGCGGTATCGGGCCATCATAGCCCGAATCGGGCGACAAAAAAGGCGCACCGCAGTACGCCTTTTCTTGGTGCCGAGCACCACTAACCAGCAATTACTTTTTGTTTCTGTTCACCCAGGCCGTCGATTCCCAGCCGCATCTCGTCGCCTGACTTGAGGAATTGGGGCGCCGGCTTGATGCCCATGCCGACGCCGGGCGGAGTGCCGGTGCTGACTACGTCACCGGGTGTCAGCGTGCATATGTAGGACAGGTAGGAGACCAGCTTCTTCACGCCGAAGATCATGGTACTGGTGTTGCCTGTCTGCTTGCGCTGGCCGTTCACGTCCAGCCACATCGACAGGTTCTGCGGATCCTCGATCTCGTCGGCAGTGACGAACCAGGGGCCAATCGGGGCAAAGGTGTCGAAGCTCTTGCCCTTGGACCACTGGCTGCCGTGCTCGAGCTGCCACTCGCGTTCGGAAACATCGTTGCAGATCATGTAGCCTGCCACGTAGTTCAGTGCGTCGGCTTCGCTCACGCTCTGTGCCTTCTTGCCGATCACAAAGGCGAGTTCGACTTCCCAGTCGCCCTTCTTCGAACCCTTCGGCAATTTCACGTCGTCGTTCGGTCCGGTGATGGCGCTGATTGCTTTCATGAATACCACCGGCTCGGCCGGGATCGGCAGATTGGACTCCTTGGCGTGGTCCGCATAGTTCAGCCCGATGCAGACGAGCTTGGGCACGTTTGCTATCGGCGGGCCGAGGCGCGGCTTGCCGCTTACCTTCGGCAGGCCGTCCACCTTCACGCCGCGCAGCTTGGCCAGGCCCTCCGGCGACACGGTGGTCGCGTCGATGTCCTTCACCACGCCGGACAGGTCGCGTATCGCCCCCTGCGCATCCAGAATTCCCGCCTTTTCTTTTCCTGCTTCCCCGTAACGTACCAGTTTCATTTTTTATCTCCTGCGATGAAATTGAACTTCAAATGCGTGAAGGGTGAAAGAGTGAAGGGTGAAGGGTGAATAGAGTGAAGGGTAAGGGCTAATCTGCTTTTCCCTCATCCCTCATCCCTCGGCCCTCGGGCCTCAAATCGTGATGCCGCCGTCCATGATCACGGCCTGGCCGGTCATGAAAACCGATTCGTCGGAGGCGAGGAACACCGACAGTTCGGCGAGTTCCTCGGCCTTTGCCAGCCTGCCCATCGGCTGGCGCGCGATGAAGTCCTTGCGCGCCTGCACCGGATCATCGAAGGCGTTGATGCGCTCCCCCAGCGACGGCGTATCCACCGTGCCCGGACACAGCGCATTGCAGCGTATTCCCTGCTTCACGTAATCGATCGCCACCGACTTGGTGAGCCCGATCACCGCTGCCTTCGATGCGCCGTAAACGAACCGGTTCGGGATGCCCTTGATGCTGCCGGCCACGGAGGCCACGTTGATGATCGAGCCGCCGCCTTTTTCGAGCATCTTCGGCAGGAAAGTGCGGATGACCACATAGTGGCTGCGCACGTTCAGGTTGAAGGAGAAGTCCCAGTCCTTGTCCGAACATTGCAGTATGGTGCCGTGGTGAACATAGCCGGCGCAGTTGAAGATGACGTTGGGCGCGCCGATTTCCTTTGCGAGTTTTTCGATTTCGGCGTCGTTGAGCACGTCCAGTTTGCGCACTTCGATGCCGGGTTTACCCTTGAGCTCCGCGAGTTTTGCCTCGTTGACGTCGGTGGCCCAGACTTTTGCGCCTTCGCGCGCGAAGGCAAGCGCGGTCGCACGGCCAATGCCTTGTGCCGCGGCGGTGACGAAAGCCACCTTGCCGCTGAGTCTTCCAGCCACTGAATCTCCCCCTTTTATTTCTTTGGAACGACCGAGAGTGGCAAGTATGCCACAGGCAGCCTGCTCACCTGACCTGCCCTTGCTGCTGCGCTGCAGTTTACTTTAGACTGCAATGGACAAATCCATTACAAGGGGAGAGGGGGATGGACTGCGACACGGCCCTTCCTGTCGGCGCGATCCGCGCGCCGCGACCATCGGATCGGCGCCGCTCCAGGTTCGCGTAAATGGCTTCGGTCGAGCTCAAGCAGGTCCGCAAATCCTTCGGCAGTACGCAGGTAGTACACGGTGTGGACATCTCCATCGCCGACGGCGAGTTTGTAGTGCTGGTCGGCCCAAGCGGGTGCGGGAAGTCCACGCTGTTGCGCATGATCGCCGGCCTCGAGGAGATTTCCGAAGGCGAGATCATGATCGGCGATCGCGTCGTCAACAATGTTCCGCCCAAACAGCGCGACATCGCCATGGTCTTTCAGAACTACGCGCTGTATCCGCACATGAAGGTCTTCGACAACATGGCCTTCTCGATGAAGCTGGCCGGCAGAAGCACGGAGGAGATGCGCCAGCGCGTGGACAAGGCGGCGCAGATCCTCGGACTCGCGGATTACCTCGACCGTTACCCGCGTCAGCTCTCGGGCGGCCAGCGCCAGCGCGTAGCCATGGGCCGCGCCATCGTGCGCGACCCGCAGGTATTCTTGTTCGACGAACCGCTGTCGAACCTGGATGCCAAGTTGCGGGTGCAGATGCGCACCGAGATCAAGGAACTGCACCAGCGGCTTAAGACCACTTCGATTTACGTCACGCACGATCAGATCGAAGCCATGACCATGGCCGACACCATCGTGGTGATGAACGGCGGCCGGGTCGAACAGATCGGCACGCCCCTGGATCTGTACGACGAACCGGCCAATCTGTTCGTGGCCGGGTTCATCGGTTCGCCGGCGATGAATTTTCTGCCCGGCAGGATAGTGGCCAGCCCACCAGGCCGCGGTGTGCAGATTGCGGAAGGTTGCGTCATCCCGGTACCGTGCAGCGGAGGGTTACGCGATCGGGAGGTCATTCTCGGCGTGCGCCCGGAGCATTTCAACATCGGTGAATCCTGCGTGAATGTGCAGGTGATCGTGGTCGAGCCGACCGGCGCGGATACCCAGGTTTTCTGCAAGCTGGCGGGCCACAATGTGTCCGCGATTTCTCGCGAGCGCCACACTTTCCGTCCCGGCGATACCATCAGCCTCAAACCCTTCGAAGGCAAGACCTACCTGTTCGATCCGGATTCCGGCGCACGCATCGCCTGATCCGGACCCGGAGGCACAATATGACTCGAATCACAAGGCGTCGTTTTCTCCAGGCTTCCGCTCTCGCAGGCGCCACACTCGGCGCGCCGATGCTGGCGCGCGACTCTCACGCCCAGGAGCTTTCTTTCAAACCCGAGCCGGGCGCGAAACTCCGGGTGCTGCGCTGGAAGCGCTTCGTCAAGGGCGACGAGGATCAGTGGATGGCCAACACCAGGGCATTTACCGCAAGGACCGGCGTAGAGGTCACGGTGGACAACGAAAACTGGGAGGACCTGCGTCCCAAGGCCGCGGTCGCCGCGAACGTGGGCAGCGGACCCGACATCATTCTCTCCACCAACGACGACTCGCACCAGTATCCCGACAAACTGCTCGAGATCGGCGATCTGTGCGAATACCTGGGAAAGAAATACGGTCCCTGGTATCCGAGCGCGCTTGCTTATGGCAGGAATGGCGGACGCTGGATCGCGCTGCCGCTCGGTGCCGGCGGTAACTGCATGAACTACCGCGTCAGCCACTTGAAGGCCGCCGGCTTCAAGGAATTCCCCAAAGACACGGACGGGTTCCTGAAGCTGTGCAAGGCACTGAGGAAGAATGGCACCCCGCCCGGATTCGCGCTCGGCAATGCCACCGGGGACGCCAACGGCTGGTGCCACTGGTTGATCTGGGCATTCGGCGGCAAGATGGTGGATGAACAGAACCGGCTGGCGCTCAATTCGAAGGAGACCGCGGCTGCGCTGGAGTACGCCAGGGAGCTGTATCCGACTTTCATTTCGGGCACGCTGTCCTGGCTCGATCCGAACAACAACAAGGCCTTTCTCGCCGGGGATATCAGCCTCACCAACAACGGCATCTCGATCTATTACGCGGCGAAAACTTCGCAGGACGCGAAAATGCGGGAGTTGGCGAAGGACATCGACCACGCAGCCTTTCCGATCGGTCCGGTCGGGCACCCAACCGCATCGGCGCTTTTCTTCACCAGTGTGATCTTCAAGTACACAAAGTATCCGAACGCGGCCAAAGAGTACCTGCGCTTCATGATGGAGATGGAGCAGTACGAGTCGTGGCAGAAGGCGGCGATCGGTTTTGTTACCCAGCCGTTGACGTTCTACGAGCGCAACCCCGTGTGGACAGAGGACCCGAAACACACGCCGTTCAAGTACTCCTGCAAGAGCATGTTGCCCAACGGCTATGCCGGTGCGCTCGGCACCGCGTCGGCGGGTTGCATCGCCGATTTCATCGTGGTCAACATGGTTGCCGAGGCCGCCTCCGGTGCCGCAACCGTCAAGGATGCGATGTCCAGGGCGGAGAAGCGGGCAAAGCGGTACTACAAGTAAGGCGAGAGGCGTGAGGACTGGGGAAAAGAATCCAGGGGAAGCCGGCGCATGAACAACGCGCTGTCGCGATTTTTCGATAACCGCAATGTTCTCGGTCTGTTGTTCATGCTGCCCGCAGCAGCACTGCTGCTGGTGTTCCTGACCTATCCGCTGGGGCTGGGTGTTTGGCTGGGTTTCACCGACACCAAGGTCGGACGTGCCGGCGGTTGGATAGGCATCGAGAACTACGAGTTCCTGGTGACCGACAGCGTCTTCACGCTGTCGGTGTTCAATACCTTCGTGTACACGGTGGTGGCGAGCGTCATCAAGTTCATTCTTGGACTGTGGCTGGCCTTGCTGCTCAACAAGCACATTCCATTCAAATCGTTCGTCCGCGCCATCGTGCTGCTGCCGTTCATCGTGCCCACGGTGCTCTCCGCGATCGCGTTCTGGTGGATCTACGATGCCCAGTTCTCGATCGTGAGCTGGGTGTTGATGAAGGTCGGGATCATCGACCAGTACATAAATTTTCTCGGCGAGCCGAACCTCGCGCGCATGTCGACGATCATTGCCAACATCTGGCGTGGGGTGCCTTTCGTGGCGATCTGCCTGCTCGCCGGTCTGCAGACCATACCGCCGTCGATGTACGAAGCAGCGAGTATCGACGGGGCGAGCCCCTGGCAGCAGTTCTGGCATGTCACGCTGCCCATGCTGTCGCCGATCATCGCAGTGGTCATGACTTTCTCGGTCTTGTTCACCTTTACCGATTTCCAGTTGATCTGGGTGCTGACCCGCGGCGGGCCGATCAATGCCACACATTTGATGGCCACGCTTTCATTTCAGCGGGCCATCCCCGGTGGGGCATTGGGTGAAGGCGCGGCGATTGCAACCGCGATGATTCCGTTCCTGCTGGCGGCGATCCTGTTCTCGTACTTCGGGTTGCAGAGGAGACGGTGGCAGCAGGGAGGAAGCGACAAATGATAAGGGCCGAGAGACGAGGGACGAGGGGCGAGGGTGGGCAAGAGCTTTTTCTAAAGGGCTGGTACCCCCTTGCCCCTCTTCCCTCGCCCCTCTCCCCTCGCTCAGCGAGCGCCCATGGCAAGCACTGAGCCCCGCGAAGGCATGCAATACCTGGAGTCGCTGCCGCGGCGCTGGGTGACGGTTTACATCCCGTTGCTCGTTTTCCTGTTCGTGCTGCTGTTTCCGTTCTACTGGATGGTGATCACGTCGTTCAAGCCGAACGCGGAACTGCTGTCCAGCGCCGGCAACCCTTTCTGGGTCATCAACCCGACGCTGGAGCACTTCAGGAAACTCTTCTTCGACACCTCCTATCCGGAGTGGATGTGGAATACGGTGCTGGTATCGGTGGTATCCACATTCGTTTCACTGGTCGCCAGCGTGTTCGCCGCCTACGCCATCGAGCGTCTGCGTTTCAGGGGATCGCGGCAGACCGGGCTGGCGATTTTTCTCGCCTACCTGATTCCGCCTTCCATCCTGTTTATTCCGCTGGCAACCATGGTGTTCCAGCTCGGGATATTCGACACGCGCTGGGCGCTGATCCTGACTTATCCGACATTCCTGATCCCGTTCTGTACCTGGCTGCTGATGGGCTACTTCCGCTCGATCCCCTTCGAACTGGAGGAGTGCGCACTGATCGACGGCGCCACGCGCTGGCAGATCCTCACCAAGATCGTACTGCCGCTGGCGGTGCCGGGACTGATATCGGCGGGCATCTTTGCGTTCACGCTGTCCTGGAACGAGTTCATCTATGCGCTCACATTCATTTCGGCTTCCGAGAACAAGACCGTCCCGGTGGGGGTGATCACCGAACTGGTCGAGGGCGACGTGTATCACTGGGGCTCGCTGATGGCGGGCGCGCTGGTCGGCTCGCTCCCGGTGGCCGTGATGTATTCATTCTTTGTCGAGTATTACGTCGCCGGCATGACCGGCGCTGTCAAGGAGTAATTCTCACCACAGAGACACAGAGGCACGGAGAAAAACTGGGGCAATACAAAGAAATCTTCGGAGTACGAAGACTTCCCGAGCGGTCGGTTCTTTAATCTTGTTGAAATTTTGTCTTCCCTGCGGTCACTACTCCATCGTATTTCTCTGTGCCTCTGTGGTGGATTTTTTGAATCTCTTTTTGGTTAGGGAGAGGACATGGCTGCAAGGAGAAAGCTGCGTAGTTACGAGTGGTTCGGCGGACCCGGGATCGACAGCATGGTGCACCGGTCCTGGATGAAGAATCAGGGCCTGCCGCGACACTTGTTCGAAGGCCGTCCGGTGATCGGCATCTGCAATACCTGGTCCGAACTCACGCCCTGCAATGCACATTTCCGCGTGATCGCCGATCGCGTCAAGCGCGGCGTCTACGAGGCCGGAGGCTTCCCGCTCGAATTCCCGGTGATGTCGCTGGGCGAGCCAGTGATGCGCCCCACCGCGATGCTTTTCCGCAACCTGGCGTCGATGGATGTCGAGGAATCGATCCGCGCCAATCCGCTCGACGGCGTGGTGCTGCTGACCGGCTGTGACAAGACCACGCCGGCACTGATGATGGGCGCGGCATCCTGCGATGTGCCGACCGTCGTAGTGTCCGGCGGCCCGATGCTCAATGGACGCTGGCGCGATGAGACCGTCGGTTCCGGCACGCACGTGTGGAAATTCAAGGAAATGCTCAAGCGCGGCGAGATGACCGACGAGGATCTGCTGGATGCCGAGCAGGCCATGTCGCGTTCGGCCGGTCATTGCATGACCATGGGCACCGCTTCGACGATGGCATCGATGGCCGAGGCGCTCGGCATGGCGCTGCCGACCAATGCTGCGATTCCCGCAGTGGATTCGCGCCGCTACGTGCTCGCGCACATGGCCGGGCAGCGGATCGTGCAGATGGTGAAGGAAGGCCTGCGCATGTCGAAGATCCTGACCAAACAGGCCTTCGAGAATGCGATCCGTGTCAACGGCGCCATCGGCGGCTCGACCAACGCGGTGGTGCATCTGCTGGCGCTGGCCGGCCGCATCGGCGTCAAGCTCACGCTGGATGACTGGGATCGCCTCGGCCGCGACCTACCCTGCCTGGTAAACCTGATGCCCTCCGGCGAGTACCTCATGGAAGACTTCTATTACGCCGGCGGCCTGCCGGTTGTGATCAAGGAACTGGGCAGGGCCGGCCTGCTGCACCGGAAGGCGCCAACCGTGAACGGCCAGAGCATCTGGGAAAACGTCAAGGACGCCAAGAACTGGAACGCGAAAGTGATCTTCCCGGTGGACAAGCCGTTCAAGAAGCAGGGCGGCATAGCGGTACTGCGCGGCAACCTCGTGCCTAGGGGCGCGGTGATCAAGCCCTCGGCTGCGACGCCAAAGCTGATGAAGCATCGTGGCCGCGCCGTGGTGTTCGAGAACATCGAGGACTACAAGAAGCGCATCGACGATCCGAAGCTGAAGGTGGACGAAACCTGCGTGCTGGTGCTCAAGAACTGCGGGCCGAAAGGCTATCCGGGCTTTCCGGAGGTCGGAAACTTTGTGCTGCCAGCCAAGATCCTGAAAACGGGCATCACCGACATGGTGCGAATCTCCGATGCGCGCATGAGCGGCACCGCGTACGGCACCGTGGTGCTGCACAGCGCCCCGGAAGCGGCGGCAGGCGGGACGCTGGCGCTGGTGCAAGACGGCGACATGATCGAGATCGATGTGCCGAAGAGAAAATTGCACGTGGACGTGTCGGATGCAGAGCTGGCTAGGCGGCGCAAGAAATGGGGGGCGCCTAAACTCATGGCGGACCGCGGCTACGTGAAGATCTACGTCGATCACGTCAATCAGGCGGACGAAGGCGTGGATCTCGATTTCCTGGTGGGCGGCAGCGGCACGCCGCTCCTGCGCGAATCGCACTAGAAGCAGGGACGAGGAACGAGGGGCGACGAAAGGAAAAAGGGGAACGATAGAAGAGCTAAAGAGGGATACATACCGAAAATCGGGGCGCTGCGGCGCCGCCCCCGGCGGGTTACCTCCGGAGCTGCCACTCCCCCAAACCGGGCGCACCAGCATAAAATGACGGTTTGGACTGGCGTGGCTCCCATTTTCCTCTTAGCCAGCCAGGGC
>DASQOP010000193.1:0-4601 GCA_035644415.1 Burkholderiales bacterium
CACACTGATCCGCGAGAACGAAGTGCTGATCGTGGACGGCACCAACGGCGTGGTCATCATCAATCCCGACAGGACCGTGCTGGGCGAGTACAAACTGCGCCAGGAACAGTGGGAGCTCGAACGCCTGAAACTCAGGCGGCTTAGAAAAACCAGGACCACCACGCTGGACGGCACCGCGATCGAACTGCACGCCAACATCGAGTTGCCGGACGACGTCGCCGGCGCGAAGGAGAACGGCGCCGACGGTGTCGGCCTGTTCCGCACCGAGTTCCTGTATCTGAATCGCGGCGACCTGCCGACCGAGGACGAACAGTTCGAAGCCTATCGCAAGGTGGTGCAGGACATGGACGGCCTGCCCGTCACCATCCGCACCTTTGACCTGGGCGCAGACAAGAGAATTGACAACACCGAACGCGTCGCGCCCAATCCGGCGCTGGGTCTGCGCGCGATCCGCCTGTGCCTGGCCGAGCCGCAAATGTTCCATCATCAGCTGCGTGCCATCCTGCGCACCTCGCACTACGGCAAGGTGCGCATCCTGATTCCGATGCTGTCCTCGGCGCACGAGCTGAACCAGACTTTGCACCTGATCGACGAGGCCAAGAAGAGCCTTCACGACGATGGCATCGCCTACGACAAGAAGATCAAGATCGGCGGCATGATCGAAATTCCCGCCGCGGCGCTGTCGCTCTCCACGTTCACCCGCAAGCTCGATTTCCTGTCGATCGGCACCAACGACCTGATCCAGTACACGCTTGCGATCGACCGTGCCGACGACACGGTTGCGCACCTCTACGACCCGCTGCATCCGGCCGTGCTGAACCTGGTGGCACACATCATCCGCAGCGCCAATCGCGCCGATGTGCCGGTCGCAGTGTGCGGCGAGATGGCCGGCGACGTGCGCCTCACAAGGGTGCTGCTGGGTTTCGGACTGCGGCAGTTCTCGATGCATCCGGCGTACTTGCTGTCGGTGAAGCAGCAGGTGTTGAAGTCCGACCTGCAGCAAGTCATGGGGCTCACCCAGAAGATGTTGAGGAGCGACGATCGCGACAAGCTGGAACAACTCCTGTACCGCATGAACCGCTAAAACAGAAATGCGGATAGATTCGGAGCAACTGGCCCACCATCTCACGCGCGGGCTGAAATCCCTCTATGTCGTATTCGGCGAGGAGTTGTTGCTCGCGCTCGAAGCTGCCGATCGCATTCGTGCCGCGGCGCTCGAGCAGGGCTACGACGAACGCCGTGTACTGTTTGTCGAATCCGGATTCGACTGGGGAGAGGTCGCGATGGTCGGCAACAGCCTGTCGCTGTTCGCACCCAGGCGCGTGCTCGACCTGCGTATTGGCTCCGGCAAGCCCGGCAAGGACGGATCCGAAGCCCTGCAGCGGCTGGCCGGTTCGCTGCCCGAGGACACCATTGTGCTGATCACGCTGCCCGGGTTGGATCGCCAGCAGCTGGCTTCCAGATGGTTCGACGCGCTGGAGCGCGCCGGAGTGGCCGTGCATGCCGCCGCGGTCAAGCGCGAGCAGCTGGCGCAGTGGCTATCCGGACGGCTGGCACAACAGGATCAACGGGCCGACGTCGAAACTCTCGAATTCCTGGTAAGCCGGGTCGAAGGCAATCTCATGGCGGCGTACCAGGAAGTGAAGAAGCTTGCCCTGCTTTTTCCCGCCGGCACCCTGCCTTTCGAAGAAGTCAGGGACGCGGTGCTGGATGTAGCGCGCTACAACGTTTTCGAGATCGGTGCCACCCTGCTCAAAGGCGAGCGCGCGCACTTCGTGCGCATGCTCGACGGCCTCTGCGGTGAGGGCGCCGCACCGCCGCTGGTGCTGTGGGCGATCGCCGAGGAAGTGCGGGCGATGGCAAGGGTAAAAGCAGCGGTGGACGCGGGGCAAACGCTGGCGCAGGCGCTGCGGGAGGCGCGCGTGTGGGGCGCGCGCCAGGAACTGATGCCACGCACGCTGCAGCGACTGACTACGATCCAGCTCGTCGCCTCGCTGCGGCGGGCCGCCGAGGTCGACCGCATGATCAAGGGGCTCGCCGACGGCGACGTATGGGACGCGCTGCTGCAGCTCGGATTGAGCCTGATGACGCCGGCGCAAGGCGGCATCCCACCGGGAATTAGGGGTAAAATCCCCGGCACAATTCGAGGTTAGTACTCATGGACATTCAGTCCTACATGCACTCGGTCGGACGCGCCGCGCGCGCTGCCTCGCGCGAGATGGCGAAGGCCGACACCAGGGCAAAGAACGATGCATTGCTCACCATGGCGCAGGCCGTCGAGCGTAACAGCGCTCGTCTGCTGGATGCGAACAGGAAGGATGTCGAGGCTGCGCGCGCCAGGGGACTCGAAGCCGCGATGCTGGATCGGCTGACGCTGACACCGAAGAGCGTTGCATCCATGGCCGAGGGGTTGCGCCAGATCGCCGCGTTGCCCGATCCGGTCGGCGAAATCTCCGGACTGAACTACCGGCCCACCGGCATCCAGGTGGGGAGAATGCGCGTGCCGCTCGGCGTCATCGGCATCATCTACGAAGCGCGTCCCAACGTCACCGCGGACGCCGCCGGGTTGTGCCTGAAGTCCGGCAACGCCGCAATCCTGCGCGGCGGCTCCGAGGCGATCCATTCCAACCAGGCGATCGGCGCCTGCGTCCACGAGGGATTGCGCAAGTCGCTACTGCCGGAAACCGCGGTCCAGGTGATCGAAACCACGGACCGTGCCGCGGTCGGTGAACTAATCACCATGAAAGACTACGTGGACATCATCGTGCCGCGCGGCGGCAAGGGCCTGATCGAACGCATCTCCAGCGAGTCGCGCATTCCCGTGCTCAAGCATCTCGACGGCGTCTGCCACGTGTACATCGACGATCGAGCCGACATCGACAAAGCGATCCGCATCGCCGACAACGCCAAGACGCAGCGCTACGGCACCTGCAACACCATGGAAACGCTGCTGGTGCACAAGAACATCGCCGCAGCCGTGCTGCCGGCGCTGGCGAAGATTTACTCCGACAAAGGCGTGGAACTGCGCGGCGACCAGCAGGCGCGCACGCTGGTGTCGCAGATGAAACCCGCGACCGAGGAAGACTGGTACACCGAGTACCTAGCCCCCATCCTCGCCGTGCGCGTGGTGGATGACCTAGATCATGCGATCGAACATATCGCCGTTTACGGTTCGCAGCACACCGACGCCATCGTCACCGAAGACATCACCCGGGCGCGGCGCTTCCTGCGCGAAGTGGATTCCAGTTCCGTGCTCGTCAACGCGTCCACCCGCTTTGCCGATGGTTTCGAGTTCGGCCTGGGTGCGGAGATCGGCATTTCCACCGACAAGCTGCATGCCCGCGGCCCCGTGGGCCTGGAAGGCCTGACGTCGCTCAAGTTCATCGTCCTCGGTGACGGCCACGTTCGTGAGTAATCTCTCGCCGCGGTCTGGCTAGGAACCATAGAACAGAAAATCTCACCACGAAGACACGAAGGTTCACGAAGAAGGGCAAACCCCGGATTTTGTATTTCTTTCTGTTACTTCGTGGCTTCGTGGTAAGAATTTACGCACTTGCTTCTGCTTTGACGGTTAATCACCAATAGTCCTCATGAACCATCTGATCGAAATCAAGGTCCCCGACATCGGCGATTTCAAGAACATTCCAGTGATCGAAGTGCTGGTCAAACCCGGCGACCGGATCAACAAGGAAGACGCGCTGATCACTCTGGAATCCGACAAGGCGACCATGGAAGTACCCTCGCCGCAATCCGGCGTGATCAGGGAAATCAAGGTCAAAGTCGGCGACAAGCTTTCGGAAGGCAGCGTGGTGCTGCTCCTTGAAGGCACCAGTGCCGAGGCACCGGCGGCGAAGGCTGAGGCACCCAAGCCCGCACCCGCCGCAACCGTGCCAAAGGCGCCTGCCGCTCCTGCGGTCACGTCATCCGGACCGGTCACGAAAGGCGACATTCATTCCGAAGTGATGGTCCTGGGTTCCGGCCCCGGCGGCTACACCGCCGCGTTCCGCGCCGCCGATCTCGGCAAGCAGGTGGTGCTGGTCGAGCGTTACCCGGTACTGGGCGGTGTGTGCCTGAACGTCGGCTGCATTCCGTCGAAAGCATTGCTGCACGCGGCGCGTGTCATCTCTGAAGCCGAGGAAATGAGTCCCTTCGGCATCGCATTCGGCAAGCCCAAAATCGAGATCGCCAAACTGCGCGACTGGAAGGACGGCGTGGTGGACAAGTCGATCCGCGGTCTCGCCGGGCTTGCCAAGCAACGCAAGGTCCAGGTGGTGCAGGGTATAGGCAAGTTCACCTCTCCCCACATGATCGAAGTCAAGACACCGAACGGCGTGAAGAAAGTGTCGTTCGACTACGCTATCATCGCCGCCGGTTCGAGCGTCGCGCGCATTCCCGGTTTCCCGTACGACGATCCGCGGCTGATGGATTCGACCGGCGCGCTCAAACTCGAGGACGTGCCCAAGCGGCTGCTGGTGATCGGCGGCGGCATCATCGGCCTGGAGATGGCCACGGTCTACGACGCCATCGGCTCGAAGGTCACGGTGGTGGAATTGCTCGACGGCCTGATCCCGGGCGCCGACCGAGACCTGATCAGGCCGTTG
>DASQOP010000194.1:0-4795 GCA_035644415.1 Burkholderiales bacterium
GTAGGCGTCGGCATTCTGCCGGCTGGTCCATCCGTGCCAGATTCTGCTGATCATGGGTGATTCCATCAGTCGTAGGTTCAAGGTTGGCAGATAGATCGAATCCTAATGCGATCCGCGTCGTCGCCGGTGCTGCGCTGCCGCATCACAAAGGCCGTGTTTCCCACTGCCCTTTGAACGAGTCCCTCGGGCAGCCTCCAGCCCCGCGTGCTACGCCGAAGCGTTTGTTTTTCCGTGCTTTCAAAGTGCCAGGAACGATTGAAGGAATCTGTCCACCCTCACTAACCGTTGTCCGGGAAACGTCTGGCCATAAAGTGACCGGGCAAGCGTTGCAACGCGCGTGCGAGAAGAGTAGCGTGACCGAAAACGAGGATTGCATTATCGGTGTCGGAATGAGCGGCCGGCCCGGTTTTTCTGGCGTGCCGTTCCGTGGTCAAAACAGAAATTTTGATAACAAACGGAGGAGGAGCGCGATGGAGTTCAATATCCTGCAGCACTTCAAGGGCCTTGACGAGCTTCCCAAGGACCCGTTCAACGGTAACGAAACCGGCACTTCATTGTTCCTCACCGGGGGCATGGGTCCGAAGATCTCCCAGAAGATGGACGGCTATGCCAAGAAGGCCGGCATGTCCCGACGCAATTTCATCAAATCATCCCTGGGTTTCTCGGCGGCGATGCTCGCTGCCAACGAAATCACGGGAATGAAGTTCTTCGAAGTCGGCGCGGCCGAAGCTGCCGACTCTGGCGCCAAGAACGAAGCCATCCAGGTCGCTCGCGCCAGCTCCGACTTCATCGTCGACGTTCACACGCACGTCTGTACCCGCCCGGGCCACTATCAACTCGGCGTCAACACCACCGAACGTGGCATGTGGTTCGTGCAGTTGCTGGACGACCTCGGCAAGGCCTTCGGCCTGCCTAACGGCACACGCGACATGAACGTCGAGAACTACGGAAAGCTGATCCTGCAGGAAAGCGACACCACCGTCGGCATCTTCAACCCGTTCGGCTTCCGCGAGCATTACGGCGGCCAGGACATGATCCCGATGGAGTACCAGGTCGGGGTGCGCAACAACTGGCCGAAGTCCACCCTGATGCTGGCTGGCGGGCTGACGCCGAACCAGGGCCTGAGCGTGACGCTGGATCGCCTGACCATGTACGTCGAGAAGTACAAGATCTCGGGCCTCAAGCTCTACACCTTCGACGCGACTGCCAAGAAGGGCTGGTGGTTCGACGACGAGAAACTGGCGTACCCGATCTGGGAGAAGTGCCGTAAGCTGGGTATCAAGAACATCGGCTGCCACAAGGGCATCCCGTTCGGCCAGTTCTACGCACGCTATGCGCACGCCGAGGATTTCGACGCCGCGGCGGATGACTTCCTGGATCTGAACTTCATCGCCTATCACTCGGCCTGGCCGTATCACAATGAGCTGGCGGCGCTGAAGACCTTCAAGCCGCAGCGCAAGAACCTGTACTGCGAAGTCGGCTCGACGTTCGCCGCGACGGTCACCAGCCGGCCGCTGGAGTGCGCGCACGTGATCGGCACCCTGTTGCGCGACCTCGGTCCGGATTACGTGCTGTGGGGCACCGACTCGTTGCTGTGGGGCAATCCGCAATGGCAGATCGAGGCGTTCCGCAAGTTCCAGATCCCCGATCAACTGGTCGAGGGTCATGGTTATCCGAAGATCACCGATGAAATCCGCCGCAAGGTCTTTGGCGAGAATGCGGCGCGCATCTGGAACATCGACAAGCAGGCTGCGATGCAGGCGAAAGCCGAAATACTGTCCAACAAGACCAGCTTCGCATAAAACAACGCGGGTATCATCGATGGGGCCGGTTCCAGGTGGAGTCGGCCCCATTAATTTGAGAACAGCGGCCGGAGACACGAAGTGCCAACATACGAATACGCCTGCGACCCTTGTCGCGTCATTTACCAGACGCGTCACGGGATCAAGGACCCGCGCCCGGAGCATTGCCCCAAGTGCAAAGGCGAACTGCGCAAGGTT
The DNA here is from genome assembly GCA_035644415.1 of Burkholderiales bacterium. Classification (GTDB taxonomy): domain Bacteria; phylum Pseudomonadota; class Gammaproteobacteria; order Burkholderiales; family JACQAP01; genus JACQAP01. The sequence goes on from DASQOP010000194.1 coordinate 2,001, forward strand.
CTGTCGGCGCCCAGCCTTAATACCCGCAACCATTCCAGTCCGACGCAAGCCAAGTACGCGAAGCTGTCGGAAAGCGACGAAATCGCCAAGGAGAAGGACCTCCAGAAGGTCTATGAAACCGTCTGGATCCCGCCGGAAGTGAAGCACAATCCGTGGGACCACGACCACTGATCGCCGCGCAGTTCATGCGCTTGATCACGCCCAAAGCAGCCAGGCCGCGTGCAGAGGAAGCCTCGCGTGTTTCCTGAGTCCGCTCGAGGGGGACCTGCCCGGAAACGGACTGCCGTCAGCGCGACAAGCCTGCTTGCATCGGCCTGCCTGTTGGGGGCGACATGGCTGGCGTGCGGAAGCTCCGAAGTTCTGGATCCTGCCGCGCTCACCGCGGGCAGTTTCACCTCTCCCGAGGCCGGCGCCAACGCCTTTTCCATTCCCATCGCCATGCTCGACAGGGAACAGGCTGCGCAGTTCGCCAAAGGCAGGGAGCAGTTCCACGAAGCCTGGGTGGTTGCTCCCGATCCTTCCGGTGTGTGGGGACTGGGGCCGACTTTCAACGAGGATCGCTGCGCGCATTGCCATGAAAACAACGGCCGCGCTCGGGCGCCGGCACAACGGCAAGAGGCTGTGCGCGGAATGCTCGTGCGCTTGAGCCTGCCCGGCCAGGGACCGCACGGGGAGCCCCGGCCGCACCCGGCGTACGGAGACCAGTTGCAAAACCGCGGCATTCCCGGCCGCGTGCCAGCCGAAGGTCAGGCGATTTTCAGCTACACGAAACGCGAGGTCGGCTTTTCCGACGGCGAAACTGTGACGCTGCGGGTGCCGAAGATCGAGTTCGAGGGGCTGCAGTTTGGCGAGCTCGGAGCCGACATCATGATTTCGCCGCGCATCGCGCCGGCCATGGTAGGGCTGGGATTACTGGAAGCGGTGCCCGAACAATCGATACTTGCCATCGCCAGGGAACAGGAAAAGCTCGGCGTGAGCGGCAAGCCGAACTACGTTTGGGATTACGAGAACAGCAGGACCGTGCTCGGACGCTTCGGCTGGAAGGCGGGGCAGCCCAATCTGCGCCAGCAGACAGCGGTGGCGTTTCTGAACGACATCGGCGCGACCTCTCACTTTTTTCCGGAGGAGAATTGTCCGAGTGTGCAGGTGCAATGCCTGGACGTGCCGTCCGCAAGCAAGTGCGGCGGGCAGGGCGGATGTACCGGAAACTATCGGCCGGAGGTCGTCCCGAGCCGCCTGAGCAACATCACGCTATACCTGCAGGCGCTCGCGGTTCCAGCCCGGCGCAATGTAAACGACCCTGATGTGAAGCGGGGCGAACAGCTGTTCTTCCAATCCAGGTGCAGTGCCTGCCATGTGCCGGAACTCAGGACCGGTGGCAAAACAGCGATCCCTGCCGCGGCGGACCTGCCGATCCACGCCTACACCGACCTGTTGCTGCACGACATGGGTGAGGGGCTCGCTGACGGTCGCCCCGAATACCGGGCCGACGGCCGCGAATGGCGCACGCCCCCGCTCTGGGGGATCGGGTTGGTGCCCGAGGTAAACGGCCACGGCGACCTGCTGCATGACGGCCGTGCACGCAATATCGCCGAAGCGATTCTGTGGCACGGCGGACAGGCAGAGCCGTCGCGGGATATGTTTCGCGCACTGCCTAAAGCCGATCGCGAAGCCTTGGTGAAGTTCGTCAGTTCCCTCTGACGCAGGCGTGCACGAGGCCAATAGTGGCTATCCATGAGGATGACGGTGCGGTGACCGCGGTATCTTCGCCGGCGTACGCGGACCGGGAACTTCGTGAATTTAATCGCAGGTTCTATGATTCATTGTGGACGGACGCGCGTCTGGTCGAGCCCGAGCGCTTCAATACCTGGCCGCTGGTGCGCTCTCTCGTTGCGCAGGCGCGGTGCCGGCTCGAAGTCGCTCCGGGCCTGCGCCCGCGGCTTCCGATCGAGGGAACGCACTTCGTGGACATCAGCGGGCCGGCGCTTGCGAAACTGCGCGGACGCGCGGCGAGCGTCACGCTCGACTCGATTTCCGAGCTTCCGTTTGCCGACTCCGTGTTCGACCTTGTGTGCGCCTTCGACATCGTCGAGCACGTCGACGATGACGACCTCGCGCTGTCGGAGCTATCCCGCGTTTGCGCACCCGGCGGGGCATTTCTTCTTTCCGTCCCTCTGCATACGTCGCGTTGGACGGTGTTCGATGAATTCGTGGGGCACCGGCGCCGTTATGAGCCGGCCCGTCTGCTTGTCCAGCTCAGGGAGCACGGCTTCGCGGTGGAAAGCAGCGCCGTTTACGGAATGCAGCCACAGTCCTCGTGGATGCTCGATCTTGGCATGTGGTGGCTCACGCACCGGCGTGAGCAAGCGATGTGGTGGTACAACCGTGTAATGATGCCGCTTGGGGTGCGCTTCCAGAAGAAACTGGCCCTCTGTCCGGGGATGATCGATACCAGCAAAGTCGACGAGATTCTGCTGGTGTGCCGCAAACAAGGCTCTGCACAGTGAACCTTTCTAGATCAAACCTTCGAGCAACTGAACTTCCACCACGGCGCCGGCGGGCAAGTTGCCCGCCTCGGTCGGCAGAACGATGAAGCAGTCGGCCTGGCTCATCGACGAAAGAATTCCCGAACCCTGGTCTCCAGTGGTGCGCACCGTCCATTGCCCGTCCGCAGCGCGGCTGAGGACGCCGCGCTGGAATTCGGTGCGCCCGGGCGCTTTCTTGATCGCGGACGTGCACGTCACCTTGAGGGTCGGCAGCGGCGCAACCGTGGCCTGTCCCTGCAGGTAGAGCAG
>DASQOP010000195.1:0-6374 GCA_035644415.1 Burkholderiales bacterium
CGTGGACGTGCTGATGCCGGAACCCGACCGCATGTCGCCCGTCAACCTAGCGGGGCTGATCGAGCGCCTGGACGCCGGACTCGCCCGCCGCCTGGCACAGTTGCCCGACAATGACGCCGTCCTTGCGGAATCGCTGCGCCGTTACCCAGTGGCTCTCGGGATCGCCGGCGTAGAACAGGCAGAAGCGGGCGCCGCGGCAACCGGCCGCACTACCCCGTTTCGCGTTCACGGCCCGGACCCCACGCCGCACCTGCGGCAGTTTGCCGGGACACTGCGCAGCCTCCCCCAACTCGATGCCGCCGCACGCGGCCATGGCCTGCTGAGCGTGGATCCGCGCGGCGGAGTGGTGCACCGCGTGCCGCTGGTCGCATCGGTATCCGGCGTGCTGACTCCGGCACTGTCGATAGAGCTGCTGCGAATAGCCAGCGACCTGCCGGCGTTCTCGATTGCGGCGGACGGCGGCGGGGCTCGGAGCATCGGCGTCGGAGACACCGTGATTCCCGCCAATCGCGACGGCACGGTATGGGTGCACTTCGGTGCCCACGACGAGGCCCGCTTCGTATCGGCGCTCGACGCAATCCGTGGCGACATAGATCCCGAACTCATCCGCGGCAAGATTGCGCTGGTCGGCGCAACCGGACTGGGATTGCTCGACCACCAGACCACGCCCCTGGGCGAACGCATACCGGGAATCGAGATTCACGCGCAGATCCTCGAGAACATATATGAGGACAGCCTGCTGCGCCGGCCCCGCCATTTCGATCACACGGAGCGCTTGCTGCTGCTCGGCTGCGGGCTGATCCTGATACTCGCAGTCCCGGCAGCAAGAGCGCGGATGGCCGCGCTGATTTACGGGACCCTCGTCGCCGGGCTGCTCATGCTCGGCTTCGCCCTGTACTATTGGAAGCAATTGCTGCTCGACGTTGCCTGGCCAACGACCGCGGCGAGCGTCCTTTTCGGCGTCATGCTGACCGGGGCGCTGGCCGAGGCCGACCGCCAGCGCCGTGCGCTCAGGCGAGCGCTGGAAGCCGAACGCGACGCGGCGGCTCGCGCTGCCGGCGAACTGGAAGCGGCACGACGCATCCAGATGGGGATGCTGCCGCCACCATCGGCAGATTTCTACGGCGATCCGCGCTTTTCACTGCAGGCGCTGATCGAAACGGCGAAATCGGTCGGCGGCGATCTCTACGATTTCTTCAAGCTCGACGCCGACCGGCTCTTCTTCATGGTCGGTGACGTTGCCGGCAAAGGCCTGCCGGCGAGCATCTTCATGGCGGTCAGCAAGGCCCTGTACAAGAGTGCGGCCTTGCGCAGCCGCCTGGAGGGCGCTGCGGTCATCAGCGAAGTGATGCGGGCCGCCAATGGCGAGATTGCGCGCGACAACCCGGAGATGCTGTTTGTTACCGTATTCGCCGGCATCCTCGATCTGAAATCCGGTGAACTCAGCTACTGCAATGCCGGGCACGACGCCCCTTGCCTGCTGCATGCGCAACGCCCGGCGCCGTTACGACTGGAGAGCGATTCGGGGCCGCCGTTGTGCGTCATCGAAGGCTACGAGTACCAGTCCGAGCGCTACCGGATGACGCCGGGCGAATCACTTTGCCTTTATACCGATGGCGTGACCGAAGCCATGAATGCAGGCGGTGAGCTCTACGGGCGCCAGCGGCTGTTCTCGGTGCTTACAGCGGTGCTTGCCGCCGGCGATGCGGTAAAGCTGGTGGATGCGGTGCGCGATGACGTGCGCGAATTCGTCAGCGCCAGCGAGCGCTCGGACGATCTCACCATCCTGGCGCTGCGCTGGAACGGCGGCAGCCTATGAGAAATTACTTAGTGGCCGATTCGTCAACTTTGACGACGAACTCGGTGCCGCGCACGCCCATGATTGCTGCTGGCGTTTTAATCCGCATCGCTTCAGGCGACTGCTTGACGATCTTGCCGGAGACCACCGCGAGCGTGCCCTTCCTCAGCGCCGTATCGAACTCGCCCTTGTGGGTGGTACTGTCGAACACGAAGCGCTCGATCACCAGTTCGCTGTTGGGGCCCGCCGACAACAGGCTGTTGTCTTGGAAGGTGATGCCCACCGAGCCATCGGGGCCGGTCTTTACGATATCGCGCGCCTGGATCGTGGCACCGACCGGCGCGGGAAGGCGCTTGCCGTCGCGTTCGATCTGCACCTCGCCCTTCGACACTTTGACGCGTCCCGCTTCCGCCGCCAGCGAGGGCAATGCGACCAGTGCGCAGAGCAGCAGCAGAAAGCTGAACATCAGGAATTCTCTTTGCAACATCAATACCTTGCTCATTTGTCTCCCCTTCGTCGGTAAGGCGGCAGGCAGAGGATGCCGGCGCACAGATTATCGAGCAAGAAGCATGCACGTTCCCGTCGTAACAACGGGTCCGGCCCTTGCTGGAAAGTGCAAATGCCCGTCCATTCCAGGAACAGCGTGAAGCGCCTGAGCCGCACATTCCCCGCCCAATTGAGCGCTTTCGAGCAGTTGAAGGCGCTGATCGAGGAATTCGGAGACGCGGCCGGACTCGGCCGCGAGGATCGCCACAAACTGACGCTAATTGTCGAGGAACTGTTCACCAATACCGTGACCCACGGGCACCGCGGGGACAGCAATGCGCCGGTGCAGGTCATCCTGGAAGATACCGCGGCCGGCATACATCTGACCTACGAAGATACCGCGCCCCAGTACGACCCCCTGGCCGCCAGCCGGCGCACCGACATCGAGTCCACCATCAACGAACGCCGCGTCGGCGGCCTCGGCGTGTTCCTGACCATCGGCCTGGCCAACGGAGCGGACTACCGTTTCATCGAAGGCCGCAATCGCATTTCGCTCACCCTGGTGCCGAGCCGCGAGTAGCGGGCGCGGCATCATCTCCCAGCCGGCGCCACGCCAGCGGTGCACGACGCACCGCGATATCCAGCAGATACAGCAACAAAGCCAGCAGCGCCAGCCACGGCCACAGCATGTGCGAAACGCGGCTGTGGTCGCCATTCGGCGCAAACACTTCGGCGATGCTGGGTGCCAGCTTGCCCCCCGTCTCCTCGGCCAGCGTGCGCAGCAGTTCGAGATTCGGCGGCAATGCCCGGTATTCGTCCGGGTAGGCGTGATAAAGCCTGCGGCTGCCCGCGCGGTCCACCGCCCGCCGCGACAGGCCCGGCGAATCCGCCAGTTCGAAACGCGCCGCCGTGGCACTCGCCAGCGGTACGCGCAGCCGGTACGCACCTGGCCCGCTGTGGTGCAGTTCCGCCGTTGCTGCCGTCCCGTCGGGCCCGGTCACCCGCACCCGCGGCGCCAGATCATCGCGGAAGTGCCCGTCCGCGGTGAGCGCATTCAGGCTGATCACGGCTTCGCCGTCTTCACGCGATACACGGAAATCGAGCTCTTCCCCGGAATCGCGGCGCATGGTTTCGCGCGTAAGCTGCGCCCAGAGCTTGCCGTAACCCGGCCAATCGAGCCAGTTCACCGCCCAGCGATTCTTCACGTCGGAAGTAAACACCACCACTTTGCCGAGGCCGTATTGCCAGCGCGCCAGCACCGGCGATCCGGATTGCGAGACCAGGAAGACTTCGGCGTTGTCGCGCGCCGTGGCGCTCACGTAGCCCTTCAGCGGCGGGGCCTGCTCGAAGTCCACGCCGCGGAAAGCCTCCATGCGGCGCTTGACCACCGGCTTGAATGCATCTTCGAGCAGATTCGAGCGCACCGCACGCTGCGTTTCTTCGACGAAAATCTGCGGGACAGCTTCGGGACTGACGGTGGAATAGGCGCGTCCCCCGCCCCACTTGGCGATATTGCTCATCAGTTCGCGGTCGGCGCCTTCGCCGATCGCCACGGTGGAAACGATCATCTTTTCATCGGCCATGCGCTTGACCAGCCCCTCGAAATCGGCAGGGTGGGTATCGCCGTCGGACAGCAGGATCACATGCTTGGCCTTGGCATCGGTCTTTTGCAGCAACCGGTAGACGATGCCGAGAGCGGGATAGATGTTGGTCTGGCCGCTCGCCTGGATGCGGGCAATCTGGTCTTCGGCCTTGCGTTTGGCGCGCACGAACTGCATCGGCACCGAAATGTGCGCCTGAGAGTCGAATGCCACCACCGCGAACTGGTGCTGTTCCTCCAGCAGATCGAGCGCGGCGCGGGTGGCCTCCTTCGCCAGCTCCATCTTGCGCCCCCGCATGCTGTAGGAGCGGTCGAGCGCAATCACCAGCGCAAGGTCCTTGCGTTTCTCCTGGGCACGGAACTGCACCGGCAGCACTTTCTCCACCGGCGTGCCGCTGTAGCCCTGTTCGCCGTAGACATTCTCGCCGGCCGCAAACAACAATCCACCGCCGCCATCGCGCACGTAGGACTCGATCGCCCGCATTTTCGCGGGCGCGATCGCCTTTGCCGGCGCATCGCTCAGGATCACCGCGTCGTAGAGCGCAAATGCCGCTGCCGATTCGGGAATGTCAACGGGTGCTGCGACGCTGACTTCGATGCCCTGGCGCGCCAGCGCATCGTGCAGGTATCCGGCGGCTCCGGGCTGGCCCTCGACATACAGCACCCGCGGCGCCTTGGCGACCCATGCGGACTGCTGCACACGATTGTTGTCGGGTACGCGGTCGCCTTCGGCAATGAGTTCCGCCGCCAGCGTGTTGCTGCCGGCGCTGGACAGCTGAATCTCGAAGGAAACGCGATTCAGCCCTGCCGTCAGTCGCACGGCGCGGTCGCCGAGCACCGTATTACCGGTCCTGAGCACCACGCGCGCGCGCGCCTCGCCCGGCGAGAACGCACGCACGGTCACCGTTACCGGTTCGCCTTGGCGTATGCCTTGGGGCACGTCGATGCTTTCCAGCCAGGCGTCGCGGTCATCGCGCACTTTCGCCGGGATCGGAAACACCCGGACGTTGGCTTCCTTGAGCCGCGCCAACACGCGCCAGACATCGCCTTGGGTCTGGTTACCGTCAGTAAACAACACCAATCGCTGGACGCGATCGCGGTCCAAGCCCAGCAGCGCCTCGTCGAGAGCGCGCTCGAGGTTGGTCGCAGCCTGGTCGATCGCGTCTTCGCGCGGGCGGCCTTCGGTGACCGCGAGATTGCGCACCTGTTCCAGTTTCTCCAGCAGCACCGGCCGATCGGCGAACGCGAGGTAGCGCGCCCGCGCCGGCTTGCCTTCGCGATCGGCATTGCCGATCCAGGCGAGCGCCGAGTAGAGGAAGGACGAAGACACGCTGCGTGATATATCCAGCGCATACACCACTGCGACATCGTTCGATCCTGCGTGCCACTGCGGCCGCATCAGCGCCAGCGCCAGCACGGCAACCGCCAGGCTGCGCAAGACAGTAACCACTGCGAGGTGCCTGCGGCCGAGGTTGGTGCGGGTTCTCCGCGCGCCCCACCACAACAGCGGAATCGCCAGGAGCAGCAGCAACGGCCAGCTGTGCTGAATGCTGATCGCCATCGTCATACCGTTGCCCGCCGGTTCCAGCTCCACCACTCGAATACCAGCAATAGCACCGCCGCCAACAGCAATGCCGCCCAGGAATCGAGCGGCAATCGCGGCGCCTGCGTCGATTCGACTGCCAGGGACTGCAGCGGCGCCAGCGGCGAACGGTTGACATCGGTTACGCGCCGGTCGAGCAGGTTGGCCACCACTCGCAGCCGCTGGCTGGCGGATACGGCGGTGAACATACCCGGTTCGGTGACTTCGAACACAGTGCCGCCGGGTATGGCCTGCGCCGGCAGCTCGATGCCATCCGGCGCCACGACTCGCGCCTTTGCGACGGGCACTTCGACCACACCCAATCCTGCTGCGAAAGCGCCGTGCTCGCCCGCGAGCCAAACCAGCGCGTTGCCGAGGAATATCGGAAATTCGGCGTGCAGTGCGAAGTTGGAATCTTCCAGTCCGAAAGCGAACCACACCCAGCGCGCAGCACCCTCGTGCGCCACCACCAGCGGCACATGGCCGCGCGCGCTCACCAGCACCACGTCGCGCTCGCGGCTGCCGCTTGCCGGTCGCGCCGCCACCGCACGTTCGACGACGAGATCGCGCAGCGACAGGTTCTCGAGCAGCGGGTGCGCGCCATCCCAGGCCGCCACCGTGACGTCGGTGGACTCCTTGCCCGGCGCCGGCAACCACGGCACCGGATTTGGCCGGAACAGCAGCGCCGGCGTACCCGGCTGCGTCCTTGGAGCGAACCGGTCGAATACCCATAAGTCGATGTCACGGCGCTCCGTGAAGCCCCGCGGCGAAATCGCCACGAGCCGCACTCGCGGCTGCGCATGCAGGGATTTCTCGAGGTAGGGATTACCATTGCTCACCAGGCCCACTCGCACCACGCGCCGCATCGGCAGCAGTGCGTAAGCGACGTCATCGGCCTCCAGGCCGTC
>DASQOP010000196.1:0-9297 GCA_035644415.1 Burkholderiales bacterium
CACGGAGGACACGGAGAAAAAAACGATTCGGAAGAAGAATGAGAATTTGGGACGGAGTATTTGGCGAACGAATGCAATGTGCACCGGTGGTGCGAATCGCACTAGAAGCAGGGACGAGGAACGAGGGGCGAGGGGCCACGAAAGGCAAAAGGGGAACGATAGAAGAGCAAAGAGGGATACATACCGAAAATCGAGGCGCTGCGGCGCCGCCCCCCGCCGGGTTACCTCCGGAGCTGCCACTCCCCCAAACCGGGCGCACCAGCATAAAATGACGGTTTGGACCGGCGTGGCTCCCATTTTCCTCTTAGCCAGCCAGGGCCCACCGAGGAGACTACAAAATGTTGCAAGCAGCCGATCTGACCATCCGCCTCAATCCCGCTGACGACGTGGTGATCGCGCGGGTGGAGCTGCCCGCCAGCACCGAAATCATCAAGGAAAAAATCCGCACTGCCGTGACCATCCCGGCTGGTCACAAGATTGCCACCCACGACATCGGCGAAGGCTCGCCGGTGCGCCGCTACAATCAGATCATCGGTTTCGCGGTCAAGCCGATCAAGGCCGGAGACCACGTACACGTGCACAACCTGGCGATGGGTGACTTCCAGCGCGACTATGCCTTCTGTGCCGACTACAAGCCGGTCGATTACGTCGCCAACCCGGCCACTTTCCAGGGCATCGTCCGCGAAGACGGTCGTGTGGCGACCCGCAACTACCTCGGCATCATCTCCAGCGTGAACTGCTCGGCGCACGTCTGCCGCAGCATCGCCAAGTACTTCGACGAAGATTTCATGGCGCAATACCCGAACGTGGACGGCGTGGTGCCGATCCATCACAAGACCGGCTGCGGCATGGGTTCCGAAGGCGAACCGGTGGAACTGCTGCGCCGCGTGCTGGCGGGCTACGCCGTCCACCAGAACTTCCATTCCTCGCTGATGATCGGCCTGGGCTGCGAGGCCAACCAGATCAACAACCTGCTGGCTTCGCAGGGCCTGAAGCGTTCGAAGCAGTTGCAGGCCTTCACCATCCAGGAAACCGGCGGCACCAGGAAAACCGTTGCCGACGGCATCGCCCGCATCAAGGAACTGCTGCCCGACGCCAACAACGTCAAGCGCGAGACGGTTCCCGCGAGCCATCTGACTCTCGGGCTGCAGTGCGGCGGCTCGGACGGCTACTCCGGGATTTCCGCAAATCCCGCGCTCGGTGCTGCCGTCGACATCCTGGTGCGCAACGGCGGCAGCGCGATTCTTTCCGAAACGCCCGAGATCTACGGCGCCGAGCACCTGCTGACGCGCCGCGCGCGCTCGCGCGAAGTCGGCGAGAAGCTGGTGAAGCGCATCAAGTGGTGGGAGGACTACACCACCAGGCTGGGCGGCGAGATGAACAACAATCCTTCGCCGGGCAACAAGGCCGGTGGCCTCACCACCATCCTGGAGAAGTCGCTGGGCGCGGTCGCCAAGGGCGGCACGCAGGCGCTGATGGATGTATACGAGTACGCCGAACGCGTTACCGCCAAAGGCTTCGTTTTCATGGACACCCCGGGTTACGATCCGGTGTCGGCGACCGGCCAGGTTGCTGGCGGCGCCAATATGATCTGTTTCACCACCGGCCGCGGTTCGGCCTACGGCTGCAAGCCGTCGCCTTCGCTCAAGCTTGCCACCAACAGCGCGATGTTCAACAAGCAGGAAGAGGACATGGACATCAACTGCGGCGTGATCGTGGACGGAAAAGCCAGCATCCAGGAAGTCGGCGAGCAGTTCTTCCAGATGATCCTCAGGACAGCTTCCGGCGAGCAGAGCAAAAGCGAGGCGATGGGTTACGGCGAAGACGAATTCGCACCTTGGGTGCTCGGGCCGACGATGTAAACTCAGTGACGAGTGACGAGTGACAAGTGACGAGTGACTAGCATCGCCACTATCTTCGCCTGAAGAAATTGCAGTCCGCTGCAAGCCCGAATTACAAGATCGACAACGACAAAATCGTGACGTTGAGGGCGTTTGACCTCGACTCGTCACCCGTCACTTGTCACTCGTCACTGCGGAGCAAAGCAATGGCTGAAGATTCATCGAAGGAGTTGTTCGAGTTCTTCCAGAAGATGTGGAATCCGATGTCGTTCCCCATCCCCGGCATGTTCCAGCCAACCATGAGCGTCGAGGAAGTGGAGAAAAAAATCGCGGAACTGCAGTCGGTCGAGAACTGGCTGAAGATGAACCTGACCTTCGTGCAGATGACCATGAAGACGATGGAGATGCAGAAATCGGCATTGCAGTCGATCCAGGAATCTGCCGCGGCGACCTCACAGAAGGCCCCAAAGAAACCCAAAGACGAGGGGCGCGGAACAAAGACTTAGTGTCCTGTTCCGCTAATTCGTGGGGACTCGCATACCCGCGCAGTCCTTCGCCCTGACTGTCCCCCGTATTGCTCTATCCACTCTCCGTTTCATGCTTTTTTTGCATAGCAGCAATGCCGTCCGAGCTATATACAACCCCTCTCTATGGACGATAATGGCGCAGTGCAATATAGAAGACGGGGGTCACAGTGAGTATTCTTAGCCATGTTTTGGAAGCATTCGATAAACTATTGCATCAACGTCAAATTCTCAGGCGTGAGGCGATTCTCACCCAGGCTGAGGCCACGGAGGACTTGGAGTACCGGTTGCGCCGTCTCGACGCTAAGGCCAGCCATCCGGTCCTGTACCTTTAAGCGGAGGCCGGCATGATTTCAGCCTTTCGTCGCTTGTTCAATACGCGTCGTCCGCAGATCTCGGTGCGTTCGCGCGTGAATCTTCTGGGCACGTTCGGTTTGCTCGAGCGTACCGACGGCGTAGTCGAGTCCATAATCGGTGACGAGGCTTACGTCGAGTGGGCGAACGGCGCCCGCTCGGTCGAAAGCACCCGGCGCCTGGTACGGATCAGCGCCTGATCGAGGGTCAGACCGAAACAGAAAAGCCCGGCTTCGCCGGGCTTTTTTTTGCAAATTCGATAAAACACGTTTAACACGAAGGGCACGAAGGAAATTCAAGGACGCACGAAGGAAGGCAAAAAACGGATCTGATACATTCCACCCCTATTCCGCCTCATCAGTGGAAGTTTGGCGCGTGTCCTGCGATAGATTCTTTGGTTCTTACTCGCCCCCCGTCCCTCGCCCCTCGCCCCTGCTCTTAAGTCTTTCCATCGCCGCCACCAGTCGCGCGCTGATGCCCGGTTCCCACACCGAGTGACCGGCATCGGGCACGATGATGTACTTCGCTTCCGGCCAGGCGCGATGCAGGTCGTCTGCGGACACGATCGGACACACCATGTCGTAGCGTCCCTGAACGATGATTCCCGGAATAGACCGCAACCGGCCCGCGTTCTCCAGCAGCGAGTTCTCCGGCAGAAAGATGCTGTTGGAAAAGTAGTGCGCCTCGACGCGGGCTAGCCCCAGCGCGACGATGTCCTCGGCAAAGTGCGCAACCGTGGAAGGACTGGGCAGCAGAGTCGAACAGGAACCTTCGTAGATGCTCCACTGATGCGCTGCCGGCATATGCACTTCCGGATCGGGGTCGTTCAGCCTTTTCGAGTAAGCGGTGAGCAGGTCCTTGCGCTCCGCCTCGGGAACGAACTCGGCGAACTTGCGCCACGCCTCCGGATAGACGAAGCGCATGCCGTAGAGGAACCAGTCGATCTCCAGCTTGCGGCACAGAAAGATGCCCCGCAGTACCAGCGCCATGCAGCGTTGCGGATGCGCTTCGCCATAGGCCAGCGCCAGCGTGCTACCCCATGAACCTCCAAACACAATCCACTTGTCGATGCCGAGGCGCACGCGCAGTTTCTCCATGTCGGCGATCAGGTTCGGGGTGGTGTTGCCGGCGAGTTCGCCGTGTGGACGCGAGCGGCCAGCGCCGCGTTGGTCGAAGATCACGATGCGATAGTGCGCCGGATCGAAGAAGCGCCGGTGCATCGGGCTCGCGCCCGCGCCCGGCCCGCCGTGCAAGAACACCACTGGCACGCCGTCGTCGTTTCCCGATATTTCCCAGTACATCTCGTGGCGCTGGTCGAGCCTGAGATAGCCGGACTGATGCGGCTCTATGTCGGGATAGAGTTCGGTGCGGATTCCTGGGGCGGCGTAGTCCATCGTCAGAGCGGGCGCACCCGGTAACCCTTTTGCGCCAGGATCTGCAGAACGTTGTCCTGTCCCAGCAAATGCGCCGCGCCGACGGCGATGAAATGCGCATCGGATCCCTTGAGAATCGTTTCGATTTTTTCCGCCATCGCGATATTGCGATCCGACATGAGTTTCCGGTGAAACTCCTGCGCGAGTGCGGCCGGCAGCTTGCGCTCCTCTGCGGATACCGCGTCCTGCAGTTTTTTCCCGTCGCCGGACCTCCATGCTTTTACCATTGAATCGACCACTGCCGGGATTTCCCCGTTGTCTATGGATTCCAGCGTTACCTGCAGCAGATTTTCCTGCAGGCGGTCCGACATGTTGTTCATCAATTCTATCTGACCTCCGAGCGATTCGAGTTCCACCAGACGCTTACCGTCCTGCTTGGCTCGTCGGGCGAGATGCATGTCTACCCCTAAAGACGGGTCGAATCCCGCCTTGGCGTACTCGATCGAAGCAAGTGTGATCGCCACCAGAAACGGCTTCATCTGTTGGGCCTGTTCCAGCGGAATCCCGTAGCGTTCCAGCGTCCTGGAAAGTCTGGCCAGCAACGGCCCCGGCAGGTTCTTCTGCAGAGTTTCCGGCGGCAGATAAAGGGAGCCCGAGATCGCCGCCATGACCGCCTGCTGGTCGGTAGGGTCGGCTTCGAGCGCGACGATCTTCGATGCCTGATAGGCCTTTTCGACCACCGGCCCCATCGGGTACATGTCGCTGCGCCCGAGGTGAATCGATCCCAGCAGATACACGGCGTTGCCCGCAGAGCGTACTTCCCAGATCAGCGGGGTGGCGCCTGTTTTCTGCGCCAGGACATTCCCGGCTGCCAGGGCCGCGACGAGCAATAACAGGCGGGAGAGATGCCGGGCGATAGAACGATGCATGAGACCTCGCTGCGGAAAATCGGGCGACGCACCAACCAACATCCGGCCGCATTGCTGCGGATCGGCCTTGCAGCCAACCATAACAAAAACCCCGTCCTCCCACAAACGCACTCATCGGGCCGCAAGGGCCGCAGTAGTCGCGAAGTGGCTCCCGTATAATCGCAGCAACCTGTTGATTACGGAGTATCCATGGACGAGCACTTGCGCAAGAGTGCGCTCGACTACCACCGCTTACCCATCCCCGGCAAGATTTCCGTCGTTCCCACCAAAGGCCTGATCAACCAGCGCGATCTCGCGCTTGCCTATTCGCCCGGCGTCGCCGCAGCCTGCGAAGAGATCGTCAACGACCCCGGCAGCGCGCGCAACTACACCGCGCGCGGCAACCTGGTCGGCGTGATCACCAACGGAACTGCGGTGCTCGGACTGGGCGCAATCGGACCGCTCGCAGCCAAGCCGGTGATGGAAGGCAAGGGTGTGCTGTTCAAGAAGTTCGCCGGCATCGACGTATTCGACATAGAAATCAACGAGCGCGATCCGGACAAGCTGGTGGAAATCATCGCCAGCCTCGAGCCCACATTTGGCGGACTCAATCTCGAGGACATCAAGGCGCCGGAGTGCTTCTACATCGAGAAGCAGCTGCGCAGCCGGCTGAAGATTCCGGTGTTCCACGACGATCAGCACGGCACCGCCATCATCGTCGGCGCAGCGGTGCTGAACGGCCTCAAGGTAGTCGGCAAGGACATCGGCAAGGTGAAGCTGGTGTGCTCGGGGGCCGGAGCGGCGGCGCTGGCCTGCCTGGATCTGCTGGTGAGCCTCGGGCTGCCGATGAAGAACATATGGGTTTCCGACATCAAGGGCGTGGTGTACAGCGGCCGCAAGGAGGAGATGGACGACAATAAAGTCCGCTATGCCAAAGACACCAAGGCGCGCACGTTAGCCGACATCATTGCGGATGCGGACATCTTTCTCGGCCTGTCGGCAGCCAAGGTGCTGAAGCCGGAGATGGTGAAGAAAATGGCGCAGAAGCCGCTGATCCTTGCGCTCGCCAATCCTGAGCCCGAGATCCTGCCGGACCAGGCGAAGGCGGTGCGGCCGGACGCCGTCATTGCAACCGGCCGTTCGGATTACCCGAATCAGGTGAACAACGTGCTGTGCTTTCCATTCATCTTCCGTGGCGCGCTGGACGTGGGCGCGACCACCATCAACGAGCAGATGAAGCTCGCGGCGGTGCACGCGATCGCCGAGCTGGCGCAGGCGGAACAATCCGACATCGTGGCCATCGCGTATGGCGAGCAGGACCTTTCGTTCGGCCCCGAATACCTGATCCCGAAGCCTTTCGATCCGCGGCTTATCGTCAAGATCGCGCCGGCAGTGGCGAGAGCGGCGATGGAAAGCGGTGTCGCCACGCGTCCGATCGGGGATTTCGCCGCCTACCACCAGCAACTTTCCCAATTCGTCTACCACTCCGGTCTCATCATGAGACCGGTATTCGCCGTCGCGAAGAAAAACCCCAGCCGCGTGGTGTTCTGCGAGGGCGAGGACGAACGCGTGCTGCGAGCCGTTCAAGTCGTGGTGGACGAGGGCGTGGCCAGGCCGATCCTGATCGCCCGCCCGGAGGTGCTGAATCCGAGAATCGAGAAGTTCGGGCTGCGAATTCGGCCCGGCCGCGACTTCGAGATGGTGAACCCGAACTCCGATCCGCGGTTTCGCGACTACTGGCAGGAGTACTACGCCCTGGTGCAACGCAAAGGCGTATCGATGGAATACGCCAGGCGTGAAGTTACACGCCGCACTACGCTGATCGGCGCACTGATGGTACGCCGGGGCGACGCCGATGCGATGCTGTGCGGGACCATCGCCGAGCATTCTCTGCACCTCGGTTACGTCGCCAACGTGATCGGGTTGCGCAAGGGCGTGAACCAGTTCGCCGCGATGAACATGCTGATCCTGCCGAAACGCACGCTGTTCATCTGCGATACCTACGTGAACCCGGATCCGACCGCGACTCAGCTGGCCGAGATCGCCATGCTTGCTGCCGACGAAGTGCAGCGTTTTGGCATAGTCCCCAAGATCGCGCTGCTGTCGCATTCCAATTTCGGCAGTTCGCGCAATCCGTCGGCGCAGAAGATGAGCGCGGCACGCGAGATTCTCGAACAGAAGGCACCGCATCTTGAGGTCGAAGGCGAAATGCACGGCGACGCGGCGCTGGACGAGGACATCCGCATGAGGCTCTTCCCGAACTCGCGGCTCAAGGGCGAGGCAAACCTGCTGATCATGCCCACGCTAGACGCGGCCAATATTTCCTTCAACCTGCTCAAGATCACTGCCGGCGAAGGCATCACCGTCGGACCGATGCTGCTGGGCGCGGCCAAGCCGGTGCACATTCTCACGCCCACCGCCAGCGTGCGGCGGCTGGTGAACATGGCGGCGCTGGCCTCGGTCGACGCCTTATCTCAAAGGCAGATCTGAAACACCTTGAACACGAAGGGTCACGAAGGAAAGACGAAGGAACACGAAGGAGAATCAAAAAGCAGGAAACGCATGAAGATAAAAAATGTCCTGGAACTAGCCGCCTGTCTGGCTCATAGACACACCGAATCGCGCCAATGTCATCGACACCGACCGAACTAGACGTCCAGTTCCGTTCGCTTTCCTTCGTGTAACTTTCCTTCGTGATCCTTCGTGTTAACCAGCCTTTTTCTGCATCAGGATTGAACGTCGCATGACCGATCCCGGGACCCATCCGGTACTATTCGAAGAACGACGAGCGGACAACGGCGTACGAGCGGGCGTCGCGCGCCTGAACGCCGAGAAGTCGCTGAATTCCCTGTCGCTGGAAATGATCGACCTGCTCTTCGAGCGCCTATCGGCGTGGGCGGCTGATCCCGGCGTCGCATTCGTGGTCCTGGAGGCGGCCGGCGAGAAGGCGTTTTGCGCAGGTGCCGACCTTCACAAACTTTACAGCACCATGGTGGATCATCATGCGTCGGCCCAGCGCGACGATATTCGAGGCAACGCCTACGCACTCGCGTTCTTCTCCCGGGAGTACCGGCTCGATTACCTGATTCACGCTTATCCGAAGCCGGTGCTGTGCTGGGGGCACGGGATCGTGATGGGAGGCGGCCTTGGGCTGATGTCGGGTGCAAGCCATCGCGTGGTGACCGAGCACTCGCGCGTGGCCATGCCGGAGATCACCATCGGCCTGTATCCCGATGTCGGTGGTACCTGGCTGCTTAACCGCGCACCGGGACGCAGCGGCCTCTTTCTCGCGCTCACGGGTGCCCAGTTGAACGCTGCCGATACGCTGTTCGCGCGCTTTGCGGATTACCAGATCGCACACGCCGACAAGGCCCGGGTCATGCAAAGCCTGATGCGGCAACCGTGGACTGCGGACGCCGCGGACGGTCATCGCCTGCTCACGGACGTGCTGCGCAGCGTCGCGATTGCGCTTCCGGCGCCCGGCCCGCTGCGCGAGCATCTCGACCTCATCGGCGAGTTGTGCGGATACGCAACGCTGCCGGAAATCGTCGCGGCCGTCACCGGCATGAAAACGCAGGATGCGTGGCTGGCAAAGGCTGCTGCGACGCTTGCCGCTGGATCGCCCGGTTCGGCTGCGTTGTCGCATGCCCTGCAGCGGCGCATGCGGCATGCCTCGCTGGCTGAAGTTTTCCGCGTCGAATTGGTGGCGTCGACGACTTGCGCCGCCCGCCCGGATCTTGCCGAGGGTGTCCGCGCGCTGCTTATCGACAAGGATCGTCGCCCGCGCTGGCGGCCGGCGACGCTGGCGCAAGTGACGCCTGAATGGCTCGAGGGTTTCTTCGCCAGTCCCTGGCAGGCGCACGAGCATCCGCTTGCCGACCTCGGGGCGTCATCCCCCAAGGCGTCTTCAACACGATAGATGCTTTTGCCACAGAGGACACAGAGAGCACAGAGGAAAGACAGGAACAAAGAAATGCCGGGGTTAGAACCTTTCATGGGCTGACGATCCATCACATAACAGTTGATGGTGTAGGTTCGTGAACGGTCACCCCTCCTAATTCATTTTCTCTTTCCTCGTTTTTGTTCTTCCTCTGTGTTCTCTGTGTCCTCTGTGGCTAACGAGTTTGAGTCTTATCGAGGAACTGAAATGGCGACAATGGACAAACGGCTGGCGCTGGTGACCGGAGCCAACAGGGGAATCGGCTACGAGATTTGCCGTCAGCTTGCGCGCAAGGGGTTGCGGGTAGTGCTGACCAGCCGCGACCCGGAGACGGGCCGGGAGGCCCGGAAAAAGCTA
>DASQOP010000197.1:0-6999 GCA_035644415.1 Burkholderiales bacterium
GGTGCGACACTGCAGTTTAATGCGAGCCAGTGGTTTGTGGCGAGTCCGCTGCCGAGCAGCGGCAACTGCAGGGTCGACGGTTCCCGGGTAGAATTTCCGCCCGATCGTTCGACCCGCCTAGCGTTTCCTCCGTGGTAGAAAAGACGATGAAAAAACTGCGGATCCTCGCTGCCTTCATTCTGCCCGGTATGGCGGCGATCCCTGCCGTTGCGCAGCCGGAGAAGCCTGCCGTAACCATCGCGGTGGGCGGCAAGGCCTCGCTCTACTACCTGCCGCTGTCCATCGCCGAGCGGCTCGGCTATTTCGCGGATGAAGGATTGAAGGTGGAGATCCTGGATTTTGCCGGCGGTGCCAAGTCGCTGCAAGCCATGATGGGCGGCAGTGCCGACGTCGTCTCCGGCGGCTTCGACCACGTGCTGGTGATGCGCGCGCGCGGGCAGAAACTCAAGGCATTTGTGCTGCAGATTGCCACGCCGGCGATTTCGCTGGGTGTGGCGAAGAAGCACGCGGCAACGTTCCGCTCGCCGAAGGACCTCAAGGGCATGAAAATCGGCGTGACGGCGCCGGGATCCAGCACCCACGCCTTCGTCAACCATCTGCTGGCATCAGCGGGCCTGACTTCCGACGACGTCTCCATCATCGGCGTGGGCTCCGGCCCGGGTGCGGCGGCCGCGATGCAGGCCGGACACCTCGACGCGATCGCGAACATCGAACCTACCATCACGCTGCTGGAAAACTCCGGCACGATCCAGGTCATGGTGGAAACGGTGACGGTACAGGGCGCCAAGGCTGTGTTCGGCAGTCCCTTGCCGGCGGGATCGCTGTACACGCGCGAGGAGTACGTCATGGCCAATCCGAAGACGGTGCAGGCGCTGACCAACGCGATGGTGCGGGCGCTGAGATGGCTGAACGCTGCTTCGGCAGAGGATGTTGCGAAGACCGTGCCACCGGAGTATCTGCTCGGCGACCGGGGGCTATATCTGTCCGCACTGCGGAGAATGCGCGAGAGCTACTCGAAGGACGGACTGTTTCCGCCGACGGGGGTTGAGGCGCAGCTCAAGGTGCTGATCGGTTTCGAGCCAGCAGTCAGGGAAGCAAAAAATCTGAATCCGGCGGATTCGTTTACCAACGAATTCGTGCTCAAGGCGCTGGAAAAATACAGATAAAGGTGAAAGTGAGTCTCGGCCCATCCTCAATCCCGCGGGCCGATCCCGTATCCCCACTTGAGCCCTCCCGCGACACGTGATACGGTCGCATTCCCTATCCGTCAACGACGTTTCTTTCGGTCCCGAAGACGCGAATGAAGTATCCAATAACAATCATAACCATGCTGCTGATCATCGTGCCAATGGCGGCCACGGCACAGACCGACCCGGCCAGAGCTAAGGAAATCTTCGAGCAGATGTGCGCCGGATGCCACGGCACCTACGGTAACGGCCAGGAAGGGACGAAGAGCGGGTTCGTGCCCCGCATCGGCACGCTCGCCAACAAGGAATACATGGCCTCGGTGCCCGATGACTATCTGACGATGATCATCAAGAAGGGCGGCGCCTACATGGGCAAAATCGCGGCCATGCCCGCGTGGGAGAAGCGGCTGAGCGATGATGAAATCCGCAGCATCGTCGCGCACATCCGGACGTTCTGACTGGGACCGTTCTCCGTTTCGTCATCGCGTTGGCCAGATCGGAGACGCATTACGAAGGATCTGAAGTGGCTGGTGTGTGGGTAGCAAGGCGGGTGAAGTGGATTTTCAACCAAGCAAGGAGGAGGATGAAATGAAAATATTAGGATACGCGGCAATACTCGCATTGGCTGTGGGGTCCGTGTCGGGATCCGCTTTCGCCCAAGACCGCGCGAAGGCGGAGCCGGGCGGCCCGGCGGGAAAATGGTCTACGCGCACGCCCGTCAAGCCGGATCCGAGCAAGATCAAGGTACCGGCAGGGTACAAGGTCGGAGTATTCGCCTCCGGCCTGGATACGGTCACGTCGATCACTGTGGACAAGAACGACAACGTCTGGGTCGCCATTTCGGGAAACACCTTCGGCTTCCCGCCGGAAGGCATCGACAAGCCGCACGTGAAGATCTTCGACAAGTCCGGCAAGCTGATCAAGGACAACGTCGGTCTGGGCATGTTCAAGTCATTTGCCCTGAACGAAATCGGCTATTGCCCGGAAAACGGCCGTACCTACGTCGGAGACTACAGCTACGGAGTCTGGGAAATCGACGGCGTGAACGGCACACCCAAGCTGATAATGAATGAGGTTCCGATCGGTGACCACGCGCTGGGCGGCATTACTTGTCGGGATGGCTGGTTGTATTACGCGGTGGGCGCGCCATCGAATTCGGGCTTTTCCGATCCGAACATCCATGGCTGGACGGATGCGGTCGATCCCTACTGGGAAAAGCGCACGGATGCCGGCGTTCCCCCGTTGCCGCGCGACCCGCCCTGCCGGGACATTGTGCTGACGGGACTCAACATCCGCGACACCGAAGGCAACCTCACCGGCGCGTACCTGCCGAAAGGCACGGCTTCCAAGCCTGGCCAGGTGATCAAGGCGCAAAAACCCTGTGGCGGCGCCATTCACCGGGCGAAGCTGAAAGCCGACAGCAGCTATACCCGCGACGATTGGGAAGTGTATGCGATGGGATTGCGCAACTCGTCCGGTGTCGCGTTCGGACCCAAGGGCTCGCGCTTCGAGCACGCGCTGGTCGTGAGCGACAATGGAATGAACGACAAGGGTAATCGCCGTGTTGCCAACGGCGCCGAGAAACTGTTCGTGTTCACCGAGAAGGGTCAGGATGCGGGTTTTCCGGACAAGGAAGGCCTGAACTTCGTGAACATCAAGCGCTACGGGCCCGACGTTTACCGCGGAAACAAGTACGACAGCACACGGCCGAATCCTCAGCTCTACATCGGGGACAAGCCATTCGTGCCGACGCTTCCGCCCTATCGTTTCATCGACCATTCGATCGGGGTTCGGGGCACTCCGCTGATCGTGGCGAATCCCAACCCCAATGGCTACGTCAACCCGGTCATGGAGTGGGATACCAACAACCCTATGGACGGGCTGGCTTGGGCGCCAAAGGCATTCGGCGCACCTGGGGACACGATATTCACCGCCGTGTTCGGCATCATCGACAACGGTCCAGAAAGCCTGCGGCCGATGTGGCCGGCGATCGTGAAGATCGAGTTCCTCAACCCGACCGGCGTCAAGTGGTCGATCTTTGCCGAGAACATCGATCCCGGTCCCAATGCCTATCAGAAGAAGGAAAACCGGGGCGGGTTCGAGCGAACCAACGACGTCGAGTTCAGCATGGATGGCAAGACGATGTACATTGCGGACTACGGCGAACTCTACGTGAACTACCAGATGGAGTCGCCGTTCTATACGACGCCAAAATCCGCGGTCGTTTGGACCATCACGAAGCAGTAGGACAGGTCAGTTCTTCCCATCCCGGCGGCTGCGGCCGCCGGGAATTTTTCATAACAGGGTTTCCCTGCAAATGATTCGGCCGTCCAGGGACGCCGACAGCAAACCCGATTGCGTTACTACCGGATCGTCCCCGTAAACTTCTCGCGCAATTCCATAAGAATCGGATCTGACGCCAGATTTGCCTCATTAACGGTCACGGTGGCTGCGAACGTTCCGTCGCCCAGTGCGCGCAGATCATGCAGCACGATGTGCTTGGATTGATGGATCATGCTGGCGAGCAAGGCATTGAGGCGGTCGCGCACTGCAATGGAAATGGCATCGTCGCCGGGCATTCGCGAGACGCCATCGGGACGCACGAGATACAGCGACTCCGCCAGGGGATCCGGCGGTTCGATCCAGAACCGGCACCAGCCCGCCGACTCACAGCCGCGAAACTGGGCCTCCACCGGTGCGGCGTGTCCGGGGTGGGGTGCGGGTGGTTCTGCGCGAATGGTCATGGGCACGGCCCAAAAACCGAGCAATGCGGCGAAGGTAACGAGCAAGTTCGGTGACGCTTTGAGCACGAAGCGCATGAACGGCGTTATACCAGATATCATTTTCTGGAAGCAGGAACGAAGGGACCGATTCCTCCAGCCACGGATAATGTCGCGCCGGTAGAATGGCGCCCTTTGACGGGAACTTGCGGCCCATGTCTGCCTGTCAAAGCACCCGGTCACCTGCCCCGCACCCATGCCCACACACATACACGACGTCATCCGCATCCGCGGCGCGCGCCAGAATAACCTCAAGAAGCTCGATCTCGATCTTCCGTTGAATGAATTGCTGGTCGTGACCGGCGTGTCCGGCTCCGGCAAGTCGTCGCTGGTGTTCGACACCCTCTATGCCGAAGGCCAGCGCCGCTACGTGGAGACATTCTCGCCGTACGCGCGCCAGTTCCTGGAGCGCATGGACAAGCCTCAGGTGGACCGGATCGAGGGCATTCCACCGGCGATCGCGATCGACCAGACCAACCCGGTGCGCACCTCGCGTTCCACGGTTGGCACCATGACCGAGCTCACCGATCACTTGAAACTGCTGTACGCGCGTGCCGCGCAATTGTACTGCCGCGGTTGCGGGCAGCCGGTGAGGCGCGATTCGCCGGATACGATCTTCGAGGCGATGCGAAAGCGGGCAGGCGAAGCCGGCGATCCGCGCCTGATCGTCACCTTTCCGCTCACCGTGCCGAAGAACTTCTCCGAGGCAGAGGTCAAGCAGCTTCTCGAGCAGCAGGGCTATACACGGATCCACTCCCACCGTAAAAATTTCCTGGAGGTGGTGCAGGACCGCCTGCGCATGTCGTCGGCCGACCGCTCCCGCGTGATCGAGGCGCTGGAAGCGGCGCTCAGGGTGGGGCAGGGCAAGGTCAACATTTATCCGCTGGCCGAAGACGATGCATCACGCGAACGCGCAGGGACTCCTCACCCCTCACCCCTCACGCCTCACGCGCCGTGGAGATTCTCCACGGCATTGCATTGCGCCGAATGCGACATCCATTACGCCGACCCGACGCCGAACCTGTTCTCGTTCAATTCGCCGCTCGGTGCGTGCGAAACCTGCCGCGGCTTCGGCAGGGTGATCGGCATCGACTTCGGGCTGATCGTTCCCGACGAATCGAAGACGCTCGCGGGCGGCGCGATCAAACCCTGGCAGACGCCGAGCTTTCACGAATGCCAGGACGACATCGAGAAGTATGCGAAGAAGCGGGGGTTCCCGCTGGACAAGCCGTGGCGCGACCTGAGCGACGCGCACAAGCATTGGGTGCTCGAAGGCGAACCGGAATGGGTGAGCTGGAAGAAATCCTGGCCCGGCACCTGGTACGGCGTGCGCCGTTTCTTCGACTGGCTCGAAACCAAGAGCTACAAGATGCACATTCGCGTGCTGCTCTCCAAGTATCGCGCCTACACCCCGTGCAGCGCCTGCAACGGCGCCCGGCTTAAGCCGGATGCGCTGCTGTGGCGGCTGGGGACGAAGGAAGATGCCGATGGGGTACTTTCTGCGGGAAAGCGCTTCATGCCGCGTGGCCTGAAGTGGAGCGTTGCGCAGCTCGCCGCGCTGCCGGGCCTGACGGTGCACGACCTGATGCTGCTGCCGATCGACAAGACGCGGGCATTCTTCGGTTCGCTGCATCTTCCCACCCCGCTGGATGAGGCCACGGATCAGTTGCTCGGGGAAATCCGCGCGCGGCTCGACTATCTCGACCGGGTCGGGCTCGGCTACCTGACGCTGGACCGCCAGTCGCGCACGCTCTCGGGCGGCGAAGTCCAGCGCATCAATCTCACAACGGCGCTCGGGACATCGCTCACCAATACGCTGTTCGTACTGGACGAGCCGTCGATCGGCCTGCATCCGCGCGACATGGGCAGGGTGATCGGCATCATGCAGCGGCTCCGCGATTCCGGCAATTCGCTGGTGGTGGTGGAGCACGATCCGCAGATCATGCTCGAAGCTGACCGCATTCTCGACATCGGCCCCGGTCCGGGCGAGCGCGGCGGTGAAGTGGTGTTCTTCGGCACGCCGTCCGAGCTCGCGCGCAACGGCAAGTCGCTCACCGGCGATTATCTTTCCGGACGCAAGCGCGCCGACGCCGGCATCGCGCCGGCGCCGGTCGATTCCAAGGCGGCGAGGCTCGAGGTTCTGGGCGCCGCCGAACACAATCTAAAGAACATCGACGTCGCGATTCCGCTCAATCGCCTGGTCTGCGTCACCGGCGTCAGCGGGTCCGGTAAGTCCACGCTGATCCAGGACGTGCTTTATCCGGCGTTGTTGAAGCACAAGGGCAAGCCGACCGAGTTGCCCGGCGCGCACCGGGAAATTCGCGGGCACGAGCGCATTGCCGAAGTGGTGATGGTGGACCAGAGCCCGATCGGACGCACCACGCGCTCCAATCCGGCGAGCTACGTGGGCGCCTGGGATCCGATCCGCGAACTTTACGCAAAGGAGCCGGCGGCAAAGGAGCGCGGCTATACCCCCGGCACCTTCAGCTTCAACTCCGGCAACGGCCGCTGCCCGACCTGCGGCGGCAATGGCTTCGAACACGTGGAGATGCAGTTCCTGTCCGACGTGTACCTGCGTTGCCCCGACTGCGACGGCAAACGTTTTCGTGCCGAGGTGCTGGAGCTGACCGTCAAGGGCAAGTCGATCGCGGACGTACTGGAGATGACGGTCTCCGAGGCGGCGGTATTTTTCGCCCACCGCCCGGAAGTCATTGCACGGCTGCAACCGCTGGTGGATGTGGGCCTGGAGTACATGAGGCTCGGCCAACCGGTGCCGACGCTTTCCGGGGGCGAGGCGCAACGGCTTAAGCTCGCGGGTCACCTCGCCGGAGCAAGAAATTTTTCCGCCTCTCGCCTCACGCCTAACGCCTCGCCCGAAGGGTCCCTGTTTTTATTCGACGAGCCCACCACCGGCCTGCACTTCGAGGACGTGGCCAAGCTGCTGCGCGCCCTGCGCAAGCTGATGGCGGCTGGCCATTCGCTGGTGGTGATCGAGCACAACCTCGACGTGATCCGCGCCGCCGACTGGATCG
>DASQOP010000198.1:0-6499 GCA_035644415.1 Burkholderiales bacterium
TTGCTGCTTATTCAAGGAGTTTGTTCATTCCGGGTTTGAGAGGGTAGCTCTAACTATCTAATAATGAATGACATTCTCAAGAAAGACCGTCCCGTCGCCGGCTGCATGCGATGCGGCCGCGCCTACACCGGTAGCGTCGAAAGAACCGTCATGTGTTTCGTTCCCAACGCCAGCGGGATGCCCTGCGGCGGGAGAATTGCCTGGCGCGCGAACCCGGAGGACTGGACCGAATGTCCAGCGTGTAGCGGCACAGGCGTGAGCGTAGAAAAATCCTGTCAGCGCTGCCACGGTGACGGGTGGCTGATGGGAAGGCACTAGCCTTCGAATCAAAAAAGCAGGCGTCGGGCCGATTTGCCCTGGCACAGAGTCAACGACCGGCGCGGTCTGCACCTCCAAGTCGACGGCTCACGGACCGGCGATTGCGCAATCGACCGTAAAGTCCATCTCCCTTTTTTCTGAGTCGGAAAAAAGCTGGAACGAATTCTTGCAAGCTACGCGACCTGACTTCATCTCTCTCGCAGTCCTCGTCGGAAACCCTATACAAGTCACTCACAGCGCGAGCGTCATTGCGAGCGATTACCTATGGTTGGGTGAAGGACGCACTCATCACTCATCACCCATCACCCTTCACCGCACTATGGGTAATGCGATCGCGGCCTATACTGCCAATTGCACCGTTGATGAAGCAAAGAACAGGACACTAAAAGAAGCAGGACACTAAGTGAACCCCCAAAATTTCAAACGCCTGCCACTGCCGGCCAAACTGGTGACCGTGTCCTGGCACGACCTGCTCGTGATTGGCGTGCCGGTGCTGCTGGTCACCGCGCTCGCCGCCTGGCTGGCGGTCAAATTCATCGGCCCGGCGCCGCCGGATTCGATCGTGATGCTCGCCGGGCCGAAGGAAAGCAGCTACTACAGCATCGCCGAACGCTACGCGAAGATCATCTCGCGCAGCGGCGTGAAGGTGCGGGTGGTCGAAACCGAGGGCGCACAGGACAACCTGCGGCGGTTGGCGGATCGCAAGATCTACGCCGACGTAGGATTCGTGCTGGGCGGCGTGACGGAAGGCATCGAAACCAGCGGCCTGATGTCTCTGGGCAGCGTATTCGTGCAGCCGGTCCTGGTCTTCTATCGCGGCAAGGAATCGGTGGAACGGCTCTCCCAACTGGAAGGCAAGCGCGTCGCCATCGGACCGGAAGGCAGCGGAACCCACGCGCTGGCGATGAAGTTCCTGGTTGCGAACGGCATGGGAAAAGGCCCCACGCGCCTGCTGGAACTGGATGGGGATGATGCGATCGAGGCGCTCAAGCAGGGGAAGATCGACGCCGCTTTCGTCATGGGCGAACTCGTGCGCGGCCAGGTGACGCGCGATCTGCTGAAAGTGCCGGGGATCAGGCTGATGAACTTCTCACAGGCCGACGGCTACATGCGCCGCCTGAAGTTTCTTTCCCACCTGACGCTGCCGAAAGGCGCCTTTGATCTGGGGCAGGACCTTCCACCGCACGCCGTCGACCTTGTAGGCCCGACCGTTGAACTGATCGCTCGCGAGGACCTGCACCCCGCGCTGTCGGACCTGCTGATCAGCGCAGCGAAGGAGATTCACGGCCCCGCGGGCATGTTCCGGAAGGCCGGAGAATTCCCGGCGCCGCTGGAGCGTGATTTTCCGATCAGCGAGGATGCGCAGCGCTTCTATCGTGCGGGGACGCCCTTCCTCTACAAGAAATTGCCGTTCTGGATGGCGAGCCTGGTGGACCGCGTGCTGGTGGTGCTGGTGCCGCTGGTGGTGATCGTGATCCCGGTCATACGCATCGTGCCGCCGCTGTATCGCTGGCGGGTGCGATCGCGCATCTACAGGTGGTACGGTGCGCTGATGGCGCTCGAGCGTGACATGTTCGCCCAACCGACACCGGAGCGCGCACAGGAAATTCTCAAGCGGCTCGAAGATATCCAGGAGGCGGTGAACAATATGCGCACGCCGCTCGCGTTCGCGGACCAGCTCTACGTACTGCGCGAACACATCAGCGGGGTGCGTAATCGTCTGGCCGGGCAGCACTGACTTCACCGTTCACTCTTCACCCTTCACCCTTCACTCTTCACCCTTCACCCTTCACTCTTCACCCTTCACTCATTCACGCCTTCACGCCTTCACGCCTTCACGAGGTACTCGACATGGAACGACTTGGATTCAACCTTCTCGCAGCCCTGTTGCTTTTGATCGGTTCGTCGGGTGCCGCGTGGCCAGACGATTACACAGATACCATCAAGATATTCAGGGAAGCCGGGGCGAGTTCGGGCTTTTTCGACAACAGCTACGGTTACGCGATTTTTCCGACCATCGGCAAGGCCGGCATAGGCATCGGCGGCGCCTACGGCAAGGGCCGGGTCTACAGGAAAGGCGCATACGTCGGCGACACCTCGATGAAACAGCTGACGGTTGGTTGGCAGCTCGGCGGCCAAGGCTATAGCCAGATCGTGTTCTTTCAGGACCAGCGCGCCTTCGACGAATTCACCTCCGGCAAGTTCGAGTTCGGCGTCCAGGCAACCGCGGTCGCCATCACGGCCGGCGCGTCGGCCTCCGCGAACACGGCCGGCAGCTCCGCCAGCGCCAGCGGAGGCAAACATGACGCCACGACGGCCGGTTCTTACAACAAGGGCATGGCAACGTTCACTGTTGCCAAGGGCGGGCTGATGTTCGAAGCGAGCATCGGCGGTCAGAAATTCACTTATACCCCCAAGAAACGAACGTAGGGCTACACAGGCACCTATTGCTGTGTTATTGCTGTGCTTGACCCTATTGCTGTGCTCGGCGTTCCTGCTGACGACGATCCCGAAACGGAATGTCGACTTGCATCCGGCGGCGATCCGATCTGGGGGGACGACGGTAATTGCCGTTCGGAAATGTCATGTGCCGCTCAGGCTCCCCAATGGAACCGCACACGCGTACTTCACAGGGCTGATGGGAATCGGCCCATGCCAGGGTGAACAATATTGCCTGGGCCTTAGTCGGAAACGGAAACGGCTGTTCGCCAGGGCTTAGCTCTACTTGCCAACCCGTTGAAGGCAACGGTAAGACTTTCACCACGCTTGGGATCATCCGGAGCGATAAGGAATGGTTTGAATCCGGGTTTCGAAACGGGCAAGTTTTTCGGCGTTGTGATTGGTTAATGCCTCGCTCAACTCTTCAAAATCTGCGGCCGATAACCCGCGTAGCCACTTGACGATGGCTTCGAGATCCGGGCTGGGGGTCGCCGCGGAACTCGACGCTACTGATTGACGGTTAGAGTTTGACATCGGCTTCGCCCCCTTGCGAGAAGCCATTGTGTTTTGGCAGGAAGTGCCCACGCGAAATTCGTGCCATCGAACTGGAACCTTTTTCGTTGGCCATTGAACGCCGATTGGGGAGCCAAGCGCTCAAAACCTTGCACTGATGGCGATGGCCTGACAACCCTTGACGAAAACCCAACAGCATCCGGTCGGCGGCAAGTCGAATGAATGGGGTTTACCATCCAGATCGTTCACTCGATGTAATGGGTGGCACGGAGCATTC
This sequence comes from Burkholderiales bacterium, assembly GCA_035644415.1. Taxonomy (GTDB): domain Bacteria; phylum Pseudomonadota; class Gammaproteobacteria; order Burkholderiales; family JACQAP01; genus JACQAP01. Next base: position 3,548 of record DASQOP010000198.1, read on the forward strand.
ACGTTTGACCGGGGTGTGGCCCATGGGGTCCGCCGGGCTCGTTGAACTGACCACTCGGCCCCGGAATGCCGCCCCCATCGTCTTGTATCACCCGCTGCGTCCGGGATGGTGCGCTGCCGCAAGATGCCCGATGTTGAGCGGCTTCAAACCGTCCGGATGACCGAGATGAATTCGGTGCCGCTCTCGGGGAGCCACACTTCGCCAGGACGGCCGAGGATCTGCCGAATGTTTGCGCCGTCGCGAGGAAATCCAAAGCGCTCGAACTTCTCGGTAGCGGGATCGAAGCGATAAACCGCATTGCCGGTCCACTCGCTCACCCACGCGTGGTCGCGCTCATCCACGTAGACAGCGTAAGACTGCGGGTTATCGCCCGGGACCTTGAAAGTGCGCCAGTTCTTCGACGCGGGGTCGTACATCGAGAGATTGCCGCTCAGCCATTCGCTGACCCAGATGCGCCCGCGACTGTCGCTCCAGACACGGCGGGCGCCTTGATTCCTGGTGGGCGGTTCCACCACGGTGGACTGCCCGCTGCGGCGGTCGATGGTCGCGATGAAGGAGCCCGCCAGCGAGCACCACCATATGTCTCCCTTAGGAGTGCTGCAGATGCCGTAGGGTCCGCGGCCGCGCGGAGCACCCCACACGGTCGTCCTTCCAGTTTTCATTGCGAGCTTGCCGACCACGCCGCTCTGCCCCGTGAACCAGAGATCACCGTCGCCATCGAAGGCGCAGGTGTTGAGATTGGCGTAAGGCGTTTTCTCGGGAAGCGGGAATACCCTGATGGCGCGATCGGGCCAGCCCACGCGCACGATCGCCTGCTGGCCGCCGTCGGTGATCCAGGCCGCCTTGTCGGGACCGCGAATGACGCCGTGCGGTGCCGAGCCGGGCCCCAGCGGGATGAGTTCGGTGCGTCCCGTCGCGGGATCGAAATAGCCGAGATGCCCGCTCGCCTGCGCCGTGAACCAGACGCCGCTGTCGGCAGCAGGCGCCACGTCGTGGATGCCGGTGCGGCGAGGCGTCTTCAGCGGCCAGGATTGCAGGCGCGGGGAATCCGCGGCTGCGCAGAATGGGAGTACTGCGCCCATTGCCATGGCGCCTATCACACTCAATGCCTCACGTCGCGAGATCCCTTTCATGCTTTGCTCCTTCACCTTCATTCACCCTTCACCCTTTCCCCTTCACTCATTCACGCCTGCACGATTCTTATCGCTTGCGTGAGGGATGCGTCGAAGTTTGGATCTCGCGCAGAAGGGCTCTTACCATTCACACCTTCACGATTTTCTTATGATTACCTTGAAGGCAGCATCCACGCGCGCGCGAACCTGGCGTTCGACTTGCGCATATCCCTGCGGGTCGGCGATCTGCCAGGCACCCGACGCCATCGTTGCAATCCCGCACGTCAGCGCCACCACCGCAAGGATGACGCGCGGCACGCGCAGCAGAAGCGTCTGCCACCGCTTGCGGTGCGCGCCCGGATCGGCGAACAGCAACACCGAAAACCCGGCCAGCAACAGACCCGCAGCGGCGTACACGATTCCGGGATACTGCTTCAGAAGGCCGGCCGCTCGTGGCCAAGCGCCGGTATCGAGCAGGTATGCGTAGCCGATGAGCGCACCGCCCGCGAGCAGCAGCATCAAGCCCCACACGAGCGCCGGAAAGCCATCGTAGCCCTGCGCGGCTTCCTCGGAAAATCGCAGGCTCATCTGCCGCGAATACAGCGACTCGATTCCGCCCGCCGCGATCCCCACACCGACCAGCAGAATGCCGAGATGAATGCCTTTCGCCAGGGCAAAGTGCCGGCCGGCGAGGATTCCGATTGCGCCGACCACGATCGCCGCGTATTCGAGAAAAGTGAGGAGACGCATGCAATTCAGTGTAGTCGATTCCCCGTCTCCGCTGCGGGTGAGGGCATGGAGTGGTCATCAGCACGTACGCATCTTAGTCGTCAGGCCCGCGATGCGAAGTTGCATCTTCGTCCAACCAGTCTTCTTCTTGCCAGGTCGTTCCGTTTCGGCCCGGGACCTGGCGAACCGGGCCTGCCTGGTACTTCGAGCAGGATTTCGGGCCGTAACAGAACGTTTCCTTCCGGTACCGTTTCTCCCGTGGATTCCACTGGTCGATGGTCATTTCCACCGCCATCCGGCAGCCCCAGATGCAGCGGTAGCACAAATTCTCGTAAGTCCGGACATCGAGGCGACGATGACCTCGGGCGCGGTAGGTCGGCAGATCAGGGGGCACGCCAAGCCACGGAGGCTGCGAAACCAACTGAAGATCTCCGGGTATGTACCGGATTCCCGCGGCCTTGTAGTAGTCGACGGCCTCCAGTTCCGGATTCGCGACCGGCTCGACTTCCGCCGAGAAACTCCCTCCGGCGCAGAAGCCATATCTTGCATGAGTCGCAGGGCCGATCCCGATCCAGATCTGCTTCTGCTCGTTGAGTCTTTCGATCAACAGGGCATAGCCTGGATAATTGTGCTGGCGCTGGTCGAAGGATCGCAGCAGCCGGATGCGCGGCTGGACTGCAACGATGCGGCCTTGCATGCTTGTCTTCAACATCCAGAATGCCGGACGTTCGAAAGGCCAGGAACAGCGGGAGTCATGGTTTCCTTCAGGCGGGTGGCGGTAACTTGTCGAGCGCGGTGGCCACCGCTTTGCATGCCGCGATCAAGTCCGTAAGCAGCCGCTCATCGACGTTAAGATCGCCTTCGTACTCGCCAAGATTTCTAACCTGGCACTTGGCGAGCACGCCCCATACCGCAGGTCCCAGGTGGCCGCCTGGTCAATGAGGACAACACCGTCGCCATCAATTCGAAGGAGACGATCACGGCGGTTCTCGCTGTCCACCCGCACCTTCACGCCGGTCAGCTCGGTGAAGCGGCGCGTGTTGGCCATGAACTGCTCTTCGTCGCCCTGGACGAAGCGCTTCCAGCGCAGCAATCGCAGACTCGCGCCTTT
>DASQOP010000199.1:0-2693 GCA_035644415.1 Burkholderiales bacterium
TTCCGCAAGATGTTCGTGATTCGCGACGCCGTCCGCCGCACCGACCAGTTCGAGCGCAGCTTCTGGAGCGGCGCCGACCTGGGCGCGCTGTATCAGCAGGCGGCGGGCTCGCGCCAAAACGCCGGCAGCATGGAGCGCATTTTCGAGGCCGGATTCCGCGAATTCGTGAAACTGCGCAAGCAGACCGGGACCAACCTGGCGGTGCTCATGGACGGCACCCGCCGCGCCATGCGCGCCACCTACCAGCGCGAGATGGACCATCTCGAGGCGCACCTTTCCTTTCTCGCCACGGTGGGATCGGTCAGCCCCTACGTCGGCCTGTTCGGCACAGTGTGGGGAATCATGAATGCGTTCCGCGGGCTGGCGAACGTCGGCCAGGCTACCCTGGCGCACGTGGCGCCCGGCATCGCCGAAGCGCTGGTCGCGACCGCGATGGGTCTGTTTGCCGCGATCCCGGCAGTCATCGCCTTCAACCACTTCGTACGCCACATCGAGCGGCTCTCGACCCGCTTCGAGAGTTTCATGGAAGAGTTTTCCAACATCCTGCAGCGGCAGGCCAACGCGGCGGCGCAGCCGCCGGTGGTGGGTCAGGCGCAGGTCGCGGCAACCGGAACCTGACCGCGCATGCGCCGCCACCCGCGCCTGATGAACCAGATCAACGTCGTGCCTTACATCGACGTGATGCTGGTGCTACTGGTGATCTTCATGGTCACCGCGCCGCTGATGAATCCCGGCGTCATCGATCTGCCGACCATCGGCAAGGCTTCGGCGCCGCCGGCGCAGCCGATCGAAATCTCGATCCGCGCCAGCGGGGCGCTATCCTACATCGATCGCGACCTCTCCAACGCCGAAAGGCCGTTGAGGGACCGGGACGAGCTGCTGAACGTGATCAAGAGCAAACAGTCCAAGAAGCCAAACCAGCCGGTCGTCATTTCCGCCGACAAGGACGTCAAGTACGAGTTCGTGATCCAGGTGATGGACCTGCTGCAACAGAACCGGGTCAAAAGGGTGGGACTGCTGGCCAAACCCCGGTCGGGTTGACGATGCACACGGTTGACGAACCCGGTCGCGTCGCCTCCGGCATCCTCGCGCTGGTGGTGCATCTGCTGTTCTTCGGCATGCTGGTAGTCGGCATCAGTTGGCAGAAGAAAATCGTCGGACCCGTGGTGGTTGACCTATGCGAAGAATTGCCCGAGCCGGTCACGAAAGTGAGTCCGCCGCCAAGGATGGTGCAGGCGCCGCCCAAGCCGGCTCCCGAGGTGAAGAAGGAGCCGCCGCCTCCGCCACCGAAGGTGGAGGCGCCGACCAAGCCCTCGCCGGCCGAGATCGAGTTACGGGAAAAGGTCCGCAAGCAGAAGGAGGAGGAGGAAGCCAAACGCCTGGAGGAGAAGAAAGCGCTCGAGGCGGAGAAGCGCCGACTGGAAAAGGAGCACCGTGCCGAGGAAGAGGCGAAGCGCCTGGAGCAGGAAAAACTGAAGCACGAGGAAGAGGCTCGCCGGCTGGAAGAGCAGAAACAGCTTGAAGAGCAGCGCCGCGCGGAAGAAGGGCGTCGGCTGGAGGAAGATGCGAAGCGACTGGAGCAGGAGAAACTGAAACGCGAAGAGGAGCGCCGCGAGCGCGCCGCCGCCGTCGAGCGCGAGCGTCAGCAACAGGAAGCGCAGCGCAAGCAGCGCGAGGCCGATGAAACCAAACGCCGCGCCGAGATCGCCATGCGCGCCGCGCAGCAGAAGCTGATCGATGATTGGAGGGCGCGCATTCAGGCCAAAGTCACAGCCAGAATCGTTATGCCGCCGGACCTAAAAGGGCGTCCGGAGGGTGTCTACGAAGTTACAGTCCTGCCTGGGGGAGATATTCTTGAAATCCAGTTGAAACGCTCGAGCGGGGTGCCGGCCTACGATGCTGCCGTGGAAAGGGCAATCAATTTGTCCAGCCCGCTTCCGGTACCGGATGATTCCGACCTGTTTCAGCAGTACTTCAGAAAATTCAACTTTACGTTCAAGCCACCGTCTTAACGTGATATGAAAGGATCAACGAAGATGTTTGGAAGGCTGCGCTTCTTTGTATCCCTAGCGCTCGCCTTTTCCCTGCACATGCAGGAAGCGGCGCATGCGCAATTAAATATTGACCTGATTGGCGGCGGCGCCAACCAGATTCCGGTCACCATCCTGCCTTTTGCCGGGGAAGAGGGCTTCGTTCAGCGCACCAGCCAGATCGTGGCCGCCGATTTGCAGCGCAGCGGTATGTTCCGGCTGGGCTCGGTGGGCAGCGTGCGGCCCTTTCCCACTGAGCCTTCGGAGATCAATTACCGCTACTGGAAGAACGAGGGCGCCGAAGCGCTGGTCATCGGCAGCGTGATCGAGAAAGCCGACGGACATGCAGAGGTGCGTTTTCGCATGATGGACGTGGGCAAGCAGTCGCAGATCCTGGGTTTTTCCTACACGGTGACAGTGTCGCAGCTGCGCGTCACCGCCCACAAGATTGCCGACCTGATTTACGAGAAGCTGACTGGCGACGTCGGCGTATTTGCCACCAAGATCTGTTTCGTGACCAAGAACGCCGATCGTTTCGAACTGCAGGTGGCGGATGCCGACGGCTACAACCCGGAATTCATCCTGGCGCACAAGGAACCGATCATCTCGCCGCAATGGTCGCCCGACGGCACTCGCGTCGCCTACGTTTCCTTCGAGCGCAGG
>DASQOP010000200.1:0-8972 GCA_035644415.1 Burkholderiales bacterium
AAGATCATAGAGTCGGTCGGCTTGTAAATCCATTCGTCATCGGTGAGATCCGGGCCGACCGCGCCTTCGGCTTCGTGACCGTGACAGGAATAGCATCCCGTTTTCAGGAACAGGTGTTTGCCTTCGGCCGCGGCGGCGGCATCCCCGGCGAAAGGATTCTTGGGCTCGTCCCCGGCACGCGCAGGACCGAGCAGCAGCAATGCCAGCGCGAACGCGCCGGCGCAGTGAAACAAGTCAAAAGAACCCCGCATAGTGTTTTTCTCACGCTCAAAAAAAGGAAGCGGCGAACCCGCCGCCGCTTCTCGCATCGACGATCGTATTTATTCGTCGAACAGGCCGAACACCGTCACGTAACCACCCTTGCGACTGTCCTTGAGATGAGGTGCGCCGCCGCCACCGATGGTGGACAAGCCGGTCCATCCGCCGAAGCCCGATGGCACCGCGACGTACTGCTTGCCGTCGATGGAGTAGCTGACCGGGCTGCCGACGATGCCGGAGCCGGTCTGGTACGACCACAGTTCCTTGCCGCTTTCCTGGTCGTAGGCTTTGAACTCACCCTCGGGCGTTCCGGCGAATACCAGGCCGCCGCCGGTGGTCAGCACTCCGCTCATGAAGGGCGAGGGCGCTTCCACGGTCCATTTCTTGTTGCCGCTCCCGGCATCGAAAGCGACCAGTTGGCCATGGCCCTTGTTCCACTTGATGCTGCCGATGCCCCAATGCGGCTTGCCTTCGACGCGATCGCCCTTCGCGCTCTTGATGTCCGTGCATATTTCCCGGCTGGGAACGAACACCATCTGCTTAGGGGGGCTGTAGCTCATCGGGTTCCACCACTTGCCGCCTTCCGAGGCCGGGCAGATGTCCTTCGCCTCATAGGTGTAGCTCGGCACTTTGTCAGGATTGACGATGGGCCGGCCTTCGGGCGTGAACCCGGTTGCCCAGTTCACCTTGGAGATTTCCTTGCCGTAGACGAACTTGCCGTTGCTGCGATCGATGCTGTAAAGGAAGCCGTTGCGGTCGCCGTGCAGCCAGATCTTGCGCCCGCCGATATCGGCGAGGATGTGTTCGTTCACGCCGTCGAAATCCCACACGTCGAAGGGCGTGTACTGGAAGTGGAACTTGATCGCGCCGGTGTCCGGGTCCAATGCGAGGGTGGAATTGGAGTAGAGGTTGTCGCCCTCGCGACCGACGCCGTCCCAGTCGGGATTCGGGTTGCCGGTGCCCCAGTAGATGGTGTCGAGCGCCGGGTCGTATGAACCGGTGATCCAGGCCGACGCTCCCCCGTACTTGAGATTGTCAGGATTGGAACCCCACGTATCGGATCCCGGTTCGCCCGGCGCGGGGATCGTGTACCGGCGCCACGCCTGCTTACCCGTGTTGGCATCGAGCGCTTCGATGAACAACCGCGTCGGGTATTCCGCTCCCGAGAGGCCTACGATCACCTTGCCCTTCACGACCAGCGGCGCCACGGTCATCGTGTAGGCGTTCTTGTAGTCGCCGAGTCCAACATCCCACACCGGCTTGCCGGTCTTCATGTCGAGCGCAACAACGTGGGCATCCGGGGTGGCCACAAAGACCTTGTCCCCGTAGAGCGCAGCGCCACGGTTGCCGATGTCGCAGCACATGTTTTTGCCGACGTCTTCCGGCAGTTGATGGTTGTATTGCCAGATCATCGAGCCAGTCCTGGCGTTCACCGCGAAGGTGCGGCCGTGAGACGAAGTGACGTACATCACGCCGTTGTGTATCAGCGGCGTGGTGTTCTGCGCGTCGAGCACGCCGAAGGAAAACGTCCACTTCGGAACCAGGCGCTTCACGTTCCTGGTGTTGACCTGGTTCAAGGGACTGAAGCGCGTGCTCATGTAATCGCGTCCGACCATGCGCCAGTTGTTGGATTCCTTGTGCGCGTTGAGCAGCATGTCGTCGGTGACGCCCTGCGCGAGACCCTGATTCGCGGCCAGCGCGAGCGGAAGTGCGAGCAGAGCTCCGGAAGCACGACGGGAAAGACCGTGCGGTATTCTGAATGTCATGATTTCTTCCCCTAATCTATTGTTCAAACTCAAAGTAAAGAAACTATTTCGTCCCGCCCCGACGTGACTCCCGATGGCGCAAGCTTGAGAAACCCGAATACTTCGCGTTGCTTGAAATGACACGGCACCCGAGGGTCGATCGCCGCGAGTATCCTACACTAGGCAGTGCACGAGGGACTATCCGGCGCAGGAAAAAGTGGAGTGGTGCGGCTCACGTGACTGCGCAGTGTGAACCCCGATGATTTCGGCTGGTGAAATCGGGATACTGGAATTGCATGAGCATCCTGGAGCGGTTCGCTATCGCACCCAATCGGAGGGGGAAATGGCCAAGAATGTTCTGTTCTTTGTCCACGGCATCGGCGTGCACAAGATAGGATGGATCAACGAGCCGGATGGGCCGGTCGCGGCGCTGAACGCGGCCATGGATTTGTATCCGGCGTGCTTTGCGGGCAAGGAATTGTCGGACTACCTGGACCTGGTGGAGATTCGCTACGACGACATTTTCGATACCGTGCTCAAGACCTGGCAGAACCTCGGGAATTCGCTGCCCGCAAACGGCGGGTTCGATTGGACCGGCGAAGTGCAGAGTCTTTTGCAGTCGGTGAACGGCAATCGCGAAACCTTCGTGCGCTATGGCGGTGACGTCCTGCTCTACTGCGGTTTCGATCTGGTCGCGCGCGCCGTCCGTCTTCGTGTCAGTACCATCATTGCCACGAAAATTTACCAGGCGTGGCTGGCCGCCGGGGGTTCGCCCGGGCGCGTGCCGCGATTCGCGGTCGTTGCGCATTCATTGGGAACGACCGTGGCCCAGGACGCTCTTTACCAGCTCGCACAGGCGAAATGGGACGACGATCTCGCCGAGGTGTCTGCCAAGCGGCCTGCGCTCACCGACAATGCTGCGCTATCCGGCAGAGACAAGGCCGCTTTCGATTCGGTGGTCGCCGGTTCCCGCGCCAATCCGGACAAGCCGATTCCGGTCGGGCTGTCCGCGCTTTATCTCGTCTCCAATACCATTCCGCTTCTGCGGCAAGTCGATGGAGACTATGCGCTGGTGCAAAGCGGAGGCACGTTCGACTGTGCCCGGGTCTACAACATCAATCACGCGCTGGATCCGGTCAGCCGGATCGGTGGCGGCGCGGCCAACCCGAACCCGCGGCCCGGTTGGACCAACGTCACGGTCCGCCACATCCACCAACGCAATATCCATGGCTTCGGCCACTATCTCTCCAATCCCGCGGTACATGCGCCCATTTTTGCGCGGCTGATCGACCCCGGATTCACTGCCGGGTGCGCACAGTCCGCAGCGGCGCTGGCGCAGGCGCCGGAATGGACGGGATTCGGGGGCACGCTCGCGGGCCTCGACCAGCAAGCAAGGCAGATCCTGGAGAACGAGTTGCGAGGCCTGATTACCGGTGAGTCGTCGGTTGCTGCCCTGCGGGCCGCGATCGAGCAGTTCATCAAACAACTCGGAGACTGATCATGAAGGGGATGACGGTTCCAGCCATCGTTCTTTTGCTTGGCTGTGCGGTTGCGCATGGCGCGACGCTCGACAACGACAGTCTGGCGATGTGCGACCGGGTATTTCGGCTCACGCCGGAACTGCGCCCCTCCGCGCTGATGGAGGCGGCGGCCGTGGACCTCGACAGCGGGCGCTTCGACCGAGTGTACGCAACTTTTGCCAGCCGACTGGATGCCGCGCTCACTACAACAAACAGGACGTCTCCCGCGGCAACCCGGCTTCTGGCCAATATCCGTGCGGGAACGCTGCCGCCGCATGCCTTCGACGTGGTGCCCAGCGACGACAAACAGAAAGAGATCATTTTTGAAAGCCGCGCCGACCAGATCGAGATCGACTGCGCACAAGTTGCGCCGCACGAGCCGGACATGGCCGCGGTCGCGATCATGACCGGCTGGGTGCTTGGTCAACAACTCCTGCCCGCACTGGAGGCCAGAGCGCGATTCGTGGCGCGGCAATCGGCAGCGCATCAGGCTCTGCTCAACAACGGCCTGCCGATGTGGCCGTGGGAGCTGTGGCTCAACGGAAAGCGCCTGGGTCAGAGCGACTGGGAACCGTTATTCAAGACCCAGTGGGTGCTGATGCGGCCGACGGCGGGAATCGAGATCAATACGCGCAGCCGCGCGGAAGGCGACCTGGAGGCGAGCGTCGCGATCGAACCCCTGGGCCTGGTGCGCTACCGCAGCGACGACTATTCAAAATGGTGGGGTGCATCGCTGGTCGTCACGTCGAGTACGCGCGAGGGCATCGGCCTCGGGGCGCTTCTGCGCTGGAACAACCTGGTCTTCGGGGTTACGCGGCACCAAGCCGATTCGCCGGCGAAATCCGACGGCACTTTCGTCTTTATCGGTGTCGAGCTTTATCAGCTCATCACGAAGAAACGCGAGGATTTCGAAACGTGGAAGGATTTACAGGGGCGAAGGGTGAACGAATTGCTCAATGGCAAGACGCCGTAAGCCCGAGGCCGGCGATGGAGCAGTCCGGCACTATTGTGGTCGATCCATCTTGCACGTGGTCGGCATCACGGTGTCCTTGCCTTCGATACGGCGATCGGTCTTGAATCCGTTGCCGGTGCGTTCGACGTCGTACTTGACGTCCTTGCCGTCCACCTTGGTGTAGGTCGAAACGAACAGCGGCTGGATCAATTGGTGATTGTCCGCGCGCATCGTCACTTCGCCGGTGTCGCTGTCGAATGACATGCCCTCCAGCGCCTTGGCGACTTTTGTCGGGTCTGCAGACTTGGTTTGCTCCATCGCTTTCGCCAGCATTTCCAACGCCTGGTACTGGGTGGTCCAGTAATAGTCGTCTTTCACATTCTTGTACTTGTCGCGGTAGGCCAGGTAGTGCTTCGTGACCTTCTCGTTGCCGATGTTGGCGTGCCACTGGGTGACCTGCTTGAGATGGCCGATGCCCGCGTCGCCGAGCGCGGGCGGGGAACCCAGCCCGCCGGCATAGTAGGTGTAGAAATCGGGTTTGAAGCCGGCTTCGCGGCTTGCTTTCACTAGAAGCGCCATGTCATTGCCCCAGTTGCCGGTGATGACGGTGTCGGCGCCGGAGGCCTTTATTTTAGCGACGTAAGGCGAGAAATCCTTGATTTTGCCGAGTGGATGCAACTCATCGCCAACGATTTGGATGTCCGGCCGCTTTTTGGGGAGCATTTCCTTCGCCGCCCTTGCGACCGCCTGCCCGAACGCGTAATCCTGGTTGAGCAAATACACCTTTTTGGTATTCGCGTTTTGCGCGATCGCATCAGTCAGCGCCGCCATTTTCATGTCGGCATCGGCGTCGAAGCGAAAGTGCCAGAAGCTGCACCTGTCGTTGGTGAGCGCCGGATCGACGGCACCGGTGTTGAGGTACAAGACGACCTGGGCGGGATTGCGCTCGTTGTGCTTGTTGACGGCATCGACCAGCGCGCCGGCAACATTTGAACCGTTGCTCTGGTTGATAAAGCGAACCCCCTGGTCGATGGCTGCCTTGAGCGCGAGTTGCGCTTCCTGCGGACTGCTCTTGCTGTCGAGCGCAATGATTTCTATCTTGGCGCCGCCGAGCACTCCGCCGCGTGCATTGATGGCATCGGCGGCAAGCTGTGTGTAGCGCACCATGGCCTCGCCGACGTTGGCAAACGGCCCCGACAGCGGATCGATGACCGCGATCTTGACGCTGTCTGCGGCGAAAGATGACGTTGCAGCCAGCGCCGCGGTGCCCGCCACAAACAAGGTGAGCGCAAGTCGTTGCAGTTTCATGGCAGTTTCCTCCTCGTTATGCTTCTTTTGTGCCGCCCGCTGCCTGGGGCGGCAGGTAACGGCAAAGACAATATTGTGAGGCCGAAAACACCGGAACAGGACCGGCGAAACAGCCGACGTCAGATGATAAACCCTGGTGGCTGTAATATGCTGCTCGCTAACGTGTAGTCATGCAAGGCAGCTCCAAGGCGTTTGCATGGAGCGCGGCCGCCCAGCCGGTTCAGGCCTGCACGTCTGTACATTCAGAACGGAGGAGACATGCTGAGTTACGACGTAGTCGAATGGGGCAAGCCGCTGCAAAAAGCGGAAAAGCCGACGCCCAAGCCGGCCGGGACCGAGGTGCTGCTGAAGCTGAAGTATTGCGGCGTGTGCCACAGCGACGTGCACATCCGCGAGGGCTATTTCGACCTCGGCGGCGGAAAGCGTTTCAACATGAGCGATCGCGGGATGCATCCGCCGGTGACGTTGGGCCATGAGCCCTACGGCACCGTGATAGCGGCCGGGCCGGACGCGAAGGATGCGCAGGTCGGCAAGGACCGCCTGGTGTGCCCGTGGATCGGCTGCGGCCAGTGCGCGCGCTGCCTGGAGGGCATGGACAATCACTGCATGGCGCCACGCTGGATCGGCATCCAGCGCCCCGGCGGCTATGCCGACCATCTGCTGATTCCGCATCCGAAGTACCTGGTGGACGCGAGCGGCATAGATCCCATGTGGGCGGCGACGCTGTCGTGCTCCGGGCTCACGACGTATTCCGCAGTATCGCAGCTCAAGCCGATTCCCCGCGACGAGTGGGTAATGTTGCTGGGTGCGGGCGGTCTGGGACTGATGGCGATCGAGATGCTCAAGGCCCTCGGACACGAGAAGATCATTTCGGTGGATATCGACGATGCGAAGCTGGCGGTGGCGAAGAAGGAAGGTGCCGCGGCGACGCTGAATAGCCGTGACCCGGAGGCTGCCAGGAAACTGCAGCAGCTCGCCGGCGGCCCTTTGTACGGCGCGGTGGATCTGGTCGGTGCGGCGGACACTGCGAGCCTGGCGCTGGGAGCGTTGCGCAAGGGCGGAAAGCTGATCGTGGTCGGACTTTACGGTGGGGAAATCCCGGTATCGCTGGTGCTGGTGGTGCAACGCGCGTGGAGGATCCAGGGCTCCAGCGTCGGCAGCGTCGCCGAACTGAAAGAGGTGATCGCGCTGGCGCGCGCCGGCAAGATCAAGCCGATCCCGATAGAAAAGCGGCCGCTGTCGGAGGTCAGCCGCACGCTCGACCAGCTCAAGGCGGGGCAGATCACCGGACGCGTGGTCGCCGCGATCGGATGATCCGGCGGAATCGACGGCAGGCGGGGCTGATCGTATGAACCTGCGCGGAACGGAAGTCACGTTCTTGCGGGCACGACGAGCACGCAGAGGCCTTCGCGTCTCAGTCATCGTTTCCGCGCTGTCGATTCTGGTGATGGCCGGTTGTGCTGCTCCCCCGGCCCGGCCGCCTGCCGCGCCGACGCCCGCTCCGCCGGCGGTACCGGAGGCGCCGGCAGTGAAACCCACCGCATCCAGGATGTCGGCGCAGGACATCAAAGAGATTGCTGCGTATCACAACAAGGTGCGTGCCGACGTCGGCGTCGGTCCGCTGCAGTGGTCGCCGGCCCTGGCGAACTACGCACAGGAATGGGCCGACCACCTCGCGAGCACGAATTGCGGGATGGAGCATCGCACCGAGGGTTTGTACGGCGAGAATCTGTTCCAGGCCACCGCGGGCGCCTACACTGCGGTGGACGGGGCCAAGGCCTGGGAGAGCGAAAAGAAGGACTATCACGGCGGCGCCCTGACGCGATCCAACTGGCAACCGTCCGGACACTACACGCAGATGGTTTGGCGTGACACCCGGATGCTCGGCTGCGGCGAGGCGGTGTGCAACACGATGCTGATCGTGGCTTGCAACTACGACCCGCCCGGGAACGTCCTCGGGCGCAAGCCATTCTGATACCGGCTGCGCGCAAACGGAGAAATCGGGAAACGGAAATGATGGGACCCGGGAAATCATTGACCATTCGGCCACGGGTAATCGCCTGCATCGTGTTGGCAAGCGCCGCATTCCTGCCCTGTATGGTTTCCGCCGCTGATAACACCAAAGAGGAGGACCTGCGGGCGGACATCGTGTATCGCTGCTACAACCAGATGGGCGAATTCGGGGCCGACGGGGTGGAAGCCTGTGTGAAAGGAGAACTTTCCGCGATGCAGGCTTTGAAGATGTATCCGCAGGAGGCCAGTGAAATCGTGCAACGCTGTACGACACGGCTGCAGCCTATAGGCTGGGAAATGGTGAAGTCATGCGCCGACAGGGACATCGCAGCCGCGCGGGAAGCGAAAAAGGACTGATAGCCGGGCGAACACCGTTTCAGCCGGCCCGATTCACTTCTTGCGCGCAGCCGGCTTGGGATACTGGACCATCTTTGCGGCGCGGCGCTCGAAGGGATCGCGGCGCGACAGCAGGCGCGCCTGGTGGGAGGAAATGAGCGGGAAGTGGCGCAGGTCCGCCAGCCAGTCGTGCGCTGCCCAGCATGATTTTTCGCTGGTGACCCAATGTTCGGGTTCGAAGCGCCGCATGTCGAACGATCCCGAATAGCTGCGCAGAGTCTTGTAACCGCGCTTGTTGTAGTACTCGTGAAAATACGACATGACCAGTTCGCGCAGGCTGCGATAGATCGGGTCGCGGTAACGCAGCGGCGCGCCGTTGGTCTTGGAGATCGCGCCCCAGTGGCCGCTGCGGCGGAACAACGCAATGACGTGCGGGAAGTCGCTCAGATCGCAGTCCAGGTGCATCACCAGCGGCGGCTCGCCGTGCACCCAGAGCGCGCAGGCGGCGAAAAAGGCGCCTTCGATGCAATGCGCGCGGCGCTGCCTGAGCACTTCGCGCACCGACAGGATGGTCTGTCCGCCGATTTCGTGATTGATCGGAATCGCGTTCAGGTAATCCTGGATTTTCCGGGGCGTGGACAAGCGCATCAGGATCGAGAACGCGCGCGCGCTGAGCCCGAGATCGCGGCGGCGTGCAGTATGCTTGCGGGTTTTGGGAGTCATGCCACGGTTCGTAGAGAACTACCGGAGGGCGGGGTCTGAGCCACGGACGGTATCCTGTTATGGAGCGACAGTGCGGAAATACTACCTAAGCAGTTGGCCGACGAACAGCGATACCAG
>DASQOP010000201.1:0-19411 GCA_035644415.1 Burkholderiales bacterium
ATCATCGGCGCGTTCATCTGTCCACTTCCCCGAAAACGATGTCCTGGGTGCCGATGATGGCGACCACGTCGGCGATCATGTGGCCGCGTGCCATTTCATCGAGCGCCGCCAGATGGGCAAAACCCGGTGCGCGGATTTTCATCCGGTAAGGCTTGTTGGCGCCGTCGGAAATGAGGTAGATGCCGAACTCGCCCTTGGGCGCCTCGACCGCGGCGTAGGTTTCGCCTGCCGGCACGTGCATGCCTTCGGTGAAGAGCTTGAAGTGGTGGATCAGTTCTTCCATGTTCATCTTCATGTCCACGCGCGAGGGCGACGCCACCTTGTGGTCGTCGGTGATGACCGGGCCGGGATTCTTGCGCAGCCAATCGATGCATTGCCTGACGATGTGGTTCGACTGGCGCATTTCCTCGATGCGCACCAGATAACGGTCGTAGCAGTCGCCGTTGACGCCGACCGGGATATCGAAGTCCATCCGGTCGTAAACCGCGTATGGACGTTTCTTGCGCAGGTCCCACTCCACCCCCGAGCCGCGCAGCATCGGTCCGCTGAATCCGAGCGCCAGCGCACGTTCGGGCGCGACCACGCCGATACCCACCGTGCGTTGTTTCCAGATGCGGTTGTCGGTGAGCAGCGTCTCGTATTCGTCCACATATCGGGGAAAGCGTTCGCTGAAGTCCTCGATGAAGTCCAGCAGCGAACCCTGCCGGTTCTTGTTGAGTTCGTGCACCGCTTTTTCGTCGTGAATCTTGGAGGCCTGGTAACGCGGCATGGCATCGGGCAGGTCGCGATAGACCCCGCCCGGGCGATAATAAGCAGCATGCAGGCGCGCACCGGAGACCGCTTCGTAGCAGTCCATCAGGTCCTCGCGCTCGCGGAAACAGTACAGGAACACGGTCATGGCGCCGACGTCGAGACCATGCGCCCCCAGCCAGAGCAGGTGGTTCAGCACCCGGGTGATTTCGTCGAACATCACGCGGATGTATTGCGCCCGCTGCGGAACCTCGATCCCGAGCAGCTTCTCGATCGCCATCACATAGGCGTGCTCGTTGCACATCATCGACACGTAGTCCAGGCGGTCCATGTACGGCACCGACTGGAGGAAGGTCTTGTGCTCGGCGAGTTTCTCGGTCGCGCGATGCAGCAGGCCGATGTGCGGGTCGGCGCGCTGGATCACCTCGCCGTCCAGTTCCAGCACCAGCCGCAACACCCCGTGCGCCGCCGGGTGCTGCGGCCCAAAGTTCATCGTGTAATTACGAATCTCAGCCATGGCAAACCCGTATCGACACCAGGATTCGGAATCCGAAGGCTAACGGTGGCACACGATGAACTTCAGTGCAGGCTAACTTGCCTTGGCAAGTTAAGTCCGCAGGACGGCCGGAGCTAAAATTCATGGTGTAGTTTCTGATTTCCGCCATATCTGCGTTCGCCTGAACTACACCGTAAGTAATGCAGCCACGGCTACACCATGCATTTCAGTGCAGGCTAACTTGCCTTGGCAAGTTAAGTCCGCAGGGCGGCCGGAGCTAAAGTTCATCGTGTAATTACGAATCTCAGCCATCCGTATTCACCACAGAGACACAGAGGCGCGGAGGAAAACCAAGGCAAATAAACTGCCAAGACGCCAGGAACGCGTAAAGAAATGGTTGGATACGCACCACAACATTTGCCCAATCACTCCTGCAGCCTTCTTTGTCGGTCATTCGGTTCTCTCTGTGCCTCTGTGTCTCTGTGGTCAGCAGATTTACTCGACGTCGCCGTAATTTGCTTCACGCACCACCCGCGGCACGGTCTCGCGCGGCTCGATGCTGACCGGCTGGTAGACGACACGGCTCTGGTCCGGGTCGTAACGCATCTCCACGTACCCTGAAAGCGGGAAGTCCTTGCGGAAAGGATGGCCTATGAACCCATAGTCGGTGAGGATGCGGCGCAGGTCGGGATGGCCCGGAAACACGATTCCGAACAGATCGAAAGTTTCGCGCTCGTACCAGTTGGCCGACGGCCAGATCCCGTTGACCGAGTCCACCGAGGGGAAATCGTCCTCGGCGGCGAAGACCCGCAGCCGCAGGCGCTGATTGCGCGAAATCGAAAGCAGGTGGTAGACAACTGCGAAACGCGCGCCTTCGCGCGGGCGATTGCCGAATTCGAGGTAATCGACTCCGCACAAGTCGACAAGCTGCTCGAAGCGGAGCTGCGCGTGGTCGCGCAGTTGCGCGGCGGCCCACAAAAGATCCGTCGCATTGACCACCATCGTCAGCTCACCATGGGACTCGTCAATGCCGGCGATCCTGTCGCCGAGCACAGACTTCAGGTTTTCGGCAAGTGCCGCGAGCTTGGTGTTCATGGCCGGAGGGGTCAGCGCGCGATAGTGTTGGTACGCCGGATCTTGTTCTGGAGCTGGATGATGCCGTAAAGCAGCGCTTCGGCAGTCGGAGGGCAGCCGGGAACGTAAACATCTACCGGAACAATGCGGTCGCAGCCCCGCACCACCGAGTAGGAATAGTGGTAATAGCCGCCGCCGTTGGCGCAGGAGCCCATCGAGATGACCCAGCGCGGCTCGGCCATCTGGTCGTAAACCTTGCGCAGCGCAGGCGCCATCTTGTTGCACAGCGTGCCGGCGACGATCATCACGTCGGATTGGCGCGGGCTGGGACGGAATACCACGCCGAAGCGGTCGAGGTCGTACCGCGCCGCGCCGGCGTGCATCATTTCGACCGCGCAGCAGGCCAGGCCGAAGGTCATCGGCCACATCGAGCCGGTGCGCGTCCAGTTGATGACGTTGTCGATGGTGGTGGTGACGAAGCCTTTTTCGGTTACGCCTTCGATGGTCATGGTCTCAATCCCACTCTAACGCCCCCTTTTTCCACTCGTAGACAAACCCGATGACAAGGATGGCAAGGAATACGACCATGGAAACGAAACCAAAGGTCCCGATTTCCCCGAGCACGACCGCCCAGGGGAAAAGAAAGGCGATTTCCAGGTCGAACAGGATGAACAGGATGGCGACGAGGTAATAGCGGACGTCGAACTTCATCCTGGCATCCTCAAAGGCCTCGAAACCGCACTCGTAGGGGGAAAGCTTCTCGGGATCGGGACGGTGAACGCCGAGCAATCTGCTCAAACCACCGCCCAACAGGGGAAGCGCCACTCCGACGGCCAGGCCGACGAAGATGAACAGCAGAATCGGAAAGTACTGCTCAAGCATTGACCACTCTCGACCTGTCAGCAGACAGGATCAGAATCGATTGCGCGCGCCAGGCCGTGCCCTCTGTCTGCCGCGGAGTCATGTCTGCCGCGTTTTTGATGCTTTGGTGCCGACGGGGAGACTCGAACTCCCACGGGTTACCCCACCACCCCCTCAAGATGGCGTGTCTACCAATTTCACCACGTCGGCAATCCTTGAGACGTGAGGCATCAGGCGTGAGGCGGATCGTGAAAGCTCGAGAATCCTGTGCCTCACTCCTCACCCCTCTCGCCTCGCCCTTACTTGGGTACTTCGTTTGCCTTCGAATCGCTCCCGTCGCCCGCCTGCGGCATCGCGCCGGTAGGCGCCGGAATGCTCTTGGCCGGCTCCACCGGCGCTTCCTGGTGCGTGGACATCACGCCCTCGGGCCTGCCCTTGTGGCTGGCCACGTAAGTCAGTCCGAGGCTGGTGAGGAAGAATACCGCCGCCAGGACTGCGGTCGTGCGGCTCAGAAAATTGGCCGAGCCGCTGGAGCCGAACAGGCTGCCTGCAGAGCCGCTGCCGAATGCCGCTCCCATATCTGCGCCCTTGCCGTGCTGGAGGAGCACGAGCCCGATCACGCACAAGGCCGCAGCCACATGAAGAACAAGAATCAAGGTATCCATAAGTATCCTGTCGTTTCAGCGATCAGTTTTTTCAGCGTTCCCGCCCGGCCGGCGCATCCGCCGCCTTGCAGATCGCAATGAATTCCTGAGCCACCAGTGAAGCGCCGCCAATCAATCCGCCATCCACGTCCGGAATCGCAAACAATTCCGCGGCGTTCGCGGCCTTGACGCTGCCCCCGTAAAGTATCGGGGCCACATCGCCGAGGTTGCCGTCCCGTTTAGCCAGCAAGCCCCGAATATAAGTGTGTACCGCCTGCGCCTGTTCCGGGGTCGCAGTCCTGCCGGTACCGATCGCCCAGACCGGTTCGTACGCCAGGACCGCGCCTTTCAGTACCTCGCCACCCAATTCGTCCAGGACCGCGGCAACCTGCCGTCCCACCACGTCTTCGGTCACGCCGCTCTCGCGTTCAGCGAGCGTTTCGCCGACGCAAATGATCGGGACCATTCCCGCCGCCAGCACCGCTTTCGCCTTGAGCGCTACCGTGCGGTCGTCCTCGCCAAACAACTGCCTGCGCTCGGAGTGTCCGACGATCACGTATCGGCAGCCAAACTCGCGCAGCATCCCGGCAGATACTTCGCCGGTAAACGCTCCTTTGGAATACTGGCTGACATTCTGGGCGCCCCATGCCAGTTTCGACCCGGCCAACGCTGACTGGGTCTGGGCAAGGTAAGGAAAAGGGACGCAGACCGCGCAGGTCGCCTTATACAGCCCGGTCACTGCCGCCGCGACCGTGTCGAGGAGGGCCTGGTTTTCTGGAAGGCTGCCGTGCATCTTCCAGTTGCCCACCGCCAGCCGCTGCCGCATGCGCTATCCCACCGGAAAAACTGGTGAATTTTACCTGTCCCGGGGAAGGGGGGTCAACGTTGTGCGTTGCGAAATGGTGGCCTGCGCGGCCCTGGGGAACGGTGCTGAGGAGAATCAGGGCGTTAGTGACGCACCGGCCCGACCATTCCCGAGTGATGGGATTGGCCCAAGCTGCTACAGAAAACTGGCCGCTTCGCTTACCCGAAGCGTCCAGTTATGTAGTGGTTCCGGCCGTCGCTCCAAGGAACCGAGCGACTTAACTTTGCCGGAGCAAAGTTAGCCTTCGCCCTTACAGAACCGGAAGATCGGATCAACCAAATCTTCCGGTTATGTAATCTTCAGTGGCCTTGTTCTTGGGCTTGATGAAGATGGTATCGGTGGCGTCGAACTCGATCATCTCGCCCAGATACATGTAAGCGGTAAAGTCCGATACGCGCGCCGCTTGCTGCATATTGTGGGTGACGATCAGGATCGTCACCTTGTGCTTGAGGTCGGCGATCAGTTCCTCGATGCTCGCCGTGGCGATCGGGTCGAGCGCCGAAGTGGGTTCGTCGAACAGCAGGATCTCCGGCTCGGTGGCGAGCGCGCGCGCGATGCAAAGGCGCTGCTGCTGCCCCCCGGAGAGGTTGAACGCCAGATCATTGAGCCGGTCCTTCACTTCGTCCCACAACGCGGCGCCGCGCAGCGCCTGCTCTACCTTCTCGTCGAGTGTCGCGACGCTCCTCACGCCGCGCACGCGCAGACCGTAGGCCACGTTCTCGTAGATCGATTTCGGGAACGGATTGGGCTTTTGAAACACCATGCTGATGCGCATGCGCACCTCAATGGGGTCCACCTGCTGGTTGAGCAGGTTGGTATTGTCGGGTTGCAGCCGGATCTCGCCTTCATAGCGGTTGCCTGCGTACAAGTCGTGCATGCGGTTGAAACAGCGCAGGTACGTCGACTTGCCGCACCCGGAGGGTCCGATCAGCGCGGTGACCCTCTTTTCGTAGATCGGCATGTTGATGCGTTTCAACGCATTGAACGCGCCGTAGTAGAAACTCAGGTTCAGCGCCTCGGCCTTGACGACGAGGCTCACCTTCGCAGCGGTTCCTTCAGTAATTTTCGACATGGTGCTTCCTTACCACTTGATTTTCTTTCTGAGCCGGTAGCGAATGTAAATCGCCAGGGCATTCATGGACAGCGTCATCACCACCAGCACCAGGCCGGCAGCGGCGGCGTTCTGGTGGAACGCCGCCTCCGGACGCGATGTCCAGTTGAACATCTGTATCGGCATCACCGTAAACGGCGCGAACAGCCAGTCGAACAGGCCGGCCGGAGGATCGCCGCTGAACGGCGCCGGCGGCAGGAAGGCGATGAATGTCAGCGCGCCGATGGTGATGACCGGCGCCGTCTCGCCAATGGCACGCGCCATGCCGATGATTACCCCGGTGAGAATTCCAGGAATCGAATACGGAAGGATGTGGTCCGCAGTGGTCTGCCATTTGGTGGCGCCCAATGCGTAAGCACCCTCGCGTATGACTGCCGGTATCGAGCGGATCGCCTCCCGCGTGGCGACGATCACCACCGGCAGGATCAACAGCGCCAGGGTCAGGCCGGCGGAAAGAATGCTCTGTCCGAAGCCGAACTGGTAGACGAACAACCCCAATGCGAGCAGGCCGTAGACGATCGAGGGCACGCCCGCCAGGTTGGTGACGTTGATCTCGATGATGTCTGTCATCCAGTTCTTCGGCGCGTACTCCTCGAGATAAACCGCGCCCGCCACGCCGAGCGGCACTGCAGTGACCGCCGTGACGATCATTACCAGCGTAGTACCGACCCAGGCTGAAAGGATGCCCGCCTGCTCGGGCCGCCGCGACGGGAAATTGGTGAAAAATTCCGGCGACAGACGGTGCGCACCGTCGATTGCCATGCCGGCGAACAGGGAGGCAAAAGTGAGTACGCCCACCATCAGCGCAAGGACGCCGACGGTCGCAAAGATGAGGTCCCAGCGCTTGTGCTTGACGATCAGCGCCCGGATCTCGGCTACGGTCATGTCGGCCATATCAATAGGCCTGCCGGTATCTGCGCTTCAGCATATGCCCAAGGATGTTGAAGAGCAGCGTTAATAACATCAGGGTGAGGCCCGCGGCAAAAATGGTCTGATAGCCGATGCTGCCGTGCGGCAAGTCGCCGAGCGCCACCTGCACGATATATGCGGTGATAGTGGCTGCCGGTTCCGTCGGGTCCCAGGTCAGATTCGGCTGCATGCCGGCAGCGACCGCGAGGATCATGGTTTCTCCCACGGCGCGCGAAATGCCCAGAATGTAAGCGGCGGCTATTCCCGAAAATGCCGCCGGCGTTACCACCCGGATCGCGGTCTGAAACCGCGTGGCTCCCATTGCATACGAACCCTCGCGCATCGACATCGGCACCGCGCGCATCGCGTCTTCGGACACCGAACTCACGTAGGGAATGATCATGATGCCCATTACCAGGCCGGCCGACAACAGGTTGAAGCCCGGCAGGCCGGGGTAGAAATACTGCAGCGCCGGGGTTACGTACAGCAGCGCAAAATAACCGTAGACGATGGTCGGCACCCCCCCCAGCAGTTCGAGGAAAGGCTTCGCCAATTCCCGAATGGAAAACGGCGCGAACTCCGACAGATAGATCGCGATGATGGTGCCCAGCGGGATTGCCACCGATAGCGCGACAAAGGAGCTGACCAGCGTGCCTGAAAGCAGCACCATGATGCCGTAGTGCGCATCATCGAACAGCGGCGTCCATTGCGTATCGGTGAGGAAATCCCGGAGCGGGACGTGCTGGAAAAACTGATACGACTCGGCAACCAGGATGGCGACGATGCCGACCGTAACCGCAACCGATACCGATGCCGCGAGGAAAAGAATGACCTCGATGAAGCGCTCGCGAATATGGCGGGATTTCCTCTTCGCGAGCCGCGCGCTGACTGTGTTATCCGCCAAGGGATTCAGGCTGTGGGTGGAGGCGACGGAACTCATCGGTTCGGAGCCGCGGCTATTATTACAGAATTCTCAGAGCACCCGGAAACCGGGCAAAAAACGGGAGGGGCAGCGCCCCTCCTGTTTTGATTAAACCGACACCGCTTACAGCTTGGCTTCGAGCTGCATCAACTGTTCTATCGTCAGACCGACTTTGTTCCCGCCGCCGAACTTGGTGCCGAGTACCTTTTTGTTGGCATGTTCGACGTTATAAGCGTAGGCCTTTGCCGGCAGCGGCACATACTTTACCTCGCGCACCAGCGCTTCCGCGTTGTTCATGTAGAACTCGACGAATTCCCGCACTTCCGGCCGCTCCAGCGACTTGGAATTGATGTAAATGAAGATCGGCCGTGCCAGCGGCTGGTAAGTGCCGTTGATTACCGTTTCGAACGAGGGTTCGACTCCCTGGCCGGCTTTGTCTGCAATTCTTACGGCCCGGAGCTTGTCCTTGTTTTCGACGTAGTAGGCGAAACCGAAATAGCCCAGCGCGTTGACGTCGCGGGACACCCCCTGCACCAGGACATTGTCGTCCTCGGACGCGGTGAAGTCGCCGCGGCTGGACTTGGCTTTGCCGTTGACCGCTTCGGTGAAATAGTCGAAGGTACCGGAGTCGGCGCCGGGGCCGAACAGCTTCAGCGGTTGATCCGGCCATGCGGGATTCACCTGCTTCCAGATTTTCACCTTGCCCTGCGCGGCTGGCTCCCACATCTTCTTGAGCTCGGCCACCGTCAGCGTCTGCGCCCACTTGTTGTCGGGATGAATCACGACGGTCAGCGCATCATAGGCCACCGGCAGCTCAATGTATTGCACGCCGGCCGCCCTGCAGTCGTCCATTTCCTTTTTCAGGATCGGACGGGACGCATCGGATATGTCGGTCTCGCCGCGGCAGAATTTCTTGAAGCCGCCGCCGGTGCCGGAAATGCCGACCGTTACCCTGATCTTGCCTTTCTTGGCCTTCTGAAAGTCCTCGGCCATGGCTTCGGTGATCGGGAATACGGTCGAGGAACCATCGATCTTGACTGTTTGGGCATGCGCCGGAACGGCATTCGCGCCGAGGGCACCCGCGAACGCGCCAGCAACTACCAACAGCGTGAATCGGTGAGTCTTGAGCATGACGTCAATCTCCTGTCATTGTGGAATTTCGCGAGCCAACATTGTATGGCTGCTCTGTGACAGTTTGATTGCATGGCCCTCCTTGCTGCGGGGCCGCGGGCTCAGCGAAACTCACTCGCGAGCATGAGCCTGTGCCCGGATGGTTTCAGCAAGCGCATCGGCGAGCTGTGTGATGTGCTTGCGCCCCTCCCCTTCCACCATGACCCGGATCACCGGCTCGGTTCCCGAGGCGCGCAAGAGCACACGGCCCGTGCCTTTTAGGCGGGTTTCGGCGGCCTTGAGCGCCGCCCGCACCTCACCGTTTGCCTGCAAATCGAAGCCCTTACGCACCTTCACGTTCACCAGCACCTGCGGGTACATGCGCATGTCCCCGCACAGATCAGCCAGCGGCCTGCCCTCGGCGCGCAATGCGTGCAGCACTTGCAGCGCGGAGACGATGCCGTCGCCGGTGGTGTGCTTGTCGAGGCAGATGATGTGACCGGAGTTCTCGCCGCCAAGCTGCCAGCCGTTCTCGATCAGCTTTTCCAGCACGTAGCGGTCACCCACTGCAGCGCGCGTGAAGGGCACGCCAAGCTCCGCGAGCGCCTGTTCCAATCCCAGGTTGGTCATCAGCGTGCCGACAACGCCGCCTTTGAGCGTCCCCCGCCCGTGGCGGAAGCGCGCGATCACGTAAAGCGAATGGTCGCCGTCGTATAGCCCGCCCGCCTGATCCGCCATCACCAGCCGGTCGCCATCGCCATCGAACGCGATTCCGAGATGCGCCCGGTGCGCCTTGACCGCCGCTACCAGAGCCTCCGGGTGTGTGGCGCCGTAATCGCGATTGATGTTCAGCCCGTCCGGGTGGTTGCCGATGGAGATCACGTCCGCGCCAAGTTCGTGAAAAACGTGGGCCGCGATGTGATAGGTCGCGCCGTGCGCGCAGTCGACCACCAGCCTCAAGCCGCGCAGATCGAGATCATTAGGAAAAGTGCTCTTGCAGAACTCGATGTAACGGCCGGCCGCATCGTCTATTCGACGCGCCTTGCCCAGTTGCGCCGAAGGCATGGTTTGCAGCGGCTCATCCAGGCGCGCTTCGATCGCATGCTCGACCGCGTCCGGAAGCTTGTTGCCGTCGGCGGAAAAGAACTTGATGCCGTTGTCTTCGAAAGGGTTGTGCGAGGCGGAAATAACGATACCCGCCTGCAGCCTCAGCGCGCGGGTGAGATAGGCTACCGCCGGGGTCGGCATCGGCCCGGAGAGATAAATGTCCACGCCCGCAGCCGACAGCCCGGCCTGCAAGGCCGATTCGAGCATGTAACCGGAGATGCGCGTGTCCTTTCCGATCAGCACCGCCGCGTGTTCACCCGAGGGCAAATCGCGTTCCGCCGCAAACACCTTGCCCGCAGCATAGCCGAGACGCATCACCAGGTCCGGCGTGATCGGCAGCTCTCCTACGCGCCCGCGCACGCCGTCCGTGCCGAAATACTTTCTCGTCATGGGTGATGGGTGATGGGTGACGGGTGAACGGCCTTCGTTGACATGAATGTTACAGCGGTTTTGGCCTCATTACCCATTACTCATAGCCCATTACCGCTTTCCAGACCAGCAACGCGTCGCGGGTCGCCGCCACGTCGTGCACGCGAACCAGCGCGGCGCCGCGCTCGGCCGCAAGAAGCGCGGCGGCCACGCTCGCGTAAACCCGGTCCGCCACCGCTTTGCCGGTGATTTTACCGAATAGCGACTTGCGGGACAGTCCCACCAGCACCGGTTGTCCGAGACCGGCGATCCTGCGCAGGCCGCGCAGCAGCTCGAGGTTGTGCCCGGTTTTCTTGCCGAAGCCGAAGCCGGGATCGATAACGATGCGTTCGCGCGCAATACCTGCCTGCCGCGCCGTGTCGACCCGCTGCGCGAGAAACCCCGTCACCTCCGTCAGCAGGTCTTGGTAATGCGGTTTCTGCTGCATGGTGCGCGGCTCACCCTGCATGTGCATCAGGCACACCGCGGCCTGACTTTCCGCCACTGCCTCGAGGGCACCCGGCTCGCGCAATGCATTGATGTCGTTCACCATCGCCGCTCCGGCCGCAATCGCGCGGCGCATCACTTCCGGCTTGCAGGTGTCGACCGATACCGGTATCGGCAGTTGCGCGAGTTGATCCAGCACCGGCATCACCCTGCGCAATTCCTCGTCGAGGCCCACCGGTTCTGCACCCGGCCGCGAGGACTCGCCGCCGATGTCGAGAATGTCGGCGCCCTCCTCGACCAGCATTCGGGCGTATTCCACGGCTTGCTGCGTTCCGAAGAAGCGTCCGCCGTCGGAAAACGAATCCGGAGTGACGTTCACCACACCCATGATCAGCGGGCGTTCCAGCGTGAGCGAGAATCGGCCAAGCTTCAGAACGGCGTGAGGGGTGAGGGGTGAGGAGTGAGGAAGTGCCATCACGTTCCCGCTGGCCATGGTGTGAAGATTGTCGAAGTTCAAGCGCGAATTCAAGAAACGACAAGGGTGAGGATTTTACCCCTCACCCCTCTCTCCTGACCCCTCACGGGGTTGTTACGCTTCGCGTGCCGGCGTGGCGGTCACAGCGGGCGACGGCGCATTGCCCTGTGAGGAAGGGGGCGTGCTCGGTGCACCCGTAGGTTTCGGCGGACGCGGCGGGCGGCCTTCCATGATATCGTTGATCTGGTCCGAATCGAGCGTCTCCCACTCCAGCAGCGCCCTGGCCATCGCCTCGACCTTGTCGCGATTATCCTCGATCAGCTTGCGAGCAAGGTTGTACTGTTCGTCGATGATGCGGCGGATTTCCGCGTCCACCTTCTGCATGGTGGTCTCGGACACGTTCTTGTGGGTGGTGATCGAACGGCCGAGGAAGACTTCGCCCTCGTTTTCGCCGTACACCATCGGTCCGAGCTTGTCGCTCATGCCCCACTGCGTCACCATACGGCGTGCCATCTCGGTGGCGCGTTCGAAATCGTTCGATGCGCCAGTGGTCATCTGTCCCATGAAAATCTCTTCGGCGATGCGGCCGCCGAACAGCACCGAGATGTTCTGCAGGATCTGCTCGCGGTCCATGCTGTAACGGTCTTCCTGCGGAAGCTGCATGGTCACCCCCAATGCGCGCCCGCGCGGGATGATGGTGACTTTGTGCACCGGGTCGGTCCTGGGCAGCAGCTTCGCCACCACCGTGTGTCCGGACTCGTGGTACGCGGTGTTGCGGCGCTCGTGCTCCGGCATCACCATGGACTTGCGCTCCGCGCCCATCATTATCTTGTCCTTGGCGCGCT
This sequence comes from Burkholderiales bacterium, assembly GCA_035644415.1. Lineage (GTDB taxonomy): Bacteria > Pseudomonadota > Gammaproteobacteria > Burkholderiales > JACQAP01 > JACQAP01. The sequence goes on from DASQOP010000201.1 coordinate 12,025, forward strand.
CGAAATCCTCCATGTCCACCAGCCGTTTGTTCGACCGTGCCGCGAACAGCGCGGCTTCGTTCACGAGGTTGGCCAGATCGGCGCCGGAGAAACCGGGCGTACCGCGGGCAAGGATGTCGGGGCGCACGTCGGGTGCGACCGGGACCTTGCGCATGTGCACCATGATGATCTGCTCGCGCCCGCGGATGTCGGGCAGCGGCACTACCACCTGGCGGTCGAAACGCCCGGGCCTGAGCAGCGCCGGGTCGAGCACATCCGGCCGGTTGGTCGCGGCGATGACGATCACGCCGGAGCCGGTCTCGAAGCCGTCCATTTCCACCAGCAACTGGTTGAGCGTCTGTTCGCGCTCGTCGTTGCCGCCGCCGAGGCCGGCGCCGCGCTGGCGGCCGACAGCGTCGATTTCATCGATGAACACGATGCAGGGTGCGTGCTTCTTGGCCTGCTCGAACATGTCGCGCACGCGCGCCGCGCCGACGCCGACGAACATCTCGACGAAGTCGGATCCGGAAATCGAGAAGAACGGCACTTTGGCCTCGCCGGCGATGGCCCGGGCAAGCAGGGTCTTGCCGGTACCCGGGGAGCCGACCATCAGCACACCGCGCGGAATGCGGCCGCCGAGTTTCTGGAACTTACCAGGGTCGCGCAGGAAATCCACCAATTCGGACACTTCTTCCTTCGCTTCCTCGCAGCCGGCAACATCGGCAAACGTCACGGTGTTGGTGGACTCGTCGAGCATTCGTGCCCGGCTCTTGCCGAACGAGAACGCGCCGCCGCGCCCGCCGCCCTGCATCTGGCGCATGAAAAATATCCATACGCCGATCAGCAACAGCATCGGGAACCAGGACACGAAGATGTTCATCAGCAGCGACGGCTCTTCCTCGGGCTTGGCCTCGATGATGACGCCGGCCTTGAGCAGATCGGACACCAGCCAGGGGTCGGAGGGCGAATACGTGGTGAACTTGCGGCCGTCGTTCCTGACGCCTTTGAGCACGCGACCTTCTATCGTCACCTTGGCGACATTGCCCTGCTTCACCTCGTCGATGAACTGGGAATACTCCATCGACGTGGTCTGATGCTGGCGGGCGCTGAACTGGTTGAAAACCGTCATCAGCACCAGCGCAATGACCAGCCAGATCGCTACGTTCTTGATGAGATTATTCAAAATTGCTCCTTGTGCCGCGGTGACAAACCGCGAATTTCCTGGCTCATTCTAAACCCATTTGCGCGTGCTGGCCGCCGCACGACGCCACTGCAGTTCACGTGGAGGGTCGTCTTCCCCTGGCCAGCAGGTAGAGCTCGCTGGAGCGGCCGCGTGATGCCTTGGGCTTGCGCACCACCGCCGTCGAAAATGCTCCGGCGAGCTGCTTTCTGAACTCGTCGATCCCCGAACCCTGAAATAATTTGACCAGAAAGCTGCCACCCGGTTTCAGCCTGTTGCAGGCAAAATCGAGCGCCAGTTCAGCCAGCCCGATTGAACGGGCCTGATCCGCCAGGCCCACACCGCTGATATTGGGCGCCATGTCCGAAATCACAAGGTCGATGCGGCGGCCGGCCAGTTCCTTTTCCAGCCGTTCCAGGGTTTCGGTCTCGGAGAAATCGCCGCGAATGAAAGCAACCCCCTCGACCGGTTCCATCTCCAGCACATCGAGCGCAATCACGCGTCCTGTGCTACCCACCAGCGGCGCCAGCACCTGCGACCAGCCGCCAGGCGCCGCGCCGAGGTCCACCACCGTCATTCCGGGGCGCACCAGCTTGTCCTTCTCCAGCATCTCGATCAGTTTATAGGCCGCGCGCGAGCGGTAACCCTCCTGCTTTGCGCGCCGCACGTAGGGGTCGGTAACATGCTCGTGCATCCAGGCCTTGCTGGTCTTGGTTCGTGCCATTGCCCTAAAATTTCCCTTTTTGGAGACTCTCTTGGCAAATCAATTGACCCCCGGCGAGCGGCGAGCGCTCAAGGCCCGCGCCCACGCCCTCGATCCCGTGGTTCTGATCGGCGACGGCGGGCTCACCGCGGCTGTGCTCAAGGAAATCGACCGCAGCCTGAACGCGCATGAACTGATCAAGGTCCGTGTCGCCGGCGAAGACTATGACACCCGGTCGGATACGCTGCGCCGGGTATGCGAAGACCTCGGTGCGACTGCCGTCCAGCATATCGGCAAGATCCTGATTATTTACCGCCAGCATCCCGAGCCGGACGCAAAATCCCGGACCAGGCCGGGAAGAAAACCGCGTCGTGCGCTCAAGCGCAGTTTTCAGAACCGCGCTTGATTTCCCTAGTCCCTAGTCCCTCATCCCTAGCCCCTAAAGATACTTGACGTCCAGGATCTCGTACTCCTTGATGCCGCCGGGTGCCTTGACTTCCGCGACATCGCCGGAGTATTTGCCGATCAGCGCACGCGCGATCGGCGAGCTGATGGATATCTTTCCGCTCTTGATGTCGGCTTCGTCGTCGCCGACGATCTGGTAGGTCACGGTCTCGCCACTGCCGACCTCTTCCAGGTCCACGGTGGCACCAAACACGCAGCGGCCGTCGGCATCGACATGCGCCGGGTCGATGATCTGCGCATTGGCGAGCTTGCCCTCCAGTTCGACAATGCGGCCTTCGATGAAGCTCTGCCTTTCCTTCGCCGCGTCGTACTCGGCGTTTTCCGACAGGTCCCCGTGGGTTCGCGCCTCCTGGATGGATGCGATCACTTTCGGCCGCTCCACGGTCTTGAGCTGTTGCAACTCGGCACGCATCAATTCGGCGCCTTTGACGGTCAGCGGGACTTTGTTCATCTTTCAATACCTCTTTGTGGCTGCGCGGCGTGCGTGCTGCCGATGATTGTTCTGCCAATCGCGTTCGCGCCGGATCGGCGTTCGCGGCCCAACCAGGCGGCTCAGTGCAGCCTGGCGTGCAGGTCCTGCAACGAATACGCGGTGAGCTCACGCATGTGCTGCATGCCGGTACATGCGGCACGCGCGCCCGCGACGGTGGTGTAGTAAGTCACGCGCGCCTGCAGTGCCGAACGCCGAATCGAATAGGAATCCTGGATGGCGCTGCGGCGGTCCTCCACCGTGTTGATGATCAGCGCAATCTCGCCGTTCTTGATCATGTCTACCACATGTGGGCGGCCTTCCGCCACCTTGTTCACGGCGGCGACCTGCAGCCCTGCCTCGGCTAGCGCGGCCGCAGTGCCGCGGGTGGCAAGCAGCGTGCATCCCAGTGCGGCAAGCGTGCGCGCGATCTCGACCACCTTGGGTTTATCGGAGTTGCGCACGCTGATGAACACCTTGCCGCCCGAGGGCAGGCGCACGCCGGCGGCGAGCTGCGATTTGACGAAAGCCTCCGCGAAAGTATCGGCCACCCCCATGACTTCGCCGGTGGACTTCATCTCCGGACCGAGGATGGTATCCACGCCCGGGAACTTGATAAAGGGGAATACCGCCTCCTTGACCGCATAGTACGGCGGAACGATTTCGCCCCTGACGCCCTGGCTTTCGAGGGTCTGGCCCACCATGCAACGCGCCGCAATCTTGGCCAGTGCCAGGCCGGTCGCCTTGGAGACGTAAGGTACGGTGCGCGAGGCGCGCGGATTGACTTCCAGAACGAATACCACGTCGTTCTGAATTGCGAACTGCACGTTCATCAGTCCCACCACTTCCAGCGCTTTCGCCATCGCCACGGTCTGCCGGCGCAGTTCGTCCTGCAGCTCTTTCGACAGGCTGTACGGCGGCAGCGAGCACGCCGAATCGCCGGAGTGCACGCCGGCCTGCTCGATGTGCTCCATGATGCCGCCGATCAGGACCTGCCCGCCGTCGCAGATGGCATCCACGTCGACTTCGATGGCGTCGTTGAGGAAGCGGTCGAGAAGCACCGGCGAGTCATTGGAAACCTTCACCGCCTCGCGCATATAGCGCTCCAGGTCGCGCTGCTCGTGCACGATTTCCATCGCCCGTCCGCCCAGCACGTACGAAGGGCGCACCACCAGCGGGTAGCCGATTTCCTGCGCCAGCGCCAGCGCCGCCTCGGGGTTGCGCGCGGTGCGGTTGGGAGGCTGCCTGAGCCGAAGCCGGTTCAACATCTTCTGGAAACGCTCGCGGTCTTCCGCGCAGTCGATCATGTCCGGACTGGTGCCGATGATGGGCACACCGTTCGCATCCAGGTCCTGGGCGAGTTTCAGCGGCGTCTGCCCGCCGTATTGCACGATCACGCCGAGCGGCTTCTCCACCGCGACGATCTCGAGCACGTCTTCCAGAGTCAGCGGCTCGAAGTACAGCCGGTCGGAGGTGTCGTAATCGGTGGACACCGTTTCCGGGTTGCAGTTGACCATGATGGTCTCGTAGCCGTCTTCGCGCAGCGCCAGCGCCGCATGCACGCAGCAGTAGTCGAACTCGATGCCCTGGCCGATCCGGTTCGGCCCGCCGCCCAGCACCATCACCTTCCTGCGGTCGGTCGGGCGCGCCTCGCATTCCTCCTCGTAGGTGGAGTACATGTAAGCGGTGCGGGTGTCGAACTCGGCGGCGCAGGTGTCCACCCGCTTGTACACCGGCCGTACGTTGAGCTCCCAGCGCTTGGCGCGCACCGCGTCCTGGGTGGCGTTCAGCAGCTTCGCCAGCCTGCGGTCGGAGAAGCCGGCGCGCTTGAGAGTCCACAGCGTGTCGCGATCGAGGTCGCCGATAAGCCTGCCTGCCAGCGCCTTCTCCTGGCGGATGATGTCCTCGATCTGCGCCAGGAACCAGGGATCGATCCGGGTCAGTTGGTGCGCCTCCTCCCGGCTCATGCCGATGCGCAGCGCGTCGGCGAGGAACAGGATGCGCTCCGGGCCGGCATCGGCGAGTTCGGTCTCGATGGTCTCGCGCTCAGTGGTCTTTTCGTCGAATCCGTCGATGCCGGTTTCCAGCCCGCGCAGGGCTTTCTGTATCGACTCCTGGAAGGTGCGGCCGATCGCCATTACCTCGCCCACCGACTTCATCTGGGTGGTGAGCCTCGAATCGGCCTGCGGGAATTTCTCGAAAGCGAAGCGCGGAAGCTTGGTTACCACGTAGTCGATGGTGGGCTCGAACGAAGCCGGCGTCGCCCCGCCGGTAATGTCGTTGCGCAGCTCGTCCAGCGTGTAACCAACTGCGAGCTTGGCCGCGACCTTGGCGATCGGGAAGCCGGTCGCTTTTGATGCCAGCGCGGACGAACGCGATACCCGCGGATTCATCTCGATGATGACCATGCGGCCGTCCTTCGGGTCGATGCCGAACTGCACGTTGGAACCGCCGGTATCGACCCCGATCTCGCGCAGGCACGCGATCGAGGCATCGCGCATGATCTGGTATTCCTTGTCGGTGAGCGTCTGCGCCGGCGCCACGGTGATCGAATCCCCGGTATGGATGCCCATCGGGTCCAGGTTCTCGATCGAGCAGACGATGATGCAATTGTCCTTGCGGTCGCGCACCACCTCCATCTCGAACTCTTTCCAGCCGATCACCGACTCCTCGATGAGCAACTCGTGGGTGGGCGAGGCGTCCAGCCCGCGTTCGCAGATGGCGACGAACTCTTCCTTGTTGTAAGCAATGCCGCCGCCGGTGCCGCCGAGCGTGAACGAAGGCCGGATGATGGTGGGAAAGCCGACCATCGCCTGCACCTGCATCGCCTCCTCCATGCTGTGGGCGATGGACGAGCGCGGGCTCGCGAGGCCGATCTTCGTCATCGCCTTCTTGAATTTCTCGCGGTCCTCGGCCTTGTCGATCGCCTCCCTGGAGGCACCGATCATTTCCACGCCGTGCTTTTCCAGCACGCCCTGCCTGGCGAGGTCGAGCGCGCAGTTGAGCGCGGTCTGGCCGCCCATGGTGGGAAGCAACGCATCTGGGCGTTCGACGGCGATTATTTTCTCCAGCATCTGCCAGGTGATCGGCTCGATGTAGGTAACGTCCGCCATTTCCGGGTCGGTCATGATGGTCGCCGGATTGGAATTCACCAGGATGACGCGATAACCCTCCTCGCGCAGCGCCTTGCAGGCCTGGGCGCCGGAGTAGTCGAACTCGCACGCCTGGCCGATGACGATGGGGCCGGCGCCGATGATCAGAATGCTTTTTATGTCGGTGCGCTTTGGCATTGTGAATTAACCACAGAGACACAGAGGCACGGAGAAAATCGTAAAGATCGAAAAACAGGACACCTGCAATTGCGGGCGCTTCCCGATCTTGATTTCCTCATTACGCAAGCCTCTAATCTGTCTCTCCAGGTTTCCTCTGTGTCTCGGTGTCTCTGTGGTGAAATCTACCTGTGCGGCTTTTGCATCAGGTCAATGAAGCGGTCGAACAGGTAGTCGACGTCGTGCGGACCTGGGCTCGCTTCGGGATGGCCCTGGAAGCAGAATGCCGGCTTGTCGGTGCGCTCGAATCCCTGCAGGCTGCCGTCGAACAACGATACGTGCGTGACCCGGACATTTGCCGGCAGCGTCTTGGCGTCCACCGCGAAGCCGTGGTTCTGGCTGGTGATCATCACCCGCCCGCCGTCCAGGTCCTGCACCGGATGGTTGGCGCCGTGGTGGCCGAATTTCATCTTGACCGTCTTTGCGCCGCTGGCCAGTCCCAGCAACTGGTGGCCGAGGCAGATGCCGAACGTGGGAACGCCGGCGTCGAGGAACTTACGGATGGCCTTGATCGCGTAATCGCAGGGCTCGGGATCGCCAGGACCGTTGGAAAGAAAAATCCCGTCTGGCTTGAGCGCCAGTGCCTGATCCGCGGATGCCTGCGCCGGCAGGACGGTCAGGCGGCAGCCGCGGCTGGCGAGCTTGCGCAGGATGTTGTACTTGATGCCGTAGTCGTACGCCACCACGTGATGCTTCGGGGAAGTCTGGCTGCCGTATCCCCGTCCCAGCGCCCATTCGGTCTGGTTCCATTCGTACGATTTGCTGCAGCTCACCACCTTCGCCAGGTCCATGCCGGCCAACCCGGGAAAGGCCCGCGCCTGCTTGAAGGCAAACGCCTCGTCCACCTGGCCTGCCATAAGGCAGCCGTTTTGCGCACCCTTTACTCGCAGTATCCGGGTGAGCTTGCGGGTATCGATGCCGGCGATCCCCGCAACGCCCTGCACCTTCAGGTAGTCGGACAGGTCCTGGCTGCGGCGGAAGTTGCTGGCAAGCACCGGCAGGTCGCGGATCACCAATCCCGCGGCAAAGACCTTGCCGGATTCAATGTCTTCCGGATTGACGCCGACGTTGCCGATGTGTGGATACGTCAGGGTGACGATCTGCCGGCAATACGAGGGGTCGGTAAGAATTTCCTGGTAGCCGGTGATCGCGGTGTTGAACACGACTTCGCCGGCGGTGTGGGTCTGCGCACCGATGGAAATGCCCCGGAATATCGTGCCGTCGGCTAACGCGAGGACAGCAGGCTGACGGTCGAGCGCAGG
>DASQOP010000202.1:0-10830 GCA_035644415.1 Burkholderiales bacterium
GGCCGACTTTCGCCGGTTCGCAGGCCATGCCCCGGTCTCCAGCCGCGAAGTCGCCGGGCGGCATGTTGAACAGGATCATCTGCAGGTTGTGCTTGTCGAGTTGCTCCTTGATTTGCGCGGCTGGAAATTCGTAAGGGAACAGGAATTCGACACCGCGGAATCCGGCCTTCGCGGCGGCGCCAAAGCGCTCCAGGAAGCTGACCTCATTGAACATCATCGACAGATTGGCGTTGAAATTGGGCATTCATCCTCCCGGATTTTTTAGTAGCAGGCTGGCGGGAGCGGCAATTATAGCCGCCCGCAGGACGGGCGCCCGCGCGCGGCTATAATCCGCAAGGCGAACCGGCGGAAAGCGAGATTACCGATGAAGTTCAAGGGAACCGAGACCTACGTCGCCACCGAGGACCTGATGATGGCGGTGAACGCAGCCGTCACGCTGGAGCGCCCGCTGTTGATCAAGGGCGAGCCGGGCACCGGCAAGACCATGCTGGCGATCGAGGTGGCAAAGGCGCTGGAACGGCCGCTGTACCAGTGGCACGTCAAGTCCACCTCCAAGGCACAGCAGGGGCTGTACGAATACGACGCGGTGTCGCGGCTGCGCGATTCCCAACTGGGCGACGCTCGCGTACACGATATCGCCAATTACATCGTCAGGGGACCGCTGTGGGATGCCTTCGAGTCCGACCGCCCCGCGGTGCTGTTGATCGACGAGGTGGACAAGGCGGACATCGAGTTTCCCAACGACCTTCTGCGCGAGCTCGACCGCATGGAGTTCTACGTCTACGAGACCCAGAAGCTGGTCAAGGCGAGACACCGGCCTGCGATCATCATCACCAGCAACAACGAGAAGGAGTTGCCGGACGCCTTCCTGCGCCGCTGCTTCTTCCACTACATCAAGTTCCCGGACAAGGAAATCATGGAGCGCATCGTCGACGTGCATTTCCCGAACCTCAAGAAGTCGCTGTTGCGCGAGGCGCTGGAGGTGTTTTTCGAGATTCGCGAGGTGCCCGGACTGAAGAAGAAGCCGTCCACGTCCGAGCTGCTCGACTGGCTGAAGCTGCTGATGGCAGAGGACATCTCTCCGGAGACGCTGCGCGGCCAGGATCAGGCCAAGATCATCCCGCCGCTCGCCGGCGCGCTGCTCAAGAACGAGCAGGACGTGCATCTCTTCGAACGGCTGGTCTTCATGTCTCGCCGCGCGAGGTAAATCAGTCCAAACCTGTTTACCACGAAGGGCACGAAGAGACACGAAGGAAATCGAAAACTCAATGCATGTGAAAAGAATGCAACTACGAGAAATTGGGAATATTCGCCGGTTGATTGGACTTGAATTGTCCGCGCTGGCAGTTTTGGGTTTCCTTCGTGTCTCTTCGTGTCCTTCGTGGTGAAAGAAGCTTTCCTTGCTGACTGACTTTTTTCTGAAGCTGAGGGAAGGCGGGGTACCCGCGTCGGTGAAGGAATACCTGACCCTGATGGAGGCGCTCGCCAGGCACGTCACGTCCGGCAGCCTGGACGAGTTCTACTATCTTTCGCGCGCCTGCCTGGTGAAGGACGAGTCGAACTACGACAAGTTCGACCGCGTCTTCGGCGCCTATTTCAAGGGCATCACTTCGGTGCCGCAACAATTGCTGGCGCAGATCCCCGAGGAATGGCTGCGCCGGCAGGCGGAACTGTTGCTCTCCGAAGAAGAAAAAAAACTGGTCGAATCGCTCGGCGGCTGGGAGAGGCTGATGGAGACGCTGAAGACGCGGCTCGAGGAGCAGAAGGGCCGCCACCAGGGCGGCTCGAAGTGGATCGGTACCGGCGGCACGTCGCCGTTCGGCGCCTACGGCTACAACCCGGAAGGCATTCGCATAGGCCAGGAGGAGTCGCGCAACCGCCGCGCGGTGAAAGTGTGGGACCAGCGCGAGTACCGTAATCTCGACGATTCGGTCGAACTGGGCGCGCGCAACATCAAGGTTGCGCTCAAGCGCCTGCGCAAGTTCGCCCGTGAGGGCGCGGCCGAGGAATTGGATCTGGACGACACCATCCGCTCGACCGCGAAGAACGCCGGCTGGCTCGACATCAAGATGGTGCCGGAGCGGCACAACTCGGTGAAGGTGCTGCTGTTCCTGGACGTCGGCGGTTCGATGGAGGAGCACGTAAAGGTGTGCGAGGAACTGTTCTCGGCCGCGCGCGCCGAGTTCAAGCACCTCGAGTACTTCTACTTCCACAACTTCCTCTACGAGTCGGCGTGGCGCAACAATCGCAGGCGCAACAGCGAACGCACGCCGACTTTCGACGTGCTGCACAAGTACGCCCACGATTACAAGCTGATCTTCGTGGGCGATGCGACCATGAGTCCGTACGAGATCGCCTACCCGGGGGGCAGCATCGAACACAACAACGAGGAGGCAGGGATGGCGTGGCTGAAGCGCATGCTGGACGTCTACCACCATGCGGTGTGGCTCAATCCGACCTCGGAAGAGCGCTGGGGCTACTACGAATCGATCGGCATGGTCCGGCAACTGATGGCCGACCGGATGTTCCCGCTCACGCTCGACGGGCTCGGCCGCGCGATGCGCTCGCTCGCGCGCTAGCGGCGGCCCTGCGGACTTTCTTCGTAGCCGGCGCGAGGAATTGCGCGGTGAATTCCCCTGCGGGTAGAGGCTTGGACAGCAGATAACCCTGGAATTCGTCGCATCCCAGCTTGCGCAGCGCTTCCATCTGTCCCTTGGTCTCCACTCCTTCCGCAGTCACGCGCACATCCAGCCCGTGCGCCATCGCGATGATGGCCCCGATAATGGCAGCGTCATCCGCGTCCGTCTCGATGTCCCGCACGAAGGTGCGGTCGATCTTCAGGGTATCGATCGGCAACTGCTTGAGGTAGGCGAGCGAGGAGTACCCGGTGCCGAAGTCGTCCACCGCGAGGCGGGTGCCGAGTTTACCCAGCCGCCGCAGCACCGCGATGTTTTCGTCCACGTGTTTCAACAGCATGCTCTCGGTCATCTCCAGCTCGAGGTAACGCGGATCCAGTCCAGTGGCATTGAGCAAGCGCGTGATTTCGTTGGCGAAACCTCTCGGATCGTTAAACTGGCGGGTGGAGATGTTGACGGCCACCTTCAGGCTCGGCAAGCCGCTCGCCTGCCACTCGCGGTTCTGTTCGCAGGCGGTCTTGAGCGCCCACCGGCCGATCAGCTCGATCAGCCCCGATTCTTCCGCGACGGGGATGAAGCTCGACGGCGGCACCAGGCCGCGCTCAGGATGGTGCCAGCGGATCAGCGCCTCCATTCCAACGAGTTTCCCGGTGCGCATGTCCGCCTGCGGCTGGTAGTGCAGGACGAACTGGTTCAATTCCAACGCCCGCCGCATTTCGCTTTCGAGCTGATGGCGTTCCACCGCGCGCACGTTCATTTCCGGGGAGAAGAACTGGAAATTGTTGCGCCCGCGATCCTTGGCATGGTACATGGCGGTGTCCGCATTTTTCATCAGTTCGCGGCCGTCCTCGGCATCATTGGGGAAAATGCTGATGCCTATGCTGCAGGTGGTGTTGAGCATGTGCCCGCCGACATTCAGCGGCTTGGCAAGCGCCCGGATGATCTTGAGCGCAACTTGGGCCGCGTCCTCGGCCTGGCTCAGGCCCTCAAGGGTGACGACAAACTCGTCGCCGCCCAGGCGCGACAAGGTATCGCCCTTGCGTATGCATGCGGTCATCTGGCTGGAGACTTCCTTGAGCAGCAGGTCGCCGACGTGGTGGCCGAGCGAATCGTTGATGTTCTTGAAGTGGTCCAGGTCGATGAACAGCACCGCGAGCGCATCGACCTTGCGGCGTGCGTTGATGATCCCCTGTTCGAGACGGTCGTTGAACAGCAGGCGGTTGGGCAGCTCGGTCAGTGGATCGCGGGTGGCGAGGTAGCTGATGCGGGCCTCCGATTCCTTGATTTCGGTCACATCCCGCGCCGTTCCCCGGTGGCCTGTTGGATTGCCGCGCTCGTCCGAGGTCGCGACCCCGCTGATGTGCAGCCACAGAGTATCGCCGGACTTGGAGACGATCTTGTGCTCCAGGTCGCGGAAGGAGCGGTCCGGCTTCATGTTGTCGGCAAACCACTGGCGCACCCGCTCCGGCTCCTCCGCGGGCATGAACTCGGCTGCGGAATGGCCGACCAGTTCCTCGGCGCTGTGACCCATGACTTCGACTACCCTGGGGGAGAGGTAGGTGAAACGGCCGGAGTTGTCGTTCTCCCATACGAACTCGCCCGCGGCCTGGGCGATGTCGCGGAACCGCTGTTCGCTGTCCCGCAGCGCTTTTTCCGCGGCCCGGCGTGCGGCCTCGCGCTCGAAGTTATTGAGGGCAAACGAGACGTTCTGAGCGAGCTCGTCGATGAGATTGACCAGTTCGTCGTCGAAAAATCCCGGTTCGGTCGCGTACAGGTGCAGGGCGCCGGCCGGGGCGTCTCCGACCGGTAGCGGGAAAGTCGCAACAGAACGCAGGCCCGCCGCGAGCAGCAATTCTCTGCCGAGAATGCCAGCCTTGTCTTCGGCAACGTTGTTGCAAATAAAGTGATGGCCTTCGCGCAGCGCCCGCGCCGAAGGCGCCCGGCCTTCGGGAACGTTCGGGTCCATCGAAAAATAGAAGCGTGCCGACAGTCCGTGGTCATCGCCGCTGTGCGCGACCGTGCGAACCTGCTGGTTCGAGGGGTCAAGCATGGCAATACGTACGAATTGAAGCCGGCCGTGTTCGGCCACGGCCTTGCAGACCTCGGCGAAGAGCTGGCTGCGATCCTGAGCGTGAATGATCGCGTTGTTGACCTCGCTCAGCACGGCATAAAAGTCCCTGAGACGCGCCACGCGGATTTCGGCGGTCTTCTGGGCGGTGATGTCCTTGCCCACGCCGCGGTAGCCGGTGAATTTCCCGGCGGGCCCGAAAACCGGCTGGCCACTGATCAGCATGAAGTGCAATTCGCCGTTCTCGTCCCTGCGCGCGAGCTGCAGGTCGCGGAACGGGAGGTGGGCATCGAGCACCTTCCGATGCTCGCGCTTGGCCTCCTCGGATTCCCATACGTTGTTTGTCTCGAAGCGCGTCTCGCCGAGCGTGGATTTCATCGCCATGCCGGTCCTGGCGCTGTAGCGCGGCGACATGTACGTATTGCGGTAGTGCTCGTCCTGCTCCCAGTACCAGTCATTCGACAGGTCGGTCAGGCTGCGGAAGCGCTCCTCGCTCTCCTTGAGCGCCGCTTCGGTGCGCTGCCGCGCCCTTTCACGCTCGAAGTTGTCGAGCGCAAAGGAAATGTTGGCCACCAGCTCGCCGATAAGCGCGACCAGTTCCTCGTCGAACCAGTTCTTTTCCGCTGCGTACAGGTGCAACGAGCCGACGACTTCACCGCCGCGTCGGAGCGGAAACACCACCATCGCTCGTGCGCCGGTTGCCAGCATAGCTGGCAGCCAGAAGTGGTTCTTGTCGTCGGCCTGGATGTCGTTGCCGACGTACGGGATGCCGGTGCGCAGCGCGACCCCGGCCGGACCCTGACCTTCCTTTATATCTGTCCGCACCGAAATGCTGGTGTTATAGGGGTAGCCCTGGTGGTCGCCGAATACGGCGACGTTGTCGAGAAAACCGGTGTCGGCATTGATCAGGCAGATGCGCGCAAAGATGGTGCGGCCGTGCGTGACCGCGACTTCGCAAATTTCGTCGAACAGCCGCTGCTCGTCCCTGGCGTGGATGATCGCTTCATTGGCCTTGGACAGGGCGGCGTAGAAATCGCGAAGGCGCGCGACCCGCTGCTCGATCAGCACGTCCGCAGTGACGTCCCTGCCGATGCCGCGATAGCCCTTGAAGTCGCCGGCAGCATCAAATATCGGCGACCCGGTGGCCGAGACGAAAATGATCGAGCCATCGGGCATGACGCGCCTGTAGACGAAGTTCTGGAACGGCCTGCGCTGGGCAAGCAATTCCTGGTGCGCCTTCAGTTGCTCCTCGTCGAACACCAACCCCGGAATCTCCCAGCGGCGCATGCCGATGCGTTGATCTGCGGGCACTCCGGTGGCGTCGGCGACCGTGCTCGACAGGAAAGAAAAGCGCAATTCCTCGTCCTGCTCCCAATACCAGTCGGATGACAGCGCGGTCAACGCGCGGAAACGCTCCTCGCTTTCGCGGATCGCGCGTTCCGCCCGCACCATTGCGGTGACGTCCTCCGCCATCGCCATGTATCCCCTGAGTTCTCCGTCGGCGTTCGACAGAACCGTGTTGTGCCACTTGCAAATGATCGTGTCGCCGTTCTTGGTGATGTTCTCGTTGACGCCGTCGGCGGAGGGGGAGGAGCCTTGCTGCAGAATCAGGATTCGGCCGGCCACGTCGGGGCGTGCGCTTTCAGGAATCATCAGGTCGTAGGGCGAGCGTCCGATCACCTCCTCCCGGGTATAGCCGAAGATCCTCTCTGCGGCGGGGTTCCAGTCGGTGATCAGGAAGGACTTGTCGTGGATGATGCAGGCGATCGGCATGTCCTGAAACTGAAGCCTCAGGCGCTCTTCGTTCTCCCGCAGCGCCAATTCGGCGAGCTTGAGGGCAGTGATGTCGCGACCGACGCCGCGATAACCCATGAATGCGCCATGCGTGTCGAAAATCGGCTGGCCGCTGATCAAGGCGTAGTGCACTTCGCCATCCGGCCTGAAGCGCTTCAGCACCAGATCGCGGAAGGGGCGTCGCGCATTCAGATCGGCTGCGTGGTAGCGGCGAACCTCCTCGGATTCGAATTCGTTGGGAAGTTCGAATCGCGTCTTGCCGAATGACTGCGCCCCGGAAAGCCCGGCCCGGTCGTTGGTCGACCCGGAAATCGAAGTAAATCGCAGGTTCTGGTCCTGCTCCCAGTACCAATCCGAGGAGAGTTCCGACAGGCTCCGGAATCGCTGGGCGTTGCTGTCTGCATCCTGGACTGCGCGATTGCGTTCGCTGTTCACCGCAGCGACCAGGAGGGTGGTGATCGAGTACACGACCAGGAAAATGTGCAGAAGAACGAGATCGACTTCCATCGAAACGCCGGCGAAAGGACCGGTGCCGTGGGCAGTCCCCCAAACGGCGATTGCGAACAGGCCGGCGTTGGCGAGCGCGGTGAAGCGGATGTCGTGGGCAAGCGCGATCCATACCGCGAACGGGAGCACGAAGTAGGTCACGCGGCTCAATCCGAAGTCGTTGACGAGGAGCCCGCCGAACACTGCATAGCACACCGCAAACTGAATCGCGAGCAGGATCGTTACGTACCAGAATCGAGGTGAGACCCAGTCGAGTGCAGGCCTCGCCACCCACGTCAGAAGCAAAGGCGCGACCACGACAATGCCCAGCGAGTCCCCCATCCACCAAATGCGAAAGGCGTGAATGAACTCGGGCCAAGCGAGGCCGCCGAACAGCGTGAGACTGAACGGTCCCAGCAGTGCGGCCGGCAGCGGTGCGATTGTCGCCGCCACGACGATCAGGCAGACCACGTCGCGCAGCCTGGACACTCGCACGTCAAAATCGAGAACGCGGCGCAGCAGCAAGGCGCCAAGCAGAACTTCCAGCGAATTGCCGAGTCCGGTGATTGCGGAGACGGTTATGGCTCCATGGATCGAGCAGTTCACGGCAAATGCGCCGATGAATACCGCGGGCAGAAGCCGCAAGCCTCCCAGCAGCACCACAGCCAGTGCGATGCCCGAAGCGGGCCAAACCGTGGAAATGACCGGATTGGCGACGGCGTACTCAAGCCCGATGCGCGCAGCGACGAAGTACGCCAGCGCCAGCCCGGTGATGCGAACCGCGTAGCGGTACGGCGAGGGAGCAGGAAGCTCCCGCAGCGCTTCAAGCAATTGATTCATGACTACCGCGGGAGAGGATGACCGGGTCCGGTGGACGGATGGCTGATACGGACGCGCGCAGGCAGGTCTCAGAAAACCGACGCAACACGAGCAGCCTTGCCCCGCACTTTCGTATTGAAACGTGCCGCGTCGATCACGAGTGGACGGTCCTCTTGGGGATCAGGTGAGGCGGAATCAGGATTTTTTCCTGCGCTCACCTGCAATCGGTGGCGTTACCTTGAGCACCTCGTCCACCGTCGTAACGCCGGCGGCGACTTTGAGCGCGGCGGCGACCCGCAGCGGTTTCATGCCGTCACGGTACGCCTGCTCGCGTATCAACGCGGCATCGGTCTCAGCCGTGACGAGCGGCCGCTGTCCCGCGGTCATCAGCAGGATTTCATAGACGCCAATCCGGCCCGTGTAACCCGTCATCCGGCACTCGAGGCAGCCCTTGGCGTTGTAAACCTGTTTCGGTTTATCAGATCGCCACGGCGCAATCAGCATGTTCCAGGCGCTGTCGTCGATAGTGCCGGCCTCCCGGCAAAGAGGACAGAGCGTGCGCACCAGCCGTTGCGCCATAGCCGCCAGAATGGTGCCGTGAAGCAGATAAGGCGGCACGCCGATGTCGAGCAGGCGGGTGAGCGCGGAGGGCGCGTCGTTGGTGTGCAGTGTGGAAAACACCAGATGGCCGGTGAGCGCCGCCTGGATCGCCATTTCCGCGGTTTCCATGTCGCGGATCTCGCCGACCATGATGATGTCGGGGTCCTGGCGCATCAGCGTGCGCACACCGGTGGCAAAGTCGAGCCCGATGCCGTGTTGAACCTGCATCTGGTTGAACTGCGGCTCGACCATTTCGATGGGGTCCTCGATGGTGCACACGTTTACATCCGGCGAGGCCACCTGTTTCAGGGTCGAGTACAGCGTGGTGGTCTTGCCGGAGCCGGTCGGCCCGGTCACCAGCACGATGCCGTGAGGACGCGATGTAACCTGGTTCCAGCGCTCACGATCCTCGTCGGAGAAGCCCAGATCCTTGAAGCTCTTCACCAGCACGTCCGGGTTGAATATCCGCATCACCAGTTTCTCGCCGAAGGCCGTGGGCATGGTGGACAGGCGCAGCTCGATCTCTTCGCCATCCGCAGTGCGCGTCTTGATGCGGCCGTCCTGTGGCCGGCGCCTTTCCACGACGTCCATGCGCCCGAGGATCTTGATGCGACTGGTCATCGCGGCGACGATGGGCGTGGGGATCTGATACACCTGGTGCAGCACGCCGTCGATGCGGAAGCGGACGTTGGCCAGGTCGCGGCGCGGTTCGACATGGATGTCGCTGGCGCGCTGGTCAAAGGCATATTGCAGCAGCCAGTCGACCAGGCGGACGATGTGCTGGTCGTTGGCATCGACCTTGCCGCTTGCGCCCAGCTGCATGAGCTGTTCGAAGTTGGTGATGTCGGAAAGCAGTGTGCCGTGCTGCTGGCCTGCGCCCTTGACCGACCGCGCCAGGTTGTAGAACTCGACCAGGTAGCTGTTGATGTCGACCGGATTGGCCAGCACACGCTTGATCTCCAGCCTCAGGATGCGGCCGAGCTCGGTTTCCCATTCGCGTACATACGGCTCGCAGGTGGCGATCAGCGCTTCGGTCGAAGTCACGCCGACCGGAAGGATGCGGAAGCGGGTGGCATAGGCGTTCGACATCACCTTGGTGACCGCGGCGAAATCGATCTTGAACGGATCGATGTGCAGGTACGGCAGCTGCACCTTGCCGGCCAGCCACTCGGTGAGCATCTCCAGATTCAGGAGTTTCTTGGGGTTGCGTGGATCTTGCCACTTCTGGTCGGCAAGCATCACCAGCGGGTGAATGTCGCTGCTGCGGAAGTTGCGGCGCAGCGCCAGCAGCTTGTCAGCCGCGTCTTGGGCCACCAGTTTGTCGGCGACAAGGTCGGCGAGCAATTGCTCGAGAGTGAGCCTCTTGTCGCTCTGTTGCTGGGGCTGGTCGGCTTTGTGCAGGGTCGAGGTCGGCGTCATGCCCTTATCTGGAGAAGTGGAAGTGGGCTGTCAGGGGAGGCAATGTCGCCTCCACCGACGACGGTGTCGCGCTTGCGTTGCACTATAAACCGCCTGTCTGCGGCCTCCAACACAGACTGGACCGTGGAACCCGAAGCCCGTCCGGGGAGCGCGCCCGGGAATACGTATGAACTTCAATTGTGCCTATTTTCCGCCACATGCACCATACCGGTTCCTAAAGGCGTTGCCGGTGCTTGATCACACCCTTAAAGCCGTTATCGTACAGACAGTTGTTTTTTTCGGAATGAGGGTTGAATGAAGGGATCCGATTTCACCTGCAAGAACATGGGAGGGGAGCATGAAAGCCCTGAAAATCAGCAGTGACGCGCTGTTCATTCTGCTTGGCGCGGCGATGGTGCTGGCGATGCACGCCGGGTTCGCGTTTCTGGAAGTCGGCACCGTGCGCAAGAAAAACCAGGTGAATGCGCTAGTGAAGATCCTCGCGGATTTCTCCGTATCCACCGTGGCGTATTTCTTCATCGGCTATTCGCTCGCCTACGGCGTCAACTTCTTCGCGGCGGCACACAAGCTCGCGACAGACAGCGGGTATCAACTGGTCAAGTTCTTTTTCCTGCTGACTTTTGCCGCCGCCACCCCGGCAATCGCTCCGGGGGCATCGCCGAACGCGCCAAGTTCAACTCGCAACTGGCGGCGACTTTCCTTCTGGTCGGATTCATCTATCCCTTCTTCGAAGGCATCTCCTGGAACGGCAACTACGGCGTGCAGGGATGGCTGGAGGCCACCTTCGGCGCGCCGTTTCATGACTTTGCCGGTTCGATCGTGGTGCATGCCGTAGGCGGCTGGGTCGGGCTGGTCGCGGTCATCCTGCTCGGTGCCCGCCGGGGACGCTACAACCGCGAAGGGGGCATCTCCGCGCACCCGCCGTCGAGCATTCCATTCCTCGCACTCGGTGCCTGGGTGCTCACCGTGGGCTGGTTCGGCTTCAATGTCATGTCTGCACTGCAGATT
>DASQOP010000203.1:0-2017 GCA_035644415.1 Burkholderiales bacterium
CCGGCAATCGGACGCAGCGTGACCATGCCGCTTTCCAGCCGCACCAGGATCTCGGGCGAGGCGCCGACCACGTGAAATCCGCCCATGTCGAAATAGAACATGTAAGGCGAGGGGTTGAGCGCACGCAGGGCACGGTACAGCGACAAAGGCGAGGCATGGTAAGGCAGGCTCATGCGCTGCGACAGCACCACCTGCATGATGTCGCCGTCGAAAATGTAGCGCTTGGCGCGCTCCACCGCCTCGATGAATGCGTCTTCGCTGAACTCGGACTGAGGCTGTGACGGCGCCGTGGGCGCTTCCGGCGGCACCACCACCGGCTGGCGCAGCATCCACAGCAGTTCCTGCAGGCGCTGCTGGGCACGCGAATACGCGCCGGCTTCGCGCGGATCGGCATAGACCACCAGAAACAGCTTTCCGGAAAGATTGTCCAGCACCACCAGTTGCTCGGAGAGCAGCAGCAGGATGTCCGGGGTATGGAGGGTGTCGGCCTTCCGCGTGGCGGCGAGCTTCTTTTCCACGTAACGAACCGTGTCGTAGCCAAAACAGCCGACCAGGCCGCCGAGAAAGCGCGGCAACTCCGGCCGGGACGCCGCCCTGATGCGCGCATGGCAAGCCGAGACGAAATCGAGAGGATTGTCGTGCTCGGCCTGGCTCACCAGTATGCCGCGCCGGTACTCGGCACAGGTATGGCCGCGCACCTCGAAGCGGGTCTCCGCGGGCAAGCCGATGAAGGAGTAGCGGCCGAAACGCTCGCCGCCCTGCACCGATTCCAGCAGATAGGAATAGGGCTTGTTGGCCAGCTTGAGATAAACAGAAAGCGGGGTGTCGAGATCGGCAAAGGTTTCGAGGACAACCGGGATGCGGTTGAAACCCTGCGCGGCAAGCTGCTTGAATTCCTGCTCAGTCATGACGAACTCCTGAAACTGCGAAAGACGGTGAAACGGAAACCGCGACGCTCAGATGCAGCGCCAGAGCACGGACCGGCGCCACCAGCGCCAGCCGGCTCCGATTTCCAGCCTCAGGTTTTCGAGTTTCAAAAAGTTCATGACCGTGAAATTTCGACCAGTTTCATGGAGTCCAGAAGCGCCGGTACTATAGCATCGCAGTCCAGTTCGTGCAGCCCAAGCGTGCCCCGGTAGCCATAGGGCACGCAGAACACCGGGCAACCGGCCGCCCGCGCCGCCCGGGTGTCGTTGGGGGAATCGCCGATCATCAGCAGGCGCGACGCCGGCACGCCAAAGACCTGTGCGCAATGGAGCAGCGGCAATGGATCAGGCTTTTTGCGCGGCAGGCTGTCCCCGCTCAATACCAGATCCAGATACGGCGCGAGCCCGATATCGCGCAGCAGCGGGTCGGTGAACCCCGACGGCTTGTTGGTAATGCAGGCGAGCGTGAGCCCGCGGCGGCGCATTTCCTGCAGCCCCTCCACCACCCCGGGAAAGGGCCGTGATGCACGCGACAGCACACTTGCGTAGTGACGGCGGAAGGCGTTTCCGGCCCGATCGAACAGTGCTGTATCCGGTTCGCCGTCTGCATCGCCGGTCAACAGGCGTCTGACCAGGCGGTCCACCCCGTCTCCCACATACGCCCGCACCGCGGATTCGGCCACCGCGGGGCGCCCGAGGTCTGCGAGCATCCGGTTGGCCGATTCGTGCAGGTCCGGCAGCGTATCGACCAGCGTGCCGTCCAGATCGAACGCTATCGCTTTAATCTCGATCGGGAATCTCAAAGAAAACTCTCACCGCCAAGGACGCAAGGGAAAGACGAAAAGGGTTATCTCACGGTGTCGAAATCTTTTGTTGATGGTTATGCCGGCGGGCTTTCCTCGATGCACCCCTATCGGACAGGATTTGCCGTGATCGCCTATCCTTGGCGTCCTTGGCGGTCCGCTCTGGAACTTTACGGGGACGCTTTCGCAAGTTCGGAGCGCATGGCGGTGATGGTGGCCTTGTAGTCCTTGGTGCCGAAGATCGCAGATCCGGCGACGAAAGTGTCCGCCCCGGCGCGGGCAATCTCG
>DASQOP010000204.1:0-14554 GCA_035644415.1 Burkholderiales bacterium
CGAGGAAACGTGTGGGGTGCCGATAGACCTGATCTCGACCGGTCCCGACCGCGAAGAGATGATCGTGCTGCGCCATCCTTTCGCGCCTGCAAGGTAACGGGAGTCTGCGAAGCGGATTGGGGGAGGATGTCAGGCTGGTGCCGAGAAGAGGACTCGAACCTCCACAGTGTTGCCACCGCCAGGACCTGAACCTGGTGCGTCTACCAATTCCGCCATCTCGGCACGGGAGGGCGCAGAATGTAATTGGAAAGCGCTGCTTTGTCAACGCAGTTTGCGCTTTCCGGAACCCAAACTTTCCATGAAAACAAACAAGAAAACAGAAATCGTCAGCCGCAAGAAATCTTCGGCGCAGGCGCGCGGCACCGACGTGCGCAGCAACGACCCGCATCTCGAGCGCGAGCAGTCGCGTTACGAGCATCCGCTTCCAAGCCGCGAATACATTCTCCAGGTTCTGCTCGAGCAGGGCGTACCGGTTGCCGAGGACAGACTCGCGCAACTGCTCGGCGTCGCGCCGCACGAGATGGACGCATTCGTGCGGCGGCTGGCGGCGATGGAGCGCAGCGGCCAGATCATGCGCAACCGCAAGAACGCGATCTGCGTGGTGGAGAAGCTCGACCTGGTGAACGGGCGAGTGCAGGGCCACCCGGACGGGTTCGGCTTCCTGATCCGCGACGATCGCGGCGAGGACCTGTTTCTCAATCCGGGAGAAATGTCCAAGGTACTGCACGGCGACAGGGTGGTGGCGCGCGAGGGCGGAGTGAATGCGCGCGGCCGGCGCGAAGGCCAGATCGTCGAAGTACTCGAACGCGCCAATCAGAAAGTGGTGGGCCGCTTCCTCAACGAACACGGCATCGGCGTGGTGGCGGCGGAAGACCGGCGCATCAGCCAGGACATCCTCATCCCCGCCGGCGCCACCGGCGGCGCGAAACCCGGACAGGTCGTGGTGGCCGAGATCATCGAGCAGCCCAAGCCCCACGCGCGGCCCATTGGCCGCATCGTCGAGGTGCTCGGCAATTACGCCGATCCCGGAATGGAGATCGAGATCGCGCTGAGAAAGCACGACCTGCCGCACGTATTTTCCAAGGAAATTGAGAAGGTGGCTGCGAAGTTCCCTGCCGGAGTGACGGAGAAAGATCTCAAAGGCCGCGAAGACCTGCGCAACCTGCCGCTGGTCACGATCGACGGCGAGACCGCCAAGGATTTTGACGACGCGGTCTATGCCGAGCGTAACGGCAAGGGCTTCAAGCTGTGGGTGGCCATTGCGGACGTCAGCCACTATGTGCAGCACGGCGATCCGATCGACCTCGAAGCGCGCCTGCGCGGAAACTCGGTGTATTTCCCGCGGCGTGTGATCCCGATGCTGCCCGAGGTATTGTCGAACGGCCTGTGTTCGCTGATGCCGAAGGTCGACCGCCTGTGCATGGTGTGCGAAATGGACATCTCCGCACGCGGCGACATTGGGGCCTATCGATTCTATCCAGCCGTGATGCATTCGCGCGCGCGACTCACCTACACCCAGGTCGCGAAGGTACTCGAGGATCCGCAAGGCGAGCCCACGCGCGAGCTGCGGCAACTGGTTCCGCAACTTCAGACGTTGTACGCCCTGTACCAGGGCCTCACCAAGGCGCGCGCACTGCGCGGCGCGATCGACTTTGAAACCGTCGAGACCCAGATGTTCTTCGACGGCCAGGGCAAGATCGAGCGCATCGTCCCCACCGAGCGCAACGATGCCCACCGCCTGATCGAGGAATGCATGCTGGCGGCCAATGTCTCCGCCTCCGATTTCCTGTCCGGCCACGATCATCCGGCGCTGTACCGCGTGCACGAAGGCCCGACTCCGGAAAAGCTGGCGGCGCTGCGCGAGTTTCTACGCGAGTTCGGGCTGCAGCTCACTGGCGGCGACCAACCTCAGGCCAAGGACTACGCGCGCTTGCTGGAAAAAATCAAGACCCGCCCGGATGTGCAATTGCTGCAGACGGTGATGCTGCGCTCGCTGCGCCAGGCGATCTACAGCCCGGACAACGTCGGCCATTTCGGGCTGGCCTACGAGTCCTACACCCATTTCACTTCACCGATCCGCCGCTATCCCGACCTTGTCATTCATCGTTCCATAAAAGCAGTGCTGGCAGGCAAACGTTACGACCCAGGCGACTGGCACGAGATCGGCGTGCACTGTTCCGAGACGGAACGCCGTGCCGACGAGGCCACCCGCGACGTCGAGGCCTGGCTCAAGTGCTATTACATGCAGGATCGCATCAGCGAGCGCTTCACCGGCACCGTCAGCGGCGTTACCAGCTTCGGCGTGTTCGTCGCGCTCGACCAGGTGTACGTGGAGGGTCTGGTGCACATTTCCGAACTGGGGTCGGATTATTTTCATTACGATGCCGCCAAGCATCAACTGCTGGGAGAGCGCACCGGCAAACGATTCCGGCTCGGCGACCGGGTGTCCGTCAAGCTGGTGCGGGTGGATCTCGAGACCAGCAAGATCGACTTCGTGCTCGACGAGCCGAAGTCGAAGGGCAAATGAGCGGCAGGCGGGCGATACACGGGCTGCACGCTGTCACCGCGGCGCTCAGGCGCCGGCCGGAGGCGGTGTTCGAAGTGTTTCTGGACCCCGGGCGGAATGATCCGCGTGCCCGCAGGGTGGCGGATCTGGCCAAGGCCGGCAGCGTGCGCGTTCACCATGCCGACGCAGCGCGCCTCGATGGGCTGGCGAAGGGCTCGCGGCACCAAGGCGTGGTCGCCTTTGTCGAGGAATCGGCCCCGGCGGGTTCGCTGGAAGAGGTGCTGGAAAGCGCGACCGAACCGCCGTTGCTGCTGGTGCTGGACGGGGTGCAGGACCCGCACAACCTGGGTGCCTGTCTGCGGGTCGCGGACGCGATGGGGGTGCATGCGGTGATCGCACCCAAGGACCGGGCGGCCGGCCTCAGCGCCACCGTGCACAAAGTCGCTTCGGGCGCGGCGGAAAGCGTGCCCTTTATCGTCGTCACCAACCTGGCACGCGCGCTCAGAGACCTGAAAGATAAGGGAATATGGGTACTCGGCGCGGCCGAAGCCGGCGCCACCACATTGTTCCAATCCAGGCTTTCCGGTGCGCTGGCGCTGGTGCTCGGCGCGGAGGGAGAAGGGCTGCGACGGCTTACGCGCGAGACCTGCGACGAATTGATCGCGATCCCGATGCTGGGCCAGGTGGAAAGCCTGAACGTGTCGGTGGCGGCGGGCATCTGCCTGTACGAAGCCCGTCGGCAGCGTCACGCCGCCACAGGCGGGGCGGTAAACCCTTGAGTGCGCATAAAAATGCTTGAGGCAACCGGGCTCGCGCTGATATAATTTTTTGTTAGCTCCGGTGGTTTTGATCGGAGCAATTCGCACGCTTGCCAGTTCGCGCCGGGTCATGCCGGCGTGAGCGATAAAAAATCCGGCTCTGCCGGATCGGAAGGGTGCCCGACTATCGGGTTCCGGCGAGCGGAGGCTCAACCCTTACAGGAGAAGTTCATGTCGGTCACCATGCGTCAGATGCTCGAAGCCGGAGTTCACTTCGGGCACCAAACCCGTTACTGGAATCCCAAGATGGCCCCGTTTATCTTCGGCCATCGCAGCAAGATTCACATCATCAACCTCGAGAAGACCCTGGCCATGTACCAGGATGCGGTGAAGTTCGTGCGCCAGCTGGCCGCAAACAAGGGCAGCATCCTGTTCGTCGGCACCAAGCGCCAGGCGCGCGAGATCATCCGCGAGGAGGCGCTGCGCGCCGGCACGCCCTTCGTCGATCACCGCTGGCTGGGCGGCATGCTCACCAATTTCAAGACGGTTAAGCAGTCGATCAAGCGCCTGCGCGATATGGAGCAGATGGTGCAGGACGGCTCGATCGAGAAACTGTCGAAGAAAGAGCAGCTCAATTTCCAGCGCGAGATGGTCAAGTTGGACCGCAGCCTCGGCGGCATCAAGGAAATGAACGGATTGCCGGACGCGCTGTTCGTGGTGGACGTGGGTTACCAGAAGGGCGCGGTCACCGAAGCCAACAAGCTCGGCATCCCGGTGGTCGGGGTGGTGGACACCAACCATTCCCCCGACGGCGTGGACTACGTTATTCCGGGCAACGACGATGCCAGCCGCGCGGTGCGCCTGTACGTGCGCGGCATGGCCGACGCGATCCTGGAGGGCCGCAGCCAGATCGTCCAGCAGATCGTCAGCGACGAATTCGTGGAGGTGGACAGTTCGGAGGAACAGGCGCCGGCCTGATCCGGGCCGTCGCAGAAAAAAGGGCGTACGCCCTTTTTTTTTAACCGAAGATTCAGAAACCGCGCGGCAGGCGCGCAACCAGGAACCAGGAGCAATCGAGAATGGCGGAAATCACCGCAAACATGGTCAAGGAACTGCGCAGCCGCACCGGGCTCGGCATGATGGAATGCAAGAAGGCGCTGGAAGAGGCGGGTGGCGACATGAACAAGGCTGAGGACCTGCTGCGTATCAGGAGCGGCGCAAAGGCGAGCAAGGTCGCCGGCCGGGTCGCTGCCGAAGGCACGATCGGCATTCACTTGTCGGGCGACCGCAAGCTGGGTGCGCTGGTGGAAGTGAACTGCGAGACCGACTTCGTCGCCAAGGACCAGAATTTCGCCGGGTTTGCGAAAGCGGTGGCGGAACTCGCCGCAGCCGGCGGCATCACCGATGTCGAGGCGCTGACTCGGGCACGGCTTGCCTCGGGCGAGAGCGTGGAGGCGACGCGCCAGGCGCTGGTGATGAAGCTCGGCGAGAACATCGGCGTGCGCCGGGTCGCGGTGCACAAGGCCAAGGGCAGGCTTGCGCACTATTTGCATGGCACCAGGATCGGCGTGATGGTCGACCTGGAGGGCGGCGACGATACGCTCGGCAAGGACCTGGCGATGCACGTGGCGGCTTCCAAGCCGATTTCCGTGTCCCGGGACCAGGTCCCGGCGGAATTGATCGCACGCGAACGCGAGATCGCCAGGGCCCGGGCGCTGGAATCCGGCAAGCCGGCCAACCTCGTGGAAAAAATCGTCGAGGGCAGCGTGCACAAGTATCTTGCCGAGGTCACGTTGCTGGGCCAGCCATTCGTCAAGGACGACAAGACCACGGTGGAGAAGCTGCTCGCGGCCAAGGGCGCAAAGGTGCATGCGTTCACGCTGTTCATCGTCGGCGAGGGCATCGAGAAAAAGGCAACCGATTTCGCTGCCGAAGTGATGGCGCAGGCTGCCCAGGCGCGCTGATCCGGACCGGCCGCGGCGCGATGAAGCCAGCCTACAAGCGCATCCTGCTCAAGCTGTCGGGCGAAGCCCTGATGGGCGACGATGCCTACGGGGTCAATCGCGAGACCATCGACCGCATCGTTTCGGAGGTCAAGGAAGTGGTGGGGCTCGGGGTCGAGGTCGGCGTGGTCATCGGCGGCGGCAACATCTTTCGCGGCATGGCGCCGGCGGCGGCCGGCATGGACCGTGCGACGGCGGATTACATGGGAATGCTGGCCACGGTGATGAACGCCTTAGCGCTGCAGGACGCGATGCGCAGGCAAGGGCTCAAGAGCCGGGTGCAGTCGGCGATCAATATCGAGCAGGTCGCCGAACCCTATATCCGCGGCAAGGCGATGCGTTACCTGGAAGAAGGCCGGGTAGTCATCTTCGCCGCCGGCACCGGCAACCCGTTCTTCACGACCGATACGGCGGCAGCGCTGCGCGGCATGGAAATGAACGTGGACATCGTCGTGAAGGCCACCAAGGTGGACGGCGTCTATACCGACGATCCCAAGACCCATCCGGACGCGATGCGTTATCAGCGCGTCAGCTTCGACGAGGCGATCGTCAAGAAGCTCAAGGTGATGGACGCCACCGCATTGACCTTGTGCCGCGACCAGAAGCTGCCGATCTGCGTGTTCAGCATTTTCAAGGCGGGCGCACTCAAACGGGTGGTGCTCGGCGAAGACGAAGGCACGCTGGTCCACGCCTGAGAAGCTGAAAAGAGGGAGCCTATGACAATTGCAGACGTGAAGAAATCGGCGGATCAGAAGATGCACAAGACGCTGGATACGCTCAAGGCCGATCTCGGCAAGATCCGCACCGGCCGCGCCCACACCGGTATCCTGGATCACATCCAGGTCGACTATTACGGTAATCCCACGCCGCTCAACCAGGTGGCGAACGTGTCGTTGATAGATGCCCGCACCATCGGCGTCACGCCCTGGGAAAAGAAAATGGTCGCGGTGATCGACAAGGCCATCCGCGAGGCCGATCTGGGGTTGAACCCCGCGACCATGGGGGACACGGTGCGGGTGCCGATGCCGGCGCTGACCGAGGAACGCCGCCGCGACCTGACCAAGGTCGTCAAGGGCGAGGCCGAGAATGCGCGCGTGGCGGTGCGCAATATCCGCCGCGACGCCAACACGGCGCTCAAGGAATTGCTGAAGCAAAAAGCGGTGTCGGAAGACGACGAGCGCCGTGCCCAGGAAGACATCCAGAAACTGACCGACCGCTACATCGCCGAGATCGACAAGGCCTTAGCGGCCAAAGAAGCTGACCTGATGGCGGTCTGACGCAAACGTGTTCACCAGCGCCACCCTTGCCGTTCCCGAAGTCCGCGCCGTCCCGCGCCATATCGCCATCATCATGGATGGCAACGGGCGCTGGGCCAAGAAGCGCTTCCTGCCGCGCGTGGCAGGTCATCGTCGCGGGCTCGAAGCGGTGCGCGCGACCACAAAGGCCAGCATCGAACGCGGCGTCGAGTATCTGACGCTGTTTGCGTTCAGCAGCGAAAACTGGCGCCGTCCAAAGGACGAAGTTTCGTTCCTGATGGAGTTGTTCGTGATGGCGCTCGAACAGGAGGTGAGCAAGCTCCACGCCAACCGGATCCGTCTCAGGGTGGTGGGCGACCTGTCCAGCTTCGAGCCGCGTTTGACCACTCTGATCAGCAACGCGGAGCAGCTGACCGCCGGCAACGACCGGCTCACGCTCACCATTGCCGCCAATTACGGCGGACGCTGGGACATCCTGCAGGCGGTCAACCGCATGGTGCGGGAACTGCCGAATCCGCAGGATGCGTACCGCGAGGCCCATCTTGCCCCGCACCTGTCGATGAGCTACGCGCCCGAGCCCGATCTGTTCATCCGTACCGGCGGCGAGCAGCGCATCAGCAACTTCCTGTTGTGGCAGTTGGCCTATACCGAGTTCTACTTCACCGACGAGTTGTGGCCGGATTTCGACGCTGAGGCGCTGGCTCGCGCCATTGACTCCTACCGCAGCCGGGAACGCCGGTTCGGCCGCACCAGCGAACAACTCGGCGCGGAGTCTGCGCCGGCCGGAACCTCGCGTGGGACCGTTGGGGAATAGCGATGATCCGGCTGCGGCGCAAACCTCCGCTGCAGCGCCCCGCCGCATGCTCAAACAACGTTTGCTTACCGTGGCGGTGGTCTTGCCGCTGCTGCTCGCCTGCATTTTCCTGCTTCCCAATCCCGGCTGGGCGCTGCTGATGACCGTTCCCACGACGCTCGGCGCGCTTGAATGGGCGAAGCTCGCCGGGTACGGACGCGGCGCTCGCGCGCTGTTCATCGCCGTGGTGCTCGCCAGTTGCCTGATGCTGATCGCGGTTGCAGCCGCGCCGCGATTGCTGGCCCTGGCGATGAATCTCGCGACGGCGCTGTTCATGCTGGCGCTGCTGTTCTGGGCGATCGCGGTGCCGGTCTGGCTCTACAGCAAGTGGCGGGTATCACAGCCGCTGCTGCTTGCCGTTGCCGGCTGGATCGTACTGGTCCCGGCCTGGCTGGCGGTGGTCCGGCTGCAGCAGTCGGCGTGGCTGCTGCTGGTCGTACTCGGGGCGGTGTGGGTCGCCGACACCGCAGCGTATTTCGCCGGCCACCGTTTCGGACGCAACAAGCTGGCGCCGCAGATCAGCCCCGGCAAGACCTGGGAAGGCGTCATCGGCGCCTACATCGCCGTGCTCGGCTATGCGCTGGCGGCAAGCCTGATCCTGCAGCCATCGGCAAACGGTTACGATCGACTCGGCGTGTTGCTGTTCGCGTGCGTACTGACCGCGTTCGGCATCGTCGGCGACCTGTTCGAGTCGTGGATCAAGCGCCAGGCAGGCGCCAAGGACAGCGGTCAGTTGCTTCCCGGCCACGGCGGCGTGCTCGACCGCATCGACAGCCTCACCGCGGCGTTGCCGTTCGCCGCGCTGTACTTCATCCAGGCGGCGTGGTCAGCGTGAAGCGCCTGGCCATCCTCGGTTCCACCGGCAGCATCGGCGCCAGTACGCTGGCGGTGGTGGAACGCCATCCCGACCGTTTCGAAGTGACTGCATTGTCCGCCGATCGCCAGGTGGACCGGCTGCTGGCGCAATGCCTGAAGTTCCGGCCGAAATATGCCGCGCTGGCGGACGCGGCGGCCGCGGAGCAACTGCGCGTCGAGGTGCGCGCAGCCGGGCTGAAATGCGAGGTGCTGGCGGGCGAGGCGGCGCTGGCGCAGATCGCCGCGGCGCCCGAGGTCGACGCAGTAATGGCGGCGATCGTTGGTTCTCCGGGTTTGGCCTCGACTCTGGCGGCGGCGCGTGCTGGCAAGCAGCTCTTGCTCGCCAACAAGGAGGCGCTGGTCATGGCGGGCGCACTGCTCATGGACGCGGTACGGGCCAGCGGTGCGGTGCTGCTGCCGATCGACAGCGAGCACAACGCGATTTTCCAGGCACTGCCGCGCGAGTTCGACGGCGACTTCGGCCGCGCCGGGGTCAAACGCCTGTGGCTTACCGCGTCGGGCGGGCCGTTTCTGCGGGCGGCGCGGGCGCAGTTGGCGCAGGTCACGCCCGAGCAGGCGTGCGCGCATCCGAACTGGGTCATGGGCCGCAAGATCTCGGTGGACTCGGCCACGTTGATGAACAAGGGACTGGAAGTGATCGAGGCGAGTCTGCTGTTCCGGGCGAAATCGGCGCAGATCGAAGTGGTCATACATCCGCAAAGCATTGTGCATTCGCTGGTCGAGTACGTGGATGGTTCCGTGCTTGCGCAACTGGGCAATCCGGACATGCGTACCCCGATTGCCCACGCACTCGCTTATCCGGAGCGCATCGATCCGGGCGTCGAGGCGCTCGACCTGTTTGCGGTCGCCTCGCTCGGCTTCGAACGCCCGGATCTGGACCGCTTTCCCAGCCTGAGGCTGGCGTACCGGGCGCTGCAGGCGGGCGGCAGCGCGCCAATCCTGCTCAATGCCGCGAACGAAGTCGCAGTGGCAAGCTTCCTCGAACGCAGGCTTGCGTTTGACCGCATCCCCGAGCTGGTGGAAGAAGTGCTGGAGCGCGTGGCGGCGGCTCCGGTGCAATCTCTGGAAGACGTGCTGGCCGCCGATTCACTTGCGCGTCGCACGGCGATGCAAAGACTTGAAACCGTTACCCATTGAATAGCCGATGTCGCTGATTTCGACCCTGATCGCATTTGTCGTCGCGCTTGGCGTGCTGATCGTGTTTCACGAATTCGGCCACTATCTGGTCGCGCGCCTGTGCGGCGTCAAAGTATTGCGATTCTCGGTGGGATTCGGCATGCCGCTGTGGAAGCGAAAGTTCGGCCGCGATGGCACCGAGTGGACGATCGCCGCGTTTCCACTCGGCGGTTACGTGAAAATGCTGGACGAGCGCGAAGGCCCCGTGGCGGCGGAGGAGCGCCATCGCGCCTTCAACGTGCAGCCGGTGGCCAAGCGTTTCGCCGTCGTTCTCGCCGGACCGGTCGCCAATTTTCTGCTGGCAATCCTGCTCTACTGGTTGCTGTTCGTTCACGGTCTGCCTGGAATCCGTCCGGTCGTCGGCGCCCCACTGCCGGACACGCCGGCGGCTCATGCCGGATTTCACGCCGGGGACCTGATCAGGCGCATCGGCGAGGTGCAGGTGAGCACTTGGCAGGATGTCCGCTGGGTGTTGCTCGAGAATGCACTCCGCAAGGAAGCGGTGCGCGTCGAACTGCAGAGCGAACGCGGCGACATCAATTTCGGACGGCTGGATCTGTCGCGAATTGGCCCGGAGCACATCGACGGCGACTTGCTGCAGTCGGTCGGTATCACCCGCTATCAACCGCCGCTCAAGCCGGTCATCGGACGCCTGATCGCGGGCGGCGCGGGCGAGCGCGACGGACTGAAACCGGGCGACGAAGTCGTCGAAGTGGACGGCCGGCCGATCGCGCACTGGGATGAACTGGTGTCGGCGGTCAGCACGGCCGCGGGCCGCGCGCTGACGATGCGTGTCAGGCGCACGGATACGGTGTTCCAGCTCACCGTCACTCCGGAAGCCAAGACCGAAGGCGGCAAGACCGTGGGACGCATCGGCGCGGCCCCGCACGTCGACGAGGCTGAAATGAAAAGACTGGTCACCGAGGTGCGCTACGGCCCGGCAGCAGCGGCCGTGAAGGCGCTTGAGCGCACCTGGGAAGTATCCCTGTTCACACTCAAGATGCTCGGCAAGATGATCGTTGGCGAGCTGTCGCTGAAGAATCTGAGCGGCCCCATCACCATCGCGGACTATGCGGGCCAGTCGGCGCAGATGGGCTGGCTCGCCTATCTCAGTTTTCTGGCCCTGATCAGCATCAGCCTCGGCGTGCTGAACCTTTTGCCGGTGCCGTTATTGGATGGTGGACACCTCATGTATTATGTCGCCGAAATCATCAAAGGCAGCCCGGTATCGGACCGGGTGATGGAAATAGGCCAGCAGCTAGGAATCGTTCTGCTGTTCAGCTTGATGGCGTTTGCAATCTATAACGATAT
This sequence comes from Burkholderiales bacterium, assembly GCA_035644415.1. Taxonomy (GTDB): domain Bacteria; phylum Pseudomonadota; class Gammaproteobacteria; order Burkholderiales; family JACQAP01; genus JACQAP01. The sequence continues at coordinate 10,740 of DASQOP010000204.1, forward strand.
AAACCGCCTGTTCGGTGGCTGAGAGCGGATGAAGAAACGCTTACTGTTACTGGCCTTATCGAGCCTCGTCAGCCTATCCACCCTCGCTTTCGAACCTTTTCAGGTAAAAGACATCCGCGTCCAGGGCATCCAGCGCACCGAGGCGGGAACGGTGTTCAGCTACCTGCCGGTCAAGGTCGGTGACACCATCGATCAGGAACGCGCGACCTCCGCAATCAAAGCGCTCTACGCCACCGGTTTCTTCAAGGACGTCCGGCTGGAACAGGATGGCGACGTGCTGGTGGTCGTAGTCGAAGAGCGGCCGGCCATCGCGCAGATCGCAATCGCCGGCTCCAAGGAGTTCGACGCCAAGCAACTCAAGGACGGACTGAAACAGATCGGCCTTGCCGAATCGCGGATTTTCGACCGCGCGCTGCTGGAACGCGCCGAGCAGGAGTTGAAGAGCCAGTACATCAGTCGCGGCAAGTACGGCGTCACCATCACCACCACTGTGACCCCGCTGGAACGCAACCGGGTGGCGATCAATTTCGACATTTCGGAGGGCGAGGTGGCGAAAATCCGCCAGATCAACATCGTCGGCAACAGCGTATTCAAGGACGACAAGCTGCGCGACGAATTCGTATTGCGCACCCCCGGATGGCTCACCTGGTACAGCAAGAACGACCAGTACTCGAAGCCCAAGCTGCAGGGCGACCTCGAGGCTCTGCGTACCTTCTATCTGAATCAGGGTTATCTCGAGTTCACCATCGATTCGACCCAGGTCTCGATCACGCCCGACAAGCGCGATATCTTCATCACAGTCAACATCACGGAAGGCAAGAAGTTCACCGTCACGGATGTGAAACTCGCCGGCGAACTGATCGCGCCGGAAGCGGAACTGCGCAAACTGATCAAGCTGAAAAAGGGCGACGTGTTTTCGCGGGAACGTTTGACCGAGACCACCAAGCTGATCGGCGACCGGCTCGGCAACGAGGGCTATGCCTTTGCCAGCATCAATCCCGTGCCGGAAATCGATCGCGACAAAAGTGAAGTGGCGTTCACGCTCTATGTCGACCCAGGCCGCCGCGTCTATGTGCGGCGCATCGGCATCAGCGGCAACACCAATACCCGGGACGAGGTCATCCGCCGGGAGATGCGGCAACTGGAAAGCGGCTGGTACTCCACCGAAAAACTGAACCGCTCGAAACAGCGTATCGACAAGCTCGGTTTCTTTTCCGATGTGCAAATCGACACGCCGGGCGTACCCGGAACCTCCGACCAGGTAGATGTCGATGTCAAGGTCAACGAGCGCGCCACCGGGAATCTCACTTTCGGAGTCGGCTATTCCAGCGCGGAAAAAGTGATTCTGTCGGCGGGCGTGTCGCAGAGCAACATCTTCGGCAGCGGAAACGCGCTGTCCTTTCAGGTAAACACCGGCAGCATCAACCGCACGTACGCGCTTTCCTACACCAACCCGTATTACACCGACGACGGCGTGAGCCGCGGCTTCGACATTTACAAACGTGACGTCAACGCGACATCGCTGGCGATCGCCAGCTACAAGACGTCCACGATTGGCGGGGGCGTGCGCTTCGGCGTGCCGGTCACCGAGTACGACACGGTCAATTACGGACTTGGCTACGAGCGCACCGAGCTCGAACTGCAGCCGAACACCCCGCTGCGCTATGTGGATTTCGTGAACGAGTTCGGCGCGCGGACCGACACGATTCTGGGCAGCGTGGGCTGGTCGCGCGACAAGCGCGACAGCGTGATCTATACCACCAGTGGCACATTCCAGCGCATCACGGCAGACGTGGGCTTGCCCGGCGCCGACCTGACCTACTACCGGACCAATCTGCAGCATCAGTGGTATCATCCTCTGACTCGGGACTACACGCTGCATTTCAACGGACAGGTCGGCTACGCGGACGGATACGACAAAAAGCCGCTGCCGTTCTATAAAGTGTTCTATCTCGGGGGCGTAAACTCGGTGCGCGGCTACGAGACCGCATCCATCGGCCCGAAGGACTCGAACGGGGATTCTCTGGGCGGCAGCCACCAGCTGCTGGCCAATCTCGAGTTCCTGTTTCCGTTTCCAGGTCTCGCCAAAGACCGGTCGGTGCGGCTGAGCCTTTTCGCGGACGCGGGTGTTGTCGGGGAGAAGTATGACTTCGGCGAGATGCGCTACTCGACCGGCCTGGCGTTCAACTGGTTCTCGCCGGTCGGCCCGCTGAAGTTGAGTTTCGGCAAGGCGCTGAACCCGCAACCGGACGACCGCCTGCAACGCATACAGTTCTCGTTCGGCACGACATTTTGAATCGGGCCGCCTGCAGCAGGCGGCGCTTGCTCCATACAGACCAGAGGAGAACGGAAGTTGAACAAGATCTCGCTTGCGATTGCCGCCGTGGCGCTCTTGGCGAGCTCGAATGCGCCCGCCGCCGCTGAGCTGAAAATCGGCTTCATCAAGACCGATCGGGTGTTCAGGGAAGCGGCGCCGGCGGTGAGGGCGCTGAAAAAAATTGAAAAGGAATTTGCGCCCCGCGACCAGGAAATCCAGAAGCTCGCCAAGCAGACGCGCGATCTGCAGTCGGTCCTGGAAAAGGAAGCGATGACCATGAGCGAAACCGACCGTCGCGACAAGGAGCAGGAACTGGCGCGCATGACCCGGGAGCTGCAGCGCATGCAGCGCGAGTTCCGCGAAGACCTGAATTTGCGCAGGAACGAGGAGATGGCCGCCGTGCTGGAGCGTGCCCAGAAGGTGATACAGCAGATCGCGGAAACGGAAAAATTCGACCTGATTCTGCAGGAGGCGGTTTACATGAGTCCGCGGCTCGATATCACCGACAAGGTCATCAAGGCGCTCGCAGACAAGTAAGACGCTGCGGTGTGCGACGGCCCTTTCCCGGGAACCATGCCTGAGTCCACGCCTCCGGCAGCGCCCATCACGGCGACGCTCGCATGACGGGGGACGTCCGCAAGTCTTTCAGCCTGGCGGAGCTCGCCGACCACTTTGGCGGAACCGTGGTCGGTGATGCCGCCACTCGCATCCGCCAGGTGGCGCCGCTGGAGACGGCGGGGCCGGAAGAGCTGTCTTTTCTTGCCAGCCGCAAATATCAGAAACTTCTAGCTTCCACGCGCGCCCGCGCCGTAATCCTGGGCGAGGAAGCGCGCGATGCCACGGCCCTGCCGCGCATCGTCTGCAAGTATCCCTACGCCTATTACGCGCGCGTCGCGGCGCTGGTCAATCCAGAGGCCACGCCCGAACCCGGGGTCCATCCGCAGGCGGCGGTGCAGGCCGGTGCGCGCGTGGCGGCTTCCGCGTCGGTCGGCGCCTGCGCGGTGGTTGAAGAGGGGGCGGAGATCGGTGACGGCAGCGTGATCGGCGCCAACTGCTTCGTTGGGCGCGGCGCGCGCATCGGCAGGCGCACGCGCCTGCATGCCAACTCCACCGTGTATCACGATTGCGTGATCGGTGACCGGGTCATCATCCATTCCGGGGCGGTGATCGGCGCAGATGGATTCGGCATGGCGATGGACGAAGGGCGTTGGCTGAAGATCCCGCAGATAGGGCGGGTGGTTATCGGCGACGATGTAGAAGTCGGCGCCAACACGACTATAGACCGTGGCGCGCTCGACGACACCGTGATCGAGGAAGGCGTGAAGCTGGACAACCAGATCCAGATCGGACACAACTGCCGCATCGGTGCGCACACCGCCATTGCCGGCTGCGTCGGCATCGCCGGCAGCACACGCATCGGCAGTTACTGCCAGCTCGGCGGCAGTGCGATGATATCGGGCCATCTGACGATCGCCGACCACGTGATCGTCTCCGGGGG
>DASQOP010000205.1:0-2509 GCA_035644415.1 Burkholderiales bacterium
GCGTATAGGCGCTGACAAAAAAGCCGGACCGGTTGTCGACAATCCAGGATGCGAACTTGTCGAGCTCGCCATACACCGCGTCGAGCAGGAACACGCCGCGCACGCGGTTGCCGAGGCCGCCCACTTCGAGGCTCCAGGCCGCCGGCACAAAGCCGCCGCTGTAGCCGACGATGACGATCGGCATGTTCGCGAAAGCCTTTGCCGTGCCCGGATCGCCGTAGAGGCGGGCGAGGTGCTCGGATGACTCGGTCACGAAGCGCTTGAGCCCGCCCCGCTGCCAGAACTTGCCGGCGCTGGAATCGGCGGCATCGACCGCCAGCTGAGGCGCCAGCAACACGGCATTGACGCCGGCATCCGAAATCTGTTGCGGCACGAGTTGCCGGTCGCGCACGTCGCGCTCCAGCGTCGCGCCGTTGCCGTGGAAGAATACAACGATCACGCCCGGTTTGCGGACATCGAAATTCTCCGGGACATGCATGAGAACCCGGTTATCGTTGTAGGTCTCGTCCTGCCAAAAAACCTTGCCCCCGAGACCGCGATGGCCGCGGCGGTCGCCATTCGTAACGTTGAGGAACGGCTCGTCGGTGCGCGGATTGTTGCCGAGATAGGGAAATGCCGAGGATTTCAGGCTGACCAGTGTGGTCTGTTCTTCTCTGGCGGGGCGCTGGTACGGGACCGTTGGCGCTAGCGAGGCAACCCTGTAAGGGGCGGGCTCCGCCTGAGCCATGCGCTTGCGGAGCGCATCCGAGAACTGTCGCGGCACCAAGGGCTCACTGGCGCCCGAGAAGCGATCATTGAATTGCGGCGCCGGGAACCGATCGTCGAACGAATCTCCTGACGTCTGGGAGTCGGCGGCCAGCATTTCAGCGTTCGGCGCCTTGCCGCATTGAACGAGTACGAGCGAGAGCGGGACAAGCGCGGACAGAAGGGCGATCCAGCGCCATCGATGAGAACCGGCGCCATGCTGCGCAACCCGTGTCGACGCATGCCGGGTCGCGCCCGGTGGCGTCACCTGGCCCACATGATCAGACGTCTGGAATTTCGGATTCGCTCCGACCATCCACCCCTTGCCCCAATATCGCCAAAGGCGATCGGCGTATGTCAGCCTGCCAACGTTGAGGGAACGTTAAGCACCCGGAAAAACTCCCCACTTCCAGAACGCGAAACGGAGCACCAAATCGTGTCGCGATTGTGGGCCGGCCACTTTGCTTTCGCAATGTCCGCCTTCAATGGTACAAAACTACCATATTCATGCTCACATTTAGAGCTTTGTTAGCATTGCTTGAATTGCCACTGCCCAGCCTGCACGATGAAAAGATCGCAGGCGTGACCCAAAGCGTGGACCGGTATGGCGGCATCAGGAGCGGAAAGCGCGGCGTGGCCCGGCCGGCTCTCCGGGGCCGGGACCACGGTCTCCGTCATGGTGGCGACCGCCATCGTCGTGGCCGACATGGTTGGCGTCGGGGTCTTCACCAGCCTGGGCTTTCAGGTCAAGGACATCCCCTCGGGCTTTTCCATTCTGCTGTTATGGACGGTCGGCGGCGTTGTCGCGCTCTGCGGGGTTTTTTCCTACAGCGAACTCGGCGCGATGTTTCCGCGCTCGAGCGGCGAATACAATTTCCTGACCCGCGCCTTTCATCCAGCTTTCGGATTTCTGGCGGGCTGGGTGTCGGCGACGGTCGGCTTCGCCGCACCGGTGGCGCTGGCGGCGATGGCTTTCGGGGAATACGGCAAAGCGGTGCTGCCGGGCGCGCCGCCGCTTGTGCTTGCAATCGGTGTGGTCTGGCTGGTGTCGATTGTTCAGCTTGGCGGCGTCAGGCACTCCGGCACCTTTCAATTGATCTCGACCATTTTGAAAGTCGTGCTGATCGTCGCGTTCCTGATTGCGGGATTTGTCATCGGCACGCCGCAACCGGTCTCGTTCACGCCGTCGGTTTCGGACTTCGCCCACATCACCAGCGCGCCTTTCGCCATCGGGCTGGTGTTCGTGATGTATTCGTTTTCGGGGTGGAACGCCGCGACCTACATCATCGGCGAGATGCGCACGCCGCAGCAAAACCTGCCGCGCGCGCTGCTGGCGGGGACGCTGATCGTCCTCGTGCTCTATGTCGCGCTGAACGCGGTGTTCCTGCACACCACGCCAATCGACCAACTGTCCGGGCAGCTTGATGTCGCGCGGATCGCCGGCAGCCACATTTTCGGTGAGATCGGCGGCCGCGTCGTCGGTGCGATGATTTGTATCGGGCTTGTGTCTTCCATCAGCGCGATGATGTGGATCGGCCCGCGCGTCATGATGACCATGGGGGAGGACATGCCGGCGCTGCGGGTATTCGCCCGCAAATCGAGCTCTGGCGCGCCGGTCTATGCGATCCTGTTCCAGCTCGCGGTCGCGAACCTGTTGCTGTTCACCCGCAGTTTCGAGGCCGTACTCGATTTCATCCAGTTCGCGCTGTTGTTCTGCTCGTTCTTTACCGTGCTCGGCGTCATCAAGCTGCGCATCACGCAGCCC
>DASQOP010000206.1:0-4871 GCA_035644415.1 Burkholderiales bacterium
AGCAAGGGTTTTGCAAGCATGGAGTAGATATTGCGCGCCCACGGAAACAGGCAAATGAACACCAGCACAAGCGCGATCACGCACCGTAACAGCCGGTCCCTGAGTTCGACCAGGTGCGACATGAAGGAATCGGGCTCGATCATTATGGACCGCTGGTTTGTGTTACTGAAGCGAGGTTCGACGCGCTCCTCGGAATCAGGCGCGCTTGTCGTCCGGGGCCGGCTTGTCCAATCCCAGTTCGAGCTGCGGCTCCGGCTCTTCGGGCACAGGTGCGTTCTGCGCCGGTTCTTCGGCAGGAGGTTCGCTCCCGCTCGCCGGCGTGGTGGTCGGCATTAACTGTATTCCGGAAACCGGGGCCACGGCGGATTCCACCTGCTTCTGGACTTCGGTCCCGGCCTGCTTGACTTCGGATTCGATGAAGCTGACCTGCGAGGTGACCGACTGTTCGATGGAGCGCGCCGCATCCTGCATCGTGGACTGCAGCTTGCGCAGCTCATCGAGTTCGATTTCACGGTTGATGTCCGCCTTGACCTCGGAAACGTAGCGTTGCATGCGGCCAAACAGATGGCCGACGGTTTTCGCTACACGCGGCAGACGCTCGGGGCCGATTACGATCAGCGCAACAACCCCGATGACGAAGATCTCGGCAAAACCGATATCGAACATGACGCTCGCCAAAAAGCGGCCGTATCCCGCTAGCTCTTGGTCTTGTCTTTGACTTCGCCTTCGATAGTCTGACCGGCGCCGCTACTGTCGATCCTGGCCGTCGTTTTCTCGTCGTCCGCGCTCTTCATCCCTTCCTTGAAGCCGCGCACTGCACCGCCAAGGTCGGAACCCATGTTGCGAAGCTTCTTGGTGCCGAAAATCAGCAGCACCACCAGAAGAACGATTAGCCAATGCCAAATGCTGAAGGAACCCATCTTTTCACTCCCGATACGAAATGTTTACTTTGACCGCTGAATCATTCCAGGCAGCGGATCCCTGCCGCCGAGCACATGCATGTGTACATGAAACACGTCCTGCCGTCCCACCCGCCCGGTATTGACGATGGCGCGGAACCCGTCCGGCGATCCCTGCTCGCTTGCCAGCCGGTGTGCAAGCAGCAGCATCTTCCCCAGCACCTGCTGGTGCCGATCCTCGACGTGTGCGAGCGATGCCACGTGCTCCTTGGGGATCAGCATGAAGTGCACCGGCGCCACCGGGTTGATGTCGTGAAAGCCCAGTATCTCGTCGTCCTCGTACACTTTGCGGCTGGGGATCTCGCCCCTGACGATCTTGCAGAAAACGCAATTCTCGGCGGCCATTTTTCTGGTTGATTGCCCCGCAGGTTCTTCGATAACGATCCAGTCCGCTGGCCGGATTACTTCGGTCGGGATGACTTCTCGTCTATCCCGGAAATGCCCTCGCGGCGTCTCAGTTCGGCAAGCACGTCGTCGGGCCCGAGACCGTGCCATGCAAGCATGACCAGGCAGTGAAACCACAGGTCCGCGGTTTCTCGAACGATATGGAGTTTATCACCGTCCTTCGCGGCGAGCAGCGTCTCGGCCGCCTCCTCGCCGACCTTCTTGAGCACGGCATCGTGGCCTTTTGCAAACAGGCTCGCGATGTAGGAGTTGCCCGGATCGCCGTGCTTGCGGCTGTCGATGACCTCCGCAAGCCGGCGCAGGATGTTGGCGTCTATCATGGCTTCGACTCGCAGATTTCCGGCGGACTCTTGACCACCGGTTCGGTGATGACCCATGCGCCATTGTCGAGCCTGCGAAAGAAACAGCGACTGCGGCCGGTGTGGCAGGCAATTCCGCCGACCTGTTGCACCTCGAGCACCACGACATCGCCATCGCAGTCGAGCCTGACTTCCCCGACATACTGGACGTGGCCGGATTCCTCGCCCTTGCGCCAGAGTTTGCCTCGCGAGCGCGACCAGTATACCGCCCGCCCCGAACGCACGGTCTCGGCGAGCGCTTCCCGGTTCATCCACGCGAGCATCAACACCTTCCCGGTGCCCGCCTCCTGCGCAATCGCTGGAACCAGGCCATGCTCGTCCCAGGCCACCTCGTCGAGCCAGGCGTCGCTCACAGCCGTACCTCGATGTCGTGTCGCGCCATGTACTGCTTGGCTTGCTGCACCGTCAACTCACCGTAATGGAACACGCTGGCGGCGAGCACGGCATCGGCCTTACCAAGAACGATTCCATCCACCAGGTGCTGCAGGCCGCCAACGCCCCCGCTCGCGATCACGGGAATATCGAGGGCTTCGGAAAATGCGCAAGTAAGCTCGATATCGAACCCCGCTTTGGTGCCGTCCCGGTCCATGCTGGTAAGCAGAACCTCGCCTGCGCCTGCGGCCTGCATTTTTTTCCCCCACTCGACTGCGTCCAACCCTGTGGAGCGCCGTCCGCCGTGCGTAAACACTTCCCAGCGCAAGCTACCAGAGCCCGGAACACGCTTGGCGTCCACCGCGACCACGATGCATTGTGAACCAAAGCGTCCCGCTGCATCTTCCACCAGTCGCGGATTCTGCACTGCAGCGGTATTGATACTGACCTTGTCGGCGCCGGCGTTGAGCAGCCGGCGCACATCATTGACCTCGCGCACGCCGCCGCCGACCGTGAGCGGGATGAACACCTGCGACGCAACCTGCTCGACGATGCCGAGAATGAGCCCGCGATTGTCCGAGCTCGCGGTGATATCCAGGAAAGTCAATTCATCGGCACCCTGCTCGTCGTACCTGCGGGCAATCTCCACCGGGTCGCCGGCATCACGCAGCTTTACAAAATTGACACCCTTTACCACGCGCCCATCGGTGACATCGAGGCAGGGGATGATGCGTTTGGCAAGGCCCATATGCGTCGTACGTGATATCTCAGGCAAGAGGAAAAGGGTCGACGAAGCACACCGCAAAAGCGACCGGGTCGCGGCGGGTCGCAGTGAATCGAATCAAGGAAGATCGCGTGGACCGAGCCCGCTGCCGGACCGGGCGCCGCGTATCCGCAACTCGGGCCTCACCACTTACACCTCATGCCTCGCCCTCCTTCGCCTTGGCCGTCTTCTCCGCCATCCTGTCAGCGACTTTCTGTGCCTCGGTAAAATCCAGCGTACCCTCGTAAATTGCACGGCCGGTAATTGCGCCCATAATCCCTTCCGATTCGACTTCGCACAGCGCCTTAACGTCCTTGATGTTGGTGATCCCGCCGCTGGCGATCACCGGAACCGACAATTCGCGCGCGAGCTGGACCGTCGCCTTGATGTTGACCCCGCTCATCATGCCATCGCGGCCGATATCGGTATGGATGACCGCCTCAACGCCATAATCCTGGAATTTCTTGGCCAGGTCGATCACGTCGTGGCCGGTCACCTTCGACCAGCCGTCCACCGCAACTTTGCCGTCTCTGGCATCGAGCCCGACCATGATGTGCCCGGGAAAGGCGTAACAGGCATCGTGCAGAAATCCCGGGGTCTTCACCGCGGCCGTGCCGATGATGATGTAAGCAATGCCGTCGTCAAGGTAGCGCTCGATGGTATCGAGGTCGCGGATGCCGCCGCCCAGTTGCACGGGAATATCCTCACCAACGGCTTTAACGACGGCCTTCACGGCCTCTTCGTTCCTGGGCTTGCCGGCAAAGGCGCCGTTCAGGTCCACGAGGTGCAGGCGCCGGGCTCCCAGTTTCAGCCAATGGCGCGCCATGGCACCGGGATCTTCGGAAAAGACCGTGGCGTCAGCCATCGAGCCTTGCTTCAGACGGACACAGTGTCCGTCCTTGAGGTCAATCGCCGGAATGATCAGCATGGGTTGGATATCGCTCGCTGCAGGCGTCGCAAGTGGCGCGCGCCAGTTGAGGCCGTTGCGACAGGCAAGGGGATCCTTACGGGTTACAAGGGGTTAGGCGCTCGCGGTGGGAATCGCCCGTTTTTGGCCGGACGCGCGGCTGGTTCCGTCCCAGGAGACGAAATTCGACAACAGGCGCAGGCCGGCAGACTGGCTTTTTTCAGGGTGGAACTGCACGGCGAAAATGTTATTCCTCGCAACGGCGCAGGTAAAGCTGAAAGGATAACGGGCGGTACCCGCCACCAAAGACTGTTCCCGCTCATTCACGTAGTAGCTGTGCACAAAATAGAAGCGGCTGCCATCAGGAATACCCGTCCACATCGGGTGGGACATGGTCTGATACACCTGGTTCCAGCCCATGTGCGGCACCTTGAGCTTCTCGCCGCGCTCGCCTACCATGCGTTCGGCGGGGAAGCGACCGACTTTCCCAGGCAGTATGCCCAAACCCTCGACGCCACCCTCTTCGCTCGACTCAAACAACATCTGCAAGCCGATGCACAGACCCAGAAACGGCTTGCTACTCGCCGCCTCCAGTAACGGCGCGCGCAATCCGCGCGCGTCCATCTCACGCATGCAGTCCGGCATGGCGCCCTGTCCCGGAAACACCACCCTGGATGCTGAGCGCAGCACTACCGGATCACTGGTCACGCTAACAACCTTGCGGGGGGCGACATGCTCCAAGGCCTTCGCCACCGAACGCAGGTTGCCCATTCCGTAATCAACGACAGCTATATCGGTCATACACGCGCGCTTGGTGATTCGTGGGTCGTCTTCAACATTACTTGCCGAAGCATATGCGGGCGGAAACCCGTTCCGCAAAAACGCTCAGAGGCTCCCCTTGGTCGAGGGCAACGCGCCGGCCGCCCGCGGATCCATCTCGGAAGCCATGCGCAGCGCGCGCCCGAAAGCCTTGAAGATGGTCTCCGCCTGGTGGTGCGCGTTCCTGCCTTTGAAGTTGTCGATGTGCAAAGTCACCAGCGCGTGGTTAGCGAAGCCCTGGAAGAATTCATGGACCAGGTCGATGTCGAATTCGCCGACCAGCCCGC
>DASQOP010000207.1:0-7848 GCA_035644415.1 Burkholderiales bacterium
TTAGGAGAGCAACATGGCAAAGATCGAAGTCAATGCGATGTCCCGCTCGCTGCAGGGAACGGGTGCGAGCCGCCGTCTGCGCAGAACGGGCAAGGTGCCGGGAATCGTCTATGGAGGCGAGCAACCGGCGCAGAACATCGAGCTGGACCACAATTCGCTGTTCCATCAGCTCAAGCAGGAGACCTTCCACGCTTCGATTCTGAGCATGGACCTGGACGGCAAGAAGGACCGCGTGCTGCTGCGCGACGTGCAGATGCATCCGTGGAAGCAACAGGTGTTGCATGTCGATTTCCAGCGGGTATCGGCCAACAAGAAGATCCACATGGAGGTGCCGTTGCACTTCATCAACGCCGACATCGCCCCGGGGGTGAAGACCGGAGGCGGGATCGTCAGCCATGTGATGAACGAAATCGACATCACCTGCCTGCCGGACGATCTGCCCGAATTCGTTGAAGTCGACTTGCAGCATCTCGAACTCGGCCATTCGGTGCATCTTGCCGATGTGAAGCTGCCCCCGGGTGTGGATTCGACGCAACTGGTGCGCGGCGACAATGCTGTAGTCGCAACCGTGCAGATACCGCGTGCGCTGGTCGAGCCGGAGCCCGAAGTCGCTCCTGTCGCCGAAGCCGCCGCAGTGGAAGGTGCACCCGCCGCCGACGCCGCAGCAGCGGCTCCGGGCACGGCACCGGCCGCTGCAGGCGCCAAGAAGGAGCCCGAAAAGAAGGAAGGCGACAAGGGCGCCAAGAAGTAATTTTCCTCTTCCTGGCTGTACGGCCCGCCCGTCCGTGCGTCCGGCGGGCCGTTTCATTTTCCGGAATCGCCGACAAACAACATGAAGCTCGTCGTAGGACTGGGAAATCCGGGACGCGAACATGACGGCACCCGCCACAACGCCGGTTTCTGGTGGGTCGACCGTCTGGCCGCGCACAGCCACGTCCAGTTGCGGCAGGAAGCGCGTTTTCACGGCCAGGCCGCCAAGCTGGTCGAGGGCGGCCGCGAGTGCTGGTTGCTCAAGCCCAATACCTTCATGAACCTCAGCGGCCGCGCGGTGCAGGCGCTCACCCAGTTCTACAAGATCGCGCCGGCGGAGATCCTGGTAGTCCACGACGAACTTGACCTGCCGCCGGGCCAGGTCAAGCTCAAGAACGGTGGCGGCGTGGCCGGGCACAACGGTTTGAAGGATATCGCCGCGCATCTGGGGCCGGAATTCTGGCGGTTGCGCATCGGTATCGGCCATCCCGGCGATCGCGGACAGGTGACGAACTATGTATTGAACGCGCCGCGCAAGGAAGAGCTGCCGCTGATTCGTGGGGCGATCGAGCGCAGTCTGGAGCTGTGGCCGCTGCTGCTGGAAGGCAAGACCGAAGCAGCGATGCTGAAACTGCACACGAAGCGTGATGAGCAATGAGCAATGGGAAATGAGCAAACAGCCACAGTTCCCATCGCCCATCTCTCATAACCCGTCGCCATGTCGCTAAAGTGCGGAATCGTCGGACTGCCCAACGTCGGCAAGTCCACGCTGTTCAACGCGCTCACCAGGGCCGGGATCGCGGCGGAGAACTATCCGTTCTGCACCATCGAGCCGAACGTGGGCATCGTCGAAGTGCCGGATCCCCGGCTGGCGCAGATCGCTGCTATCGCCAAGCCGCAGAAAGTGGTTCCCGCGATCGTGGAGTTCGTGGACATCGCCGGTCTGGTGGCCGGTGCCTCCAAAGGCGAAGGTCTGGGCAACCAGTTTCTTGCCAACATCCGTGAGACCGATGCGGTGGTGCATGTGGTGCGTTGCTTTACGGATGACAACGTGGTGCATGTCTCCGGAAAAATAGATCCGCTCTCCGACATCGAAACCATAGATACCGAACTGGCGCTGGCGGACCTGGCCACGGCGGACAAGGCGCTCGCCCGATATCGCAAGCCGGCGCAGTCCGGCGACAAGGATGCGAAGTTGCTGGTTGCCGTGCTGGAGAAGGTGCAATCGCAACTGAACCAGGCCAAGCCGGTGCGCTCGCTCGCTCTTTCGAAGGAGGAGCTGACCAACATCAAGCCGTTCTGCCTGATTACGGCCAAGCCGGCGCTGTATGCCGCCAACGTCGCGGAGCACGGATTCGGCGACGACAATGCGCTACTTCAACTGGTCAGGCAGCACGCCGCCCGGGAAGGCGCGCCGGTCGTGGCGTTCTGTGCGCGCATGGAAGCGGAAATCGCCGATCTTTCCGACGAAGACAAGCAGGTGTTCCTCGCCGACATGGGCTTGAAGGAACCGGGCCTGAGCCGGTTGATCCGCGCCGGCTACGACCTGCTGGGGTTGCAGACCTTCTTCACCGCCGGGGAAAAGGAAGTGCGGGCGTGGACGATCCACAAGGGCGACACCGCGCCGCAGGCCGCCGGGGTTATTCACACCGATTTCGAGAAAGGCTTCATCCGCGCGGAGGTCATCGCCTTCGGCGACTACATCGCCTACAAAGGGGAGCATGGCGCAAAGGAAGCCGGAAAGATGCGCCTCGAGGGCAAGGAGTACGTCGTCAAGGACGGCGACGTCATGCACTTCCGATTTAATGTCTAGGAAGGTCTAGGAACTTTTCTTTACGCTGACCAGCGTCACGCCGGCAAGCACCAGCGCCGCGCCGACCAGTTGAATCGCGCTGATAGGCTCATTCAGTATCCGGTAACCGAGATAGATCGTGACTACCGGTCCGACCGAGCCGACCATCGCGGCATGGTTGGCGCCAGTGCGGCGGATGCCCTCCGACATCAGCCATGCCGGAATGACTGTGGAAACGACCGCCATCAAAAGCGACAGCCAGTAGACCTGGCGCGGCAGCGCCAACGCCGACAGGTCATGGGCGACCAGGAACTGCAAGATGGCCACCATGCAGGCCACCAGCATGGCGTAGGAGGTGAAGCGCGCGGCGCCAAGCTTGCCGATCACTTCCCCGGTGCCGATCAGGTAGAACGAGTAAATCACACCGCTGGCAAACACCAGCGCGCCGCCGAGCACCACTTCGAACGAGTGACCGCCAAATTCCAGGTTTTCTGCAAACACCAGTGCGATGCCGCCGTAGGACAGTACCAGCGCGGCAATGTGGTGGCGGCGAACGGGCTTCTTCAGCAACCACGCTGACAGCAGCACCACCACGGTCGGGTAGAGGAACAGGATCAACCGCTCGAGGCCGGCGGTGATGTACTGGAGGCCGAGGAAATCCAGATAACTGGCGAGGTAGTAACCGATGAATCCGAGCAGCGCCACCGATAGCCAATCCTTGCGGGTCAGAGATACCGCGGCCGCGCCGCGGCCCGACCACAGCGCCATGAGCGCGAAGAAGGGCGCCGAGAAAAGCATGCGCAGCGCCAGCAGGGTGGCGGCATCGACCGCATGGGCATAGGCCAGCTTGACGATGACCGCTTTCGCGGAGAAGGCCATCGCCGCAAGCAGGACACAAGCCGTGCCGGCGAGCGAAGGCCGGGAGTGGTCGTACGGCATGGGCGGCCGCGTTCAGCGCCGGCTGCCGCCGCCGAGTATCGAGCCGAGCACGCCGCGGACGATGCGGCGGCCGACTTCCGAGCCGATCGGCAGAGACTGTTGCATCGGTTTCTCCGGGACCGGAGAGGATCGGGTGGTATGATAAAATTTTAATTATATCAGCCGTATACGGTACCACTTCAGGTTGGCGCGGCGATTTGGATCCGGCGCCGTTGCGGCGCCTTCGCAGAGGAAGTCATGGCAGGCCACAGCAAGTGGGCAAACATCAAGCACAAGAAAGCCGCTGCGGATGCCAAGCGCGGCAAGATTTTCACCCGCCTTATCAAGGAAATCACCGTCGCCGCCCGTCTGGGCGGCTCCGACTCGAGCACCAATCCGCGGCTGCGCCTGGCGATGGACAAGGCGTATGCCAGCAACATGCCGAAAGACAATGTGGAGCGCGCGATCAAGCGCGGCAGCGGTGAACTCGAGGGCGTGAGTTACGAGGAAGTGCGCTACGAGGGTTACGGAATTGGCGGCGCGGCGGTCATGGTGGACTGCATGACCGACAATCGCATCCGCACGGTCGCGGACGTGCGCCATGCGTTCATCAAGCACGGCGGCAATCTCGGCACCGATGGTTCGGTCGCCTTCCTGTTCAAGCATTGCGGACAATTGCTGTTCCCTCCCGGCACCAGCGAGGAAAAAGTCATGAATGCGGCGCTGGATGCGGGCGCCGAAGACGTGATTGCCAACGACGACGGCAGCATCGAGGTTATCACCGCGGCCAACGATTTCATGGGGGTGAAGGAAAAGCTGGAGAAGCGCGGCCTGAGGGCGGAAGTCGCGGAGGTGACCATGAAGCCAACAGTGGAGAATGTGCTGGCGGGAGACGACGCGGCGAAAATGCAAAGGCTCCTCGATGCCTTGGAGGCAATCGACGATGTGCAGGACATCCACACCACTGCGGTGATGGAAGGGTGAGGCGAGCGACAAAAGGCGTGAGGCGAGAGGCGTGATAAGAGACACGCGGCCTCACGGGGCTCCGCAGAGCGGAAATCTCCGCCATCCGCTCGACCTGCTGAAGGAACGCTGAATGAGGTTCACCGCTGCACGCCTCTCGCCTCACCGACCATGAGGATTCTGGGAATCGATCCGGGGTTAAGGGTGACGGGGTTTAGCTCCGGCGCAACGTGCGGCTGTCGCCGAACATTAACCTCCTCTGAAACTGGTGACGGGAAAGTCCTCCTCGATTGGGACAACTTGTGAGAATCTTGGGTATTGATCCGGGATTGCGGGTCACCGGTTTTGGGGTTCTGGACAAAGTTGGCCAGAAGCTCACTTACGTTACCAGCGGCTGTATCCGCACCTCGCACGATGGCGAACTGCCGGAGCGCATCAAGGCCATTCTCGAGGGGTTGTGCCAGTTGATCGGCGAGATCAAGCCGCAGCAAGTCGCGGTGGAAAAAGTATTCGTCAACGTGAATCCGCAATCCACCTTGCTGCTCGGCCAGGCGCGCGGCGCCGCAATTTGTGCCGCGGTGATCAGCAGCCTGCCGATATCGGAGTACACCGCGTTACAGGTCAAGCAAGCCGTGGTCGGCAACGGCCACGCGCGCAAGGAACAGGTGCAGGAGATGGTGCGCCGGCTGCTCAAGCTGTCGGGTGACCCCAGCGCCGACGCCGCCGACGCACTGGCCTGCGCGATCTGTCACGCGCACGGCGGCCAGGGAATGGGGCAGATCGCGACGCGGGGGTACCGCATGAAACGCGGGAGGCTGGTGTGATCGGCCGTATCACCGGGCAGCTGATCGAAAAACGTCCGCCCACCGTGGTGGTCGACGTGCACGGCATCGCCTACGAAGTGGACGTGCCGATGAGCACTTTCTTTGTGCTGCCGGCGACCGGCTCGACCGTGGCGCTGCACACCCACCTGGTGGTGCGCGAAGACGCGCACCTGCTGTTCGGCTTTAGCACCGAGGAGGAGCGGCAGGTGTTTCGGCAATTGCTCAAGATCAGCGGTGTTGGCGCCCGCACGGCGCTGGCGGTATTGTCTGGTCTGTCGGTATCGGAGCTATACAGGGCAGTGTCCACACAGGATGGCGCGCGTCTTACCAAGATTCCCGGCATTGGCAGGAAAACCGCGGAGCGCTTGTTGCTCGAACTTCGCGATAGGCTGGCCGGAGGTGTGGCGCCGTCCGCATCGGGCAGTGCCGGGTCTGTGAGGGGCGATGTGCTCAACGCGCTGAGCGCGCTTGGATACAGCGACAAGGAGGCCGGTGCCGCGCTTGCCAAGGTTTCTCCTGAAGCCGCTGTCCCGGAGGCGATCCGGCAGGCCCTGAAGCTGCTCTCAAAAGCGTAGCGACAGCAATCGCCAGTCTGTTTCATGTGCGTCGGCGCGGAGATCGGGCTGAATGAAAATCTCGAGGAAATCGACCGCCGCAATGTCGCCTTGAAACGACAATAAAACAGCACGTGAAGACAGTGATTTGCAGGAACGCTGGGATATAATCCTGCTCAATTCATGGCGCCGGCATGGGGCGCCGCACTCAGCCAGGAGCGGGTTCTTCATGATTGTGGACACACGACAGGTCGCTGCGGCTTTGCTGGCCTTGGCGATCGCGCTGCCCGTCGCGGCAAATCCCGAGACCGCGAGCGGCAAGAACGA
This sequence comes from Burkholderiales bacterium, assembly GCA_035644415.1. GTDB lineage: Bacteria > Pseudomonadota > Gammaproteobacteria > Burkholderiales > JACQAP01 > JACQAP01. The sequence continues at coordinate 6,129 of DASQOP010000207.1, forward strand.
CCAAATCGCCGAAATCATCGACCTGCACGATCTCAAGACCTCGGTTTCGATTGGCAACTACTACCTCAAGCAGGAAAGCCTGCTGGCCATTCGCGCGCTGCTAGCCCGTCTGGGACGGGAACAGAACCTCGGCCCGGAATGGAATCCCGCCAAGCCGCTCTGGCAGCGCGCGGAAGGAAAACTGCTCGGAGCGGTGACGGCGAGAATTGCCGAGGATTGGGCAAGTCTCGACTGGCTGCGGCCGCAGTGGCATGACCTTGACAATCGCGAGTTTTCTTCCGAGGAACTCGACGTGCTGTTGTCGCACTTGCGCTCCGACGTGGGCCGCAAGCAGGTCAGGATCATGGATCATACGGTGTCGACCCACGTGATGATGGCCCTGTCATTTTCCGGCAAGCTGAGAGACGTTGCGGGTGTCGAGGCCGATCGCACGCGCATGCAGGACTTGTGGAACGCGGAGGACGCGGAGATGCGTTTTTCCATCCAGGATGCGGCCAACGTCGAGGGGCAGCGCTTTGCCCTGTCGCCGCTCGGAAAGAAGTATTTCGTGACTGCGATCCTGAAACTGACCGGCATCGTCAACCGGCGCATCGACGAAGTGGCCGGCATGCTGCCCAAGCAGGTGGATGCCTATGCCGACCAGGTCCGGCCGTTGCTAGAGGAATTCAAGAGCGGTCGCGGCTGATGCCTCAAAGACGTCTGCGCCGCGGCACCAGAGGATGATCGAAACCGACCGTCTGATTCAGCCCGTCCCGATCTCGACGCAGGAGGAAGCGCTCGAGCGCGCGTTGCGTCCCAAGCAGCTCGACGAGTACATCGGCCAGGAGAAGATCCGCGGACAGTTGCAGATTTTCATCCAGGCCGCGAGGAACCGCAGCGAAGCTTTGGACCACGTGCTGCTGTTCGGCCCGCCGGGACTCGGCAAGACCACGCTGGCGCACATTATCGCCAGGGAAATGGGCGTGAATCTGCGCCAGACTTCGGGCCCGGTACTGGAACGACCCGGCGATCTGGCGGCGCTGCTCACCAACCTGGAACCCAACGATGTCCTGTTCATCGATGAGATCCACCGGCTCTCGCCGGTAGTGGAGGAAATCCTCTACCCTGCGCTCGAGGACTTTCAGCTCGACATCATGATCGGCGAGGGTCCGGCGGCGCGCTCGGTGAAGCTCGAGTTGCCGCCGTTCACGCTGGTAGGCGCCACCACCCGCGCCGGCATGCTCACCAATCCGCTGCGCGACCGCTTCGGCATCGTCTCGCGGCTGGAGTTTTACTCACCAGCAGAGTTGACGCAGATCGTCGAGCGTTCGGCGCGCCTGCTCGTTGTGGACATCGCGGCCGGCGGAGCACTGGAAATCGCTACGCGCTCGCGCGGCACGCCGCGCATCGCCAACCGCCTGCTGCGCCGCGTGCGCGACTTCGCGGAGGTGAAAGCGCAGGGCAAAGTGACCAAAGACGTGGCCGACGCCGCGCTGAAGATGCTCGACGTCGACCACATCGGGCTGGATGTGATGGACCGCAAACTTCTGCTTGCGGTGCTGGAGAAGTTCGGCGGCGGACCGGTTGGCATAGAAAACCTGGCGGCGGCGATCGGCGAGGAGCGCGACACCATCGAGGATGTGCTGGAGCCGTTCCTGATTCAACAGGGGTATCTGCAACGCACGCCGCGCGGGCGCATGGCCACCGTGTTGACCTATCGGCATTTCGGCGCCGCCCTGCC
>DASQOP010000208.1:0-3713 GCA_035644415.1 Burkholderiales bacterium
CACCTCGCTGGAGCGCCGTACTTCGAGCTCCGCCAGTTGCTGATTCTCCTTTGCCTGGCGCAGTTGTTCGGTGGAAAACCGGTATTCGGCTACCGCCTCGTCGCGGGCATTGACCGAAACGAAGTTCTGCTTGAACAGCTCCTCGGCACGCACCATCTTCTTCTGGGCGAGGTCCATGCGTGCTTCGGCCGCCTTCAACTCGCCCTGCATGGTGGCCCGCGAGCGGGCCAGTTCGAGGGCCGCGCGCTCCGGGCCGGATTCCAGGGTGGCGATGACCTGGCCTTTCTTGACCAAATCGCCGCGCTGGACCTGTACCGATTCGATCACCGCTTCCACCGGGCTGCGGATATCTACCTGCTGGCGTGCCTCGATCAGGCAGTCGAATTCCGCAGCATTGGCGGCGCCGGCCAATAAGAAGGCAACGGCGCAAACCGGTGGGGCGAATCGATTCATCGGGAACAGGGGGATGTGCCTTGGGGGTACAACTGTTGATTGTAGCGAATTGACCTTGTTGCCGTAACACGAAATTCGTAAAAAAATCAGAGCCCGGGCGGGGTCTATAATGAATTTGGTTGAGCTGCCTCGGCAGCCCGCCCCCGGCCATTCTCAAGAGTGTGCCGGGCGCTCGAAGCCACGCTTGGAGATCCCTGGACCTGAGGGTCGGAATGGCCAAGAAGATCAAGCGCGATGTAAAAAAATGAACCTAAAATGCGCCGAATCAATAACAACGCCACCATAGTTCCAGTACTATAGGAACGGGGGAGCGCCGGTTCCCGGCCTTGCGGGAATCCTTTTCCTCGGCGAAAGCACAATTGGACAAGACGAAAAAAATAGGGGCCCGCGGCCGCGATGATTGCGGGAGCACGCTGATCAACTCCGCCGGAATGTCCGCCCGTCCCGCTTTAGGCGGGGGGGACTCGGTTGCGTTGCCTCGGCCCCGCCGTTCCGGCGTATTGGCCTAGCCGGGCTGACCATCATGCGATCCGGCCCTTTCGAACGTTCTCCGCGCGACCGCCGCAAGGCCGACGTGCTGCAGGAAAGCGAAGCACGCTTCCGCGCGCTGGTCCAGAATTCGTTCGACATCATTACCATCCACGATGAGAACGGGATGACCATCTACGAGTCACCCGCGGCATCGCGTGTGCTGGGGTATCCCCCCGGCGCGCTGATCGGCAAGACCCCGTTCGAGACCCTGCATCCCAAGGACGTGGCGCGCGCGCGCGACGCGTTCGATGCGTTGCTGCGGGGCCAGGCGCCGCGTTCGCCGTTGCTTCTGCGCTTCCGCCATGCCGACGGCTCCTGGATTCATCTTGAGGCGCTGGGCAACAACCTGCTCGAGCACCCCGGCATCCGCGGCATTGTCCTGACTTCGCGCGACATCACCGGACGCAAGCGCGCCGAAGAGCGGGCGCAATTCCTCGCCAACTACGACGTGCTCACCGGCTTGCCCAACCGCTTCCTGATGCAGGACCGCCTCACGCAGGCGGTGGCGCAGGCGCACCGCAACCGCCTGCGGGTCGCCGTCATGCACATCGATCTGGACCGCTTCAAGGTGGTCAACGAGACGCTGGGCCACTACGTCGGCGACGCGCTGCTCAAGCAGGCGGCCGAACGCATCCGCAAGTCCACCCGCGAAGGCGATACCGTGGCGCGGGTGGGCGGCGACGAGTTCACCATCGTGTTCCCGAACGTCACCAGCCTGCAGGCGCTGTCCACCACTGCCGAGAAGATCCTCAGTGATCTCGCCAAGCCGTTTCCCAGCGACGGGCAGGAATTGTTCGTTTCCGCGTCTATCGGCCTGAGCCTGTACCCGGACGACGCAGCCACTGTAGACGAGATCATCAAGCATTCCGACGCGGCGATGTACAGCGCCAAGCACCTGGGACGCAACAATTTCCAGTTCTTCACCACCGACCTGAACCAGGAAGTGCAGGAACGCATGCTGATCGAAGGCGGCTTGCGCACCGCAATACAGCGCGACGAGCTGAGCCTGCTGTATCAACCGAAGATCGATCTCGCCACGCGCCAGGTCTACGGCGCCGAGGCGCTGTTGCGCTGGGTTCATCCCAAGCTCGGCATGATCTCGCCGGCGCGTTTCGTGCCGGTGGCGGAGGAGGCGGGCCTGGTAGGACAGATCGGCGAATGGGTGCTGCGGACCGCGTGCCGGCAGATCCGCGAGTGGCAGGACGCGGGCTTTGCGCTGCAGGTGGCGGTCAACGTCTCGGCCCGCCAGTTTCAGCAGTACGATGTCGCCGAGCTGGTAATGGGAATAATGAACGAAACCGGAGCGTTACCCGAAAACCTCGAGCTCGAACTCACCGAGAGCGCGGTCATGCACGACGCCGAGACTTCGATCGTCACGCTCGAACGGCTGGCCGCCTTGGGCGCGCAGATCGCGATCGACGATTTCGGCACCGGTTACTCGAGCCTGTCGTACCTCAAGCGGCTGCCGCTCGACGTGCTCAAGATCGACCAGTCGTTCGTGCGCGACATTTCCTCGGACCCGAACGACGCGGCGATCGTGCGCGCCATCATCACACTGGCGCGCAGCCTCGGCATCAAGGTGATCGCCGAGGGCGTCGAGAACGAGGCCCAGCTCGCCTTCCTGAACGCCTACGGCTGCCAGTACGCGCAGGGTTACCTGTTCGGGGAGCCGCTCACCACCCGGCAGCTGGAACAGATGATCATCGGGCAATTGGAGAAAAAAGCGGTTTAGCGTACCAGCTCGGTCGCAACGATCGGGCGCACCAGTTTCTCTCCACGGCGCAGCACCACGATCGGTGCTTCCTGCCCGACCCTGGTTTCGGTCAGCAGGCGGTGCACATCGTCGATTCCGGCCACTGCCGTGCCGTCGTAGCTCACCACCACGTCGCCTTCCCGCAGTCCCGCCTTTTCCGCCGGGCTGCCGGACTCCACCGAGGCGATACGCACGCCGCTCTCGATCTCGAGCTCGTGATAGCGCACCATGCGCCGCGACAACGGCATGTTCTGCCCGGCGATGCCGAGCCAGCCGCGCCGGACCCGGCCGTGCCGGAGTATCTGTGCGACCACTACTTTCGCGGTGTCTATCGCGGTGGCGAAACAGATGCCCTGTGCCGCCATGATGATCGCGGTGTTCACTCCGATCACCTCGCCGCGGGAGTTGCTCAACGGCCCGCCGGAGTTACCGGGATTCAGCGCGGCGTCGGTCTGGATCACGTCGTCTATCAACCGCCCGGAATAAGCACGCATCGAACGGCCGAGCGCGCTGACCACTCCCGCGGTGACGGTGCATTCGAAGCCGTATGGGTTGCCGATGGCGATTGCGAGCTGTCCCACGCGGATGCCGCGCGAAGTTCCGAACTGCACCGTGGGCAGCTTCGAGCCGGACACCCGCACCAGCGCGAGATCGGTGTGGGGATCGTCGCCGAGGATGTCGGCGTCCAGGCTGTGCCCGTCGCGCAGACTGACCCCAACTTCAGACGCGCCGCTCACGACGTGGCTGTTGGTGAGGATCAATCCGTCCGGAGTGAACAGAAAACCGGAACCGCTGCCGCCGCTTTCGCTCCGGTGTTGCTTGGCGTTGCGACGCACGTCGATTTTCACCACCGCCGGGCTGATCCTGTCCGCAGCCGATACCACCGCGTTCGAGTAGGCGTCCAGCAGACTGCCGTCTGTTAGAATCGGCGACGGTTTTGCCGCGCCCGAAGACGGGGAGTCCTCGAGGTCTTCTA
>DASQOP010000209.1:0-2233 GCA_035644415.1 Burkholderiales bacterium
GTCATGTCAATCCACCCACCTCACCCCAACGCGCGGACACGTTACCGACAAAGTCGGCCGATTGCGGGTAACGCGTTATTGTTTCGCCTCCCGCCCCTCTTGCTCCCCGCAACTGCCGAGTCGGCGAAACCTCTCCCCCCGCAAGCGGGCGGAGAGGGTGCAAGAATCAGTTGGCTCCCTCTCCACTTGTGGAGAGGGCGGGGGGTGAGGCCATCCTGACCAGGAAGGCGCTGCCGCTGCGATAAGGCGCAAGCGACACCGGATAGTCGAAACCTCCGTCGCTGAACAGCCGGCCCACCTGTGCCGACAGCGACTGCCGCCGCGATGAATCGAGCGCCGCAAGGTTCTGTTCATCCAGTTCCACCACTACACCCTTTGCCCGAACCCGGCAACGCACCGTACGCGGCGTCAGTGCCTGCGACACAAGCCGCTCCGCCGCGTGCACCAGCTTGAGCATGCCCGGATCGATCGCGATTCCGGTTTCTATCCGGCTCGACAGGCAGGGTGCCGCCGGCAGTTCGGCGACCTCCGCCAGATCGAGATGCCGCGCAATCGCGCGCACCGTGTTCTTGTCGATACCGGCCTCGACGAAGGGATGGCGCACGCCGTAGTTCTTTGCGGCCTCGAGGCCGGGCCGATATTCGCCGAGATCGTCGAGGTTGGTGCCGGAGACGATCTGCGCGGTGGTCCGCGGCGCAACCGCGCCATACAGGTTGGTCTTGCAGTAAAAGCAGCGGTTGACCGGGTTGCTGCGGTAATCCGCATCGTCGAATTCGCCCGCGTCGATCACCGTCAGGGCCCAGCCTTCGCCATCCGCCAGCTTTTGCACCCGCACAGTGGCTTCGTGCGGAACGGCAGGCGACACCGCGTGAAACATCTGCACATCCTCGCCGAGAGCCCGGTGCGCGAACGCCGCCAGCGTGAGGCTGTCCACCCCGCCGCTCACCGCGACCGCGACGGGACCGATGCCGCGCAGCACGCGCTCCAGTTCATCGAGCTTGGGTCCGACTTCGTTCACTTGCGTTCCTTTCTCAACACAACCTGCTCCGCCTCCCGCCGCAACTGCTCGCGCCCGGCGCGGCCGCCGATCACGTTGAGCAGGTCGTCGGCCTCCACCTTGGCGGTCTGCTTTCCCGGCCGTTCGGAGATTTTCACCCGGACCTGCCTTCCGCCCGCTTCCACCGTCCTGCCGGCACGGGATAGTTTGCGGCGCTGCAGGACCTGGTAGCGCAAGCCGATGGTCGTCGTTTCGTTGAAGCAAGCGTCGAATACGTTTTCCAGGTCCGCCGGATCGGCGAGCACCTGGACGTGCATGGTCATCCTGCCTTTCTTGCCGAAAGCCGGCGTCTGCAACACGTCGAGCACCGACGGCTGCGCGCGCAACTTATCGATGGCGATTGCCAGATCCTCCGGCGTCTGGTCGTCGACTTCGAACAAGATCTGCGCGATTTCATCGCCGCCCGACCCGGTGCGCGCCTCCTCGAAGGCCAGGACGCGCAGCACGTTGCTGAGACCAGGGAAGCTGCGATTGCCGAAACCGATACCGGTGCGCAGCAACTTGCGCTGCTTGCGATCGCCACCCTGCGCGCAATCCAGATGCCTGAGGATCGCTGCCCCGGTCGGCGTGATGCGCTCGCCATCGAGTCCGTCGTCGACAAATTCGAAACCTTCGAGCAACAGCACGGTTGCAGGGGTAGGCACCGGCAGAGAACCATGCGCGCTTCTGACCCGGCCGCTGCCCAGCGGCAGCGCGCCCACCGACCAGGTGGCAGGCGCAAGTGCGTCGATGAGGAAGGCGGCACCGACGACGTCGGCGATCGAGTCCCATTCGCCGACTTCGTGGAAGCTCACCGTGTCCACGGTCTTGCCGTGCACCCTGGCTTCAGCTTCCGCGAGCACCGTGAAAACGCCGACTGCGTGCTCCTTCACCGCTGGCTCAAGCGCGGACGCCTGGAGGTGCGCACGGATTTCGGCGAACGGCGTGTGCGGATGATGATGCGCGCCGAGCAGCGCGCCGGCCTCGAGCGGCTCCGTGACGCGGAAACGCAGCCCGGTCAGCGCGTGGTCGCAATGCTCGGCCACCCCGACGTGCACTTGGGCAGGCAGGCCGGCGGCACGGATCGCCGAAACCATGCCGTCGCGCAGATCCGGAAACGCGTCGAGCATCGCGGCAATGAACATGTCGCCCGCCACGCCGCCGACCGCGTCTAAATGAATATGCATCACGGGGTTG
>DASQOP010000210.1:0-23882 GCA_035644415.1 Burkholderiales bacterium
GTGAAGCAGATGAAGCTTCCGCCGCTGGGAATCCGCTTCGTGTTTCCGCACGCGCCGATGCGCCCGGTTACCATCAACGGCGGCTTCGTGATGCGCGCCTGGTACGACATCGCCTACCAGGAACTTGCCTTCAAGGAAGACGAGCGCGGACTGCGCGACTCGCAGAAGCTGATCGAGGACCTGATCGCGCGCGAGAACAAGCGCGGCATTCCTTCCAGCCGCATCGTGCTGGCGGGATTCTCCCAAGGCGGGGTGATCACGCTGCAAGCCGGGCTGCGCCAGCCGAAGCGGCTGGCCGGCCTGATGGCGCTGTCGGCCTATCTGCCGATGTCGCCGATGGTCGAGGTCGAGCGCAATGCAGCAAGCAACTCGGTGCCGATCTTCATGGGCCACGGCATCGCCGACGACATCGTGCCGCTGGCCCTGGCCAAGATGTCACGCGACACTTTGATCAAACTGGGTTATGAGGTCGAATGGCACCAGTACCAGATGCCGCACTCGGTCTGCCCTGAGGAGCTGGCGGACATCGGCGCCTGGCTCAAGCGCGTCCTGCACTAAATCAACACCTCACCGCACCAAGTCAACACCTCACCGCAGAGGCGCAAAGGCGCAAAGGGAACGCAGAGAAACCCAAACGGGATGTTGAATGCCGCGAGCGAACCGTCATCGGACAAGGTGTGAGAACTCAGAAATGCTCCAACCAGCTATTACCATTCTTTCTTGCTCTTCTTTGCGTTTCCTTTGCGCCTTCGCGCCTCGGCGGTTAAGCGGTTTTAGGAAGCGTGCTGCATGACGCGGAAACGGGCCATATCGAAATCATCGCCGCCCTCGAGCAGCTTCTTCGGCACCAGCAGGTACCTGCGACCGTAGGCCTGCATCTCGTAGGTCTTTTTCTCCGAGAAGACCCCCGGTCTCAACAACAGGCTCATTTCTCCGGTGCCGCTGCTGTCGCTCGTGCTCGAAGGCAATAACACGGCGTCCTGGGCGCCGGCACTGCCGCCGGGGTTGGCGGGCGCAATCTTCACCACGGTTGCGCCCTTGCTGAACACCTGGATGCCGACATAGCGCTGCTTGAGATCGTAGGCTGAAAGCCGGCGCACGATACCCACGCCCCAGGCCGCGCCGTGTTCGAGTTTGACTCCCAACAGCGTTCCAACTTTGAGCCAGTCGCCCTTGGCCGGCGGCAGCAGTGCTCCGTAACCGCCCGCGCTTTCGTTCTCCACCGTCCAGGTTTCGGCCGAATTGTCGAATGCCAGGTCCTCGGTGTCGCTGGATATTGTGGCGAGAATCTCGTCGAAGTCGTGAATCACGCTGATGCGCGACACCGAACGGCGACGTTCCTCCCCGCGCGCCGGCGGTACCGCCGCCCAATAACGCGCCAGATGCCGCAGTACTTCCAGCACCACCTCCGGATCGAAAACGCCACCGAGATTGACATTGGACGGCACCGCGCCGTCGGCCTGCAGAACGGTGATCAGTTTTTCCAACTCCTGCGCGGCGGAGCCGGGGCCGAAGAATCGCAGTCCCGGAGTCATCTGCAGGCGCGAGACCATCCGCGCCGGCCCCTTGCCGGTGGAAATGTCGATGAAGTAGTGGCAGCCTTTGCCCGGCTGGCGCTGAATCACGAAGGACTCGGAGAACTGCGCCACCACCCCCTCGGCAACTTCCAGTTTCATAGGCAGCAGGCTGTCGGTGGACGAGATCGCGAGCATCAGTCCCTTGAGGAACTCGCGCTGCACCGTCGATTCGCCGAACTTCCCCGGATACACCTCGACCTTGGCCGCGGTGAAGCCTTTTTCCTCGGCATAGGCGAAGAGCTTGCCGTATTCCTCCCACACCCTTGGCGCCACCGGCCCGTAGCGCAGCAACTGCCATTTGAGCTGCAGCGAGAGCGCCCGCATCGCCCGCGCCACGATCGTCGGCGACGGACCCTTCAGCGCACTCCAGCCGCCGGCCCCGGCCCGGTAGCGCGTCAGACACAATTGATAGGCGTCCGAAAGCTGCTTCCAGAAGCTGAACGACGTGTTCCAGATACGGATTTCCTGGAATTTTTGCAGCCGCGCGCTGCCCGCCAGATAGTCCTGGGAAAGTTTGCGCTGATGGTTTTTTGCAGCCTGGTCGATCAGGTCGATGATTTCGAACTGCCGCCCGAGCTTGAGGTCTTCCGCGCCCTTGAGCGTATCCAGCCAGTAGGAAAGTTCTTCGAGCGCCTTGAAGGAATCGTTCGCCGGCAATTCGGCGATAAGTTCGCGGGCGGCCTTATCCTCGGCCAGCGGATGGTCCGACTGCGTCCCCTTGATCCAGTTCAGCATGTGACCACCCCTCGCGCCCTGGCGCATGCGTAAAACCTGCCTGGGCGAAATTATAACGCGCTGTTTATCTTGGTCTATTAATTCCTGAAACTGCCGACTATTGCAACTGCCGCGCGCTCTTCAGCGGACGCGCGGCACGATGCCCGCGGCGTGCGTTGACTCCCGCCAGAAGTGCCAGCCCGACAAGGAAATAGGCCCCGGTAATGAGGATGGCAAGGCGATGATTCCCGGCGGAAATCCAACTCACCAGGCCGTAGGTGATCGGACCCAGAATGGAGGACAGTTTGACCGCCAGCCCCCACAATCCGAAGAATTCGGCGCGGCGGTCCGGCGGACTCAGGTAGCCGACCAATGCGCGCCCCGCGGACTGGCTGGCGCCAAGACAGACTCCGGCGAGGTTCGCCGCCACCCAGAACAGGGCCGGGGTAGTCGCCAATCCGGCCAGCACCACGGTAAGGCACCAGCCGATCAATGTCAGCGCCAGCGTACGCACATGGCCGAGCTTGTCCTGCCACTGTCCGAAGGCGACTGCGCCCACGCTGGCGGTGATGTTCACCACCAGGATCAGCATGATGGTCTGCTGTGTCGAGAATTTCATCTCCTGTTCGGAATAGATTGCGGCGAGCGAGATCACCGCCTGCACGCCGGCCTGATAGAACAGGATGCAAAGGAGAAAACGCATCAGGTCGCGATAGCGGCTGGCATGCTTGAGCGTTTCCCAGGTGCGTGCAAACGCGCTCGCGTACGCGCCGGTGGGCAGTTGCTGCGGCCGTGCACGCTCTTTGAGCAGAAGGAAGGTGGGCAGACACGAGACGGCGAAAAGCGCCGCGGTGATCAACATGGTGACCGGAATGAATTCGGCGGCGGACTGCCCCTGCGCCTGCGCCCAGGTGACGTAGGCGAGCGATGCGCCGAGACTGACCAGCCCGCCGATGTAGCCCAGCCCCCAACCCCAACCCGACACCTTGCCCAACGAACGCCCCTTGGCGAGCTCGGGAAGAAATGCCGCGATCAGGTTCTCGCCGGTGCCGTAGAAGAAATTGGAGATGATCAGTAGCGCGACGCCCAGCGCCAGGTCTCCGGGACCGACCAGCGCCAGCGCCGCCGTTCCAGCCACGCAGCCGATCGTCGTCAGCGCCAGCAGCCGCTTCTTGGCCGCGTGGGCGTCGGCATAGGCGCCGATCAGCGGCGCGCTGACCACGATCAGCGCATAGGACACCGACAGGGCCGCGGTCCAGGCGAAGGTGGCCCATACCGCCTGACCCGCCACCACCGCCACGAAGTAGGCGTTGAACACCGCGGTGATGACCACCGTGGTGTAACCGGAGTTGGCAAAGTCGAACATCATCCAGCCCCACACTTCGCGGGGCCGGACATCGTCGATCAGGTTTTTCTTCGAGCTGGGGACCGGCAAGATTTTGCGTGCGGCGGTTGAGGTCGGAAAGCCCAGCCGGGACTCTAACCGCGGAACGCGCGAAACGCTACTGAGTGCCGATGGTCGTCACCGCGCCGGCGTCCTGCCGCGGCGCTTCCTTCGCCTTTGGCGCCTGCGGCAGGATGCGGCACAGCTTGAGAATAAGGTTGATCTTGATCTCGTCGAAATGCGCGCCGGGAATAAGCGGGCTGTTGAACAGCAGCAGCGCCGGAGGCTTCAGGCTCGCCAGTCCGATATGGCTCATCGCATGGCGCTCCAGGATGTCCACCAGTTGCTCGAAGATCTCGGCACTGCCAGATTCCTGAGACTCGGCCCGCTCGCGCAGCACCGTAAGGCTCAGCACCCGGCGTTCAGCGCCGAGATACTCGATGATCGCAGCCGCATCGTAACGCTCCAAGTCGTCCATGCGCAGCAGCACGTTCTCCTGCGTCAGCGGAAGATGGCGCAGCGACTGGACGAAATTCTCCAGGCCGGTCATCTTGGCGTGCAGCAACCATTGCAGAAAAGAGGCCCCGCGGCTTTCCACCGCCACCGCCTTGAGCCGGTAGAAAATGGTGAACACCAGCACGAACATGAGCGACAGCGGAAAGAACTCGAAGAACTCGCGCACCGTGAGATTGTCGGTGATCGCCATGAAAGACAGCGCCATGATCGAGGCGCGCAGGAAAATATTGAGCACCTCGTTGATTACGATGATGCGCGTGTCCACGCGGTAACTCATGCGCACCAGCACGTAAACGAAGATCAGCGCGCCGGCAGCGCCCAGACGCCGCGGAATCCAGGTCAGCTCTTCGCGGAAATCGGTGATCACCAGGGGCACTGCAAACATCGCCGACACGAAAATCGCATTGTTCAGGCGGATCTCCAGGGTAGTGAGCTTGGTCTGGTCGGCACGCCACACCATCCATGCCATGGCGATGATGATTGACACCTCGAAACACAGAAAGGCGATTACCAGGATCTTGCCGGAATGCAGTTGCCCGAGCAGCGTCATGAGGACGAAAAACACGGTGCCGCCCGCGGCGTAGATTTTCATCGGCAGGCTGACGTGCCGGCGCACGATGCTCTCGGCGAACAGCACGATTGCCAGCGGCAATACGGCCGTGGGGAAGAAGCGCAGGTAATCGAGCCAGGGGTAGCGGAGCAGCCAGTAGAAGCCGCGCAGTGTCATGAGCGCGAACGCGCAGTAGAGCAGAAACAGCGTATTGCGCTCGAGCGCGCCGCCGGTGCGGTGGTGGTGGACGAAATTGAGGTAGCCCCATACACCCGCCGCGCCGAGCCAGGTGATGATGATGTCGCTGTAAACCGCTTCGCTGTACTCCATGTTGCCTCCTCTGTTCGTACCTTTAGCGCCGGGGACGCAGGTCTCTCCACTGCCGGTTGGGCGAGAACCAGTGCCACAGCGGCAGCAGCAGCCTTCCGGCCAGCACGAACATCACGCGATACAGCAGGCTGGGCAGCGAGTCGCGCGGCACCGTGCGCAGCAGATAGTCGCAGGCACACGCGAAGTTGATCGCGCCGACCTGCAGGAAGTCGTCGCCGCGCCGGTAGTCGAGACGGTCGCGGCACATCTCGTTGACCACGTCGTCGCGATGCTTGGTGGTCTCGTCGTAGGCTTTCTTGAGGCTGTCCGAGCCGCCGGTGTAGGCGTCGCGGATGATGAAGTTGTCCTGGTCGAACTGCGCCTGCAACCCCACGCCGAAAACTTCGCGATGCGACTCCATCACCTGCCGGGCGATGGTCAGGTGCGCAAAGCTTCTGCGCGTCTTGCCGGAGGGCGACGGGTAGACGTCGGCGAAGGCCTCCGCGACCTTGCCGACGATCGCCGGTACCTGGGTCACGCTTGTGATCCACACCGGGCCCATACCGCTCCTCAGGAAAACCAGCAGACAGGGCAGCCCGACGACCACCCAGGTGTAACCCTGCGCCTGGAACGACGGGTCCACCATGATCAGCCCGAGATGCAGGACGTTAACGCGGCGCCCGTGAACTTCGACGTCGAGAAAGGAGTAGGCGTTGAAGGCGATGGGCTTGCGGCTCGCCTGGTCGTAGAGAATCGAGAGGACGGCGTTGTCAAGCCGCCGCTTGTCGCCGCTGAGCACGCCGTATTCGAGGCCGGAGGGAATCACCGTCTTCACGACCTGGCGCACGTCGGCGAGAAGATGGTCAAGCGCCCCACGCCCCATCCACAACCCGGGGCGCTCCACGATGCGCAGGCGCACCTCGTTCTTCAACGGAAATTCGAAATCGAGATACTTCCGGCCCAGCTTGTGCAGGTGGATCATGGTCCGCCCTCCCCAGGCGGTACTCACTTCCCGCTACGAATTTACCGCTTGTCAATCCTTCTTCAGACCACGCAACAGAAGCTCGACCAGGAGCGAAGAGATGCGGTCCAGGCTGCGCCATTCTATCCAGGGGTCCCTGCCCTTCGCGATGTGCAGCGACACCACCCCGTGCATACCCGACCACAAGCTTTGCACCAGCAATTCCGCGTCGTCGAGTTCCGGGCGCAGCAGGCCTTTTCGCATGGCCTCCTCGATCGCCGCCTTGAAGAAGGTATAGACGTCCTGCGCCGGATCGGCCTGGATCGCGGCGAGATTGGCCTCCTTCATTTCCGAGGACGGCGGAGACATGAACATGAGCCGGTAATGATTCGGATGCTGCACGCCGAAATCCACGAACACCCGGGCCATCGCCAGGATGCGCGCGATCGGATCGGCAATCTGGGCGCAACGGCGGAATTCCTGTCCGAAGGACTGGAAGTCGTGCGCGACAATCTCCCGGATCAGCGTCTCCTTATCGGGGAAGTGCTGGTAGATCATCGTGGTCGTGTACTCGATGCGCTCGGCGATCTTGCGCATCGTCACCGCTTCGTAGCCATGAACCGCGAAAAGCTCGCGTGCGGCATCGAGCACCCGCTCGCGCATGCGTTGTTTGTCGCGCTCGCGCCGCAGCCTCGATCGCGACTTCCTGGTTACCGGTGCGCTGCCGTGGCTTCCGTCCTCAAGCATCTCGAATCGCTCCTCGTGACTGCATAGCATACCGGCTCGCGGCGATGCTAGCGGCCCCCATTAGAGTGGTCGTACCGGTCAATGGCCGCCCGCCAGCAACACCAGCGAAATGCCGAAGGCATCGAAGCTCTCGCCGGCGAATGAATAGCGCTGATAGTCCAGCAGGTGCAGCCTGACCTTGTCCGAGCCGAACACCAGGCCCAGGCCGAGCGCCAGCCCCGTCTCGCCGCTGCGGTCGCTTCTGACCACCACGGTGCCCGCGGCGCTGTCGTACTCGGCTATCTTGTAGTTGGCGTTAACGAGCCCGGCCTTCAGTTGCAGCCATCGCAATGCTTCATGCCTGGGGCGCGCGGTGAGGTACAGGGCGTTGGAGCTGAAGGCCATGCCCCCCTGGTCGTGGTCGCCCAACCTGTTTTCGGAGGTCCAGCCCTTGAACCACTGCCACTGTACGCCGAGGCTGAAGCGTTCCGTCTCCTTGAATTCGTAACCGACCTGGATATCCCATCCGCCTTCGAGTCCATGCTGCTGGCTGACCAGCCCGAATCCCGCTCCGATGTCCACGCCCTCGGCCAGCACCGGACCTTGAACCAGCGCATAGCATAACGAGGCAGCGATCGCTGATTGAGCGATCCGACTCCCCCATGCGCGAAGAGCGCGCGGGCAGCTACATCTGCCCGCATGGCGGTAGCGAAGCGCGTAATGGATAGCGTCGTGAGCGGAACGCGCTATGCGCTTGCGATTCACGCCCTGGAAATCGACAGGTCCGACGACTTCGACGCGGGCCACAAGGGCGGGTACGCCAGCAAGGCGCCAGAAACCGGCGGCGAAACTGCGTTCCCAGGGAAAGTCGGCTTCCGGGCAGAGCGTTCCGTCGGCGCGCGTCAAGCTCAGAGCGAAAAAGTAAAGCGGAACACCTTCGCTTCCCGCTTCCAGCAGCGCCGAGTTGAATGGACGAGGTTCCGCCGCCGCACAGATGGTGGCCTCGGGGAACAGCGCGACCTGCTCGCCGGCATCGAAGGCGTCGTGCATTGCGGCCAGCGCGCTCAGGACGCCGTCACGTTTGCCGCGATCGATGAATATCGTGCCGGCCTCGGCGAGCAGCCATCTCAGCCACGCACTGTTACCCAGTTCCGACTTGGCCACGAAGCAGGCCGGCTGGATGGCGCA
This sequence comes from Burkholderiales bacterium, assembly GCA_035644415.1. GTDB lineage: Bacteria > Pseudomonadota > Gammaproteobacteria > Burkholderiales > JACQAP01 > JACQAP01. Next base: position 7,926 of record DASQOP010000210.1, read on the forward strand.
AATCAGGATCGGATCGATCGAGGAAACGTGATTGGCGACGAGCAGCGCCGGCCCCGTGCCGAAACCCGGGCTCCTGCCGCAAATCAGCGTGACGCCGAGCGCCCGCAATACCCTGCCCGCCCACCAGCGCGTGAAGCGCTCGCGCCGCCGCACCGATGCAAACGCGGTGACCACCGCCGTGAACAGCGCGAACAGCAGGAACAACGCGGCGATACGCAGCATGCGCCATGCACGCACCGGCGCGGGCAGCGGACGCTGGGCGCAGGCGCCACCACCACGGCCGCCGACCATGAGTTTTGTTGCCGCGCCGCTCATGTATCTCCCTCCGTTCCCGCGGCGTAGCGATGCAGCCGCGGGCCCAGCGTTTCGAGGTCCAGGACGGTCGGGAAATCGATGCTTCCGAACTCGCGATCGATCGCGGGTGCACCGCAGATGCGCGCACCCAGGGACAGGTACGCGGACAACAGTTTGGGCGGATCGACGGAAACACCCGCCGACGTTTCGAGAGGACAGGCATAGCCGGATCGCGGCCGGGTACGGAAACGCTCGGGCGCGAGGTACTGCCAGGCGAGATCGCGATACAGTGCCGCGCCCACCGCGGCATCGACGGTATGCAGGGAGCTGCAGCCGATCAGATAGCGCAGCCCGTGGCTCGCCGCGTATTCGGCAATGCCGCGCCACAACAGTCCAAGCGCGGTCGGGTTGCGGTGCCGTCGCTGTATGCACGCGCGGCCGAGTTCCCCCAGTTCGGGCAGCAGCGGCCCGAACGCCGTGAGATCGAACTCGGTCGCCGAGTACAGACTCGCGACTGTCACAACGCGCCGCCCGGGCAGCAGCCGGTAGGTGCTGACGATCGTCCCGCTGTCGCAGTGCTCGAGCAGAAGGTGATCGCAGCGCGGATCGAACTCGTCTTCGTCGAGACCGGCGCCGTAAGCGCGCGCCAGGCCCACCCCGAGTTCGAGATTGAAAACCTCGAAACGCAGCCGCTGCGCCTGCCGCACGCCGTGCGCATCTTCGGCCAGCACGATGCGATATGCGGCCCGGACGGAGGCGGTACCGAGGATGCGTGTGCCGATCGAACCTTCCCGTGATCTCACGATTTGTCCCTCAGGCGATCATTTGCGAAATCATGAAAATCGCGTAACCGAGCGACGCCCCGGTGGGGACGTCCATCACGTAATGCTGCTTGGTGAACAGACAGCTCAGCCCGATCAGCACCGGAAACGCCAGAACCAACTCGCCGAACAATGGATACAGGTGCAGCGCCGTCAGTGTTGCGACCGAAGTGTGCATGCTGGGAAAACTGTTCGAGCGCATGTCCGCCTTCTGCACCAGGGCAAGCAATTTCTCCGACCAGGTGCGGCGCAGGTTGCGCTTGCGCCAGTCGCGTGGCGTGGCAACCGGAAACGCCAGGAAGAACAGCATTTGCGCCGCCAGCAGCAATCCATAACTGGACGCGAGCAGCAGGAACTTGCGCTCCGAGTCCACGATGAAGAACACCGCCACGATCACGGCGTAATAGAGGATGCTGTAGATCCACACCCATTCCGGCCGGTACGGGATCAGTTCGTCGATCGCCGGGCGAAATACCCGTGGCGGCAGCAACGGATAGCGCTGGCACCAGAAGTAGACCTGGTGCCCTGCCACGAACAGCACCACTCCAAGCGCAAAGTAGATGAGGTACTCTTCGGTAGTCATGGCCGCCTTCCGGGTCGATTGGCCGCAATCAGGACAGCTCGATCATGTCGACCGCCAGCGAGTACGCTTCGCCCCTGGCGAATCCGACGGCGCCGAGAAACTCGTACGCATCGCACACGCTGTCGTCGGGGTCCATCTCGAAGCCCGAATCGGCCCCGAGCACATCGAAGCGATTGTCCTGCGTCGCAATCTGATTCACTGCCACGGTCGTTTCCATCGGTCTCTCCTCCTTGTGTGGGTTGCGGTCGAACGGTTACGGCTTCAGCCGCGGAACATTGCGGGAAGCCAGGTAGTAAGTGCCGGCAGATAGGTAATGGCGATGACGCCCATTGCCATGACCAGGAAGTACGCAAGCACTGCGCGGCACACTTCGGCGACAGGTTTGCCGAAGCGGTAAGAAGCGAAGAACAGGTTCATTCCCACCGGCGGCGTCAGGAATCCGAGTTCCATGTTGGCCAGGAAGATCACGCCGAGATGCAGCGGGTCAATGCCGAAGGCCAGTCCCACGGGGATCAGCAGAGGCGCCACCACCACGATGGCGGAGAACACGTCCATCAGGCAGCCGACCACCAGCAGGAAGCCGTTGAGCGCCAGCAGGAACACCCAGCGCGATTCGATCGTGCCGGTGGCCCACTCGACCATCCGATCTGGCAACTGCGCGTCCACCAGATAATTGGTGAAGCCAAGCGCGACTCCGAGGATCAGCAGCACGCCACCCACCAGCAGCCCGCACTCGGCCACCACCCGCGGAACATCGCGCACGATGTGCAGTTCGCGGCGTACCAGTGCCGCTGTCATGAACGCGTAGGTCGCGGTCATGGCGGCGGCTTCGACCGGCGTGGCGAAGCCGCCAAACAGCGCGACGAACGCGACCACCGGCAGCAGAAGTTCCCACTTCGCCTCGCTGATCGCGCGCCAGGCCTGCACGGGATCGAAGCGCGCGGCGGCATTTCTGACTTCGTGGCGCGCCGCGTAGACGGCGAGAATGACGGCCATCAACAGTGCCGGCAGCAGCGCAGCAAGAAACATGTCTTCCATAGGTACGCGCGCGACCACGGCATACAGGATCAGCGGCAGGCTCGGAGGCAGCAGCACGCCGAGCGATCCGGCACTGGTGATGATCCCGAGCGCCCTGCCTTCGTCTTGTCGCGTCGCCAGCAGCAATGGCATCAGCAACCCGCCGAGCGCGAGAATGGTCACGCCGGAGGCGCCAGTAAACGCGGTGAACAGTGTGCTGGTCGCGACCACGACGATCACCGAACCGCCGGGCAATCCACCCACCAACGCCTTGAACACCGCCACCAGCCGCGCCGGTGAGCCGCCCTCGGCAAGGAAATATCCGGCGAGCGTGAACAACGGAATCGCGGGTAGCGACGGATTCACCGTGAGCCGGTAGAGATCGATCGGGATCGAGGCGATCGGCAGTCCGTCGCTCCAGAACAGGATCAGCGCCGCGCCGGCCAGCGTGGTGAATACCGGTGCACCGAGGATGGTCGCCACGAGCAGGCCGATCAGCGCGGGAAAACGCAACGCTTCCGCGGACAGCGGCCCGTAAGCGGCCAGCACCGCGGCACACAGCGCAACGGCGGCGCACGCGGCACGGATCCGCCAGCCCTCGCCCGAATGCAGGACCAGGCGAACCGCGATCAGCGCAAACCCGGGCGGCATGATCGCCTGCACCACCCACACCGGCAGGCCTTCGACCAGCAGATTGCCCGCGAGTTTTTCGGTGATGACCAACTGCGTGCTCGCCACCGCGAGCAGGGCCGACACCAGTGCGCCAACGCAGCCGCTCAGGGCGTGTGCGGCCGACCGTGTCCAGCCGCGCAGAATCAACGGCAGGCTGGACAAGGAAAGCAGCCGGTTCTCGCGCGCCGCGATCGCCGCGCCCAGCATGCCCGCGATCAGGACCAGGTGCTGCGTCAGCGTCGCCGCGCCCGGAATGCCGACGTGGAAAACCGCGCGCAACAGGATCTCGGCAACCGGCAGCAGCGCCAATGCCGCCAGTGCGAACGCGACCAGCAGGTTCTCGCCGGCGACGAGCGCGCCCTTCGCGTTCATCGCCGGAATCACGCCGGCGGGTTTGGCATCGAGCGTCATCGCGATACTCATTTGCGCGCCAGCCCGGCCGCCCTGAACTCGGCCACCAGGCGCAGGGCCTCATCGAAAATCGGGGCGGGGACCGCGGTGCCGCGGATGCGCGGATAAACTTCTTCCGCGGTCCGGCGCCACTCGGCTTCGATCTCGGGAGTCATGGTCGCCACCTTCAGTCCCCGCCGCTTCATCGCCTCGATCGACTCGAGGTCCTCTGCGCGTCCCCGGCTGCGTATCTCGGCGCCGGCCTGCGCGGCCGCGCGTTTGAGTTCCTCGCGCGCCGTCTCCGACATCGCGTCCCAGGCCTTCCTGGTCACGACGCATGCGCCGACGATCGGCACCCACTTGACGTCCAGCAGATAGGGCGCCGGGCCGTTGAACTGGCCGGCAAGCGCGAAAAATGGCGCGGCCGGCACGGCGTCGATCAGACCCGTCTGCAGCCCCGGAAGAATGTCGGCGGTTTCGATCGGCACCGGCTGGTAGTTCATACTTTTCATGATTTCCACCTGCTGCGGGTCGCCGCTCCAGACGAACATCTTCATGCGCCGGAAATCCGCCGGGCGCAGCGCCGGTGCGTTGGAGAAGTAGCGCACCCAGCCGCCGTCTCCCCAGAACAGCACGACGAAGCCCTTCTCCAGCAGGCGCGCTTCCAGCGTCGGCCCCAGCCGCTCGCGCACGTAGTCCACCTCGTCCCAGTTGCGGTAAACCATCGGCATGTACTGCAGCGCCATCACCGAACGGTCGATCTCCAGCAGGCCGATCACCGACAGCAGCCCGGCGTTGAGCTGGCCGACGCGCATGCGCCGCACCACGTCCGCCTCGCCGCCCTGAGTGCCGTCGGCGAAAATGGTGAAGGTGGCCCCAGCCCCTTGCGCCTTGCGCCACCTCTCCCCCATTTCCTGCAACGCGCGGTGATAACTCGAACCCTTCGGCACCAGCGTGCCGAGGCGGATGCGCATGGCGTCCGCGGCCTGCGCCTGGTGCCGCAACGTCAGCGCAGGAAGCGCAGTTGCAACCCCGGCCGCGAAACACAGGCGCCGGCGTTGCGTATCGATACGGGCAATGTCGTTCATGACGGCTCCCTCATTCGGCAAAGAGTTGGTCGGATTGCGCCAGGAGCCAGCGCGCGCGCCGCTGCATCACGGTGTTGGCCAGGCGCCACTCGGGCCGCTGGCCGGGCTTGATCGCGAGCGCCTGCTTGAGCAGCGCTTCGAATTCACTGCGGTCCTGTCTGGGCACGGCAACCGACTCCGCCAGCGACACATAGGGTCCAGCCTGCAAGCCGCCGGTGAGACTCACTGCGCGGTCAAAGTGATGGCGAGCGCGGGTGGCCGGGTCGCCCGTGGCTCCCTGGCGCACCATTTCGAAAGTGATGAGGAAGTTGTGGATTGCTCCGGAGTCGTAGGCCTCGTCGAGCACAGCCGCGCGATCGATGAGCGCTTCCACCACCGGTACGTCGGCGACCAGATCGGGGTCGTGCTTCGACAGCGAGATCAATGCCGCCCACGACACTGCCGTCCAGTACAGCAAGGGCACGTCGTCCTTACGCGCAATGCGCGCCGCGGATTTTGGATCCAGGCGAAGCTTGCGGCTGAATTCGGGATGGGCTACATCGAGGCCGCGCAACCCGTAATCGCGGGCGCGGCGATACATTCGTTGGGCGCGGCTGCGTTGCTCCGAGGCGGCCTTCAGGTCTTGGTCTTCGAGCCGGTCCGCGTCCTGGTGGACAAATGCGTAAGCGTATCGGGTAAAGCCGCTGCTGGTGGCGTAAAGCAGGCCACGATGGCGCGGACTTTCCGCCAGCAGGCTTTCCATGAGTTTCAGGCTGAACGGCGCAGCGTCGCGTATCAGCTCCGGATCGTCGTCGGCCGCAAACACGATGCCGCTTGAAGCCAGAGCATCGCCGGCCTTGTTGATGGCCAACTGTCGCACCGAGCAGCCGGGCAGAAGGCCAATCATGAGACCCAGAAGCAGGACCAGCCGGGTCCAGCCACCCCCGGAAAAAACCCACTCCCCGAACCAATTGCTGAGCGATGCCAGCATGTCCCCACCCTCCTCCGAGTTTCTCGATATGTTCTTCACATCAATTAGTTAACTAATCATCATGATCCATGTTCTTTCTTATTACGATGTTATTATACATAACAAGGTTATTTTGTCAATAAAAAATAGGGGCGCCGTCGTCCTGCGCCCCACGTTGTTACGCAACTCTATGATCTGACGAGATTCTATATTTCCTTCCGAACCGGCCCCGTCATGCCGGCGATGCGGGCACTAACTGGCCTTATCGCCTTCGGGCCAGTCCTTGATGTACTGCTTGAGCAGCTTGTTTTCGAAGTTGACCGCGCGCAGCGCCGCCTTCGCAACATCGTGGAACGACAACACGCCGATCAGCGCGCCGTTCTCCATGATCGGCAGGTAACGGATATGTTGGTCGGTCATGATGGTGCGCATGTGGTCCGCGCTCTCGTCGGGATTGGCGCAGATCGGCTCCATGACCATTACCTCCTCGACCCGGACTTCGTGGATATCGCCGCGATGGCGGTTCACGGCGGCGAGCACCTCGCGAAACGTGAGCAGTCCGGTCATTTTTCCCTTTTCCATCACCAGCAGCGAGCCGATGTCGCGTTCGACCATCAGCCCGACCGCTTGCGGCAGCAGCGCGTCCGGGGCGATGCTGAAGATCTGGCCACCCTTGATCCTGAGTATGTCCTTGACCAGCATCATGCCCGTCCTCCTTGTCCCGGCCCCATTGTCATCGGACCGCTTGCTACTCTAAATCACGCCGCGGGATTTCAAGTCAGCGATTCTCGCCGCGTCGTAACCGAGGTGGGCAAGCACTTCACCGGTGTGCTCCCCCAGGGCCGGACCGAGCCAGCGCGTACCTCCCGGCGTCTGCGCCAACTTCGGCACCACGCCGGGCACTTTCATCGGCTCGCCGTCCGGGAGCCGTGCCTGTTCGATCATGCCGCGCGCCTGGTAATGCAGGTCCTTCACGATGTCGGCGATGTCGTAGATTTTCCCCGACGGTACCTGCGCGGCAGCCAGCACCTCCAGAACGTGACCGAGGTCGTGCGCCGCGCACCAGTCGCCGATCACCTCGTCCAGTTCCGCGGTTCGTGCCACCCGCCCGTCGTTGCGGGCGAGAGACGGATCATTGCCGAGATCCTCGCGACCGATCGCCGTCATCATGCGCCTGAAAATCGCATCGCCATTCGCGCCGATGACGACATACTTGCCGTCGCGGGTGGTATAGGTATTAGAAGGCACGATGCCCGGAAGCGAGGCGCCGCTGCGCTCCCTGACGAAACCCGTCATATCGAACTCCGGGAGCAGACTCTCCATCAGGCTGAATACTGCTTCGTACAGGGCGACGTCTACCACTTGCCCGCGGCCGCCGTTGACTTCGCGATGGCGCAACGCCATCAGCGCGCCGATCACACCGTAGAGCGACGCGACCGCATCGCCCAGGCTGATGCCCACGCGCACCGGCGCCCGGTCCGGATAGCCGGTGACATAGCGCAGACCACCCATCGCTTCACCGATCGCGCCGAAGCCCGCACGCTCGCGGTACGGGCCGGTCTGGCCATAACCGGACAGGCGCACCATCACCAGGCCCGGATTCAACTGCGCCAGCCTGTCCCACCCCAGCCCCCATTTCTCCAGCGCGCCCGGACGGAAGTTCTCAATCACGATGTCGGCTCCGGCCGCGAGCTTGCGCACGATTTCCTGGCCCTCCGGTTCCCTCATATTGACGGTGACGGATTTCTTGTTGCGCGCCTGCAGGTACCACCACAACGATGTGCCGTTGTGGAGCTTGCGCCACTGGCGCAGAGGATCGCCGCCGTCGGGCGACTCGATCTTGATCACCTGCGCGCCGAATTCGGCGAAAATGCGCGAACAGAACGGCCCGGCGATCAATGTGCCGAGTTCCAGTACCTTGATGTCGGATAGAGGGCCCATGCTGCGGTGAAGGCGTGAAGGTGTGAAGGCGTGAAGGGTAAAAGCGCAGCGCTTGGCGCTTGGAGTGCCGGACGCGCTATTATCTGCAAAAATCCGCAAACACGGGAATCGACACGATGAAACGTTCTCCTGCTCTGCTCGCCGCCCTGCTTTTCCTGACCCTGATCAGCGAGGTTTCCATGGCCGCATGTCCCGATCTGCTCAACCATCAGATGAATAATCTCGACGGTAAACCGGTGAATCTGTGCGATTACGCCGGAAAAGTCGTGCTCGCGGTGAACACCGCCAGCTACTGCGGCAACACGCCGCAATACAAGGGGCTGGAATCGCTTTACCAGAAATACCGGGACAAGGGCTTGGTGGTGGTCGGGTTCCCGGCCAACGACTTCGGCTCACAGGAGCCGGGCACCGCGAAGGAAATCAAGGATTTCTGCGAGCTGACCTACGGGGTGAAGTTTCCGCTGATGGAGAAGTCCAGCGTGGTTCCCGGCAAGGCCAACCCGGTGTTCCAGGAACTCACCCGGATGACCGGCGACGCTCCGGAATGGAATTTCCACAAGTATCTGATCGCGCGCGACGGCAAGCGCGCCTTCAGCTTCGCCGCGCGGACCCAGCCCGAGACCGGCGAGATCGTCAAACAGATCGAAGCTCTGCTCGCCGAAAAACCTTAGAAATTCTTTTCACCGCAAAGACGCAAAGGTACGCAAGGAAAAACAAGAAACAGAGAGACAGATATTTCTGCACGAGGTCGGCGTCAAGTGTCGACCGTTTTTTCTTCGGGATACCATCGCGAAAGTGGGCTGGATGTCGTCTTTCGGCGGGTCCCCAATCCAGTTGAACTGGATTTCTTGAGTTACAGGATTTCCTTCGCGTGCCTTTGCGTCTTTGCGGTGAAGGTGTAGATCCGCTACGCGGAAAAGTCGCGAAGCACGGAGCCGGCGAGAGGCGCGTCCTTGAGGATGCCGTTCGAGTCGGCGACGAGTTCGCCGTTTACCCACACGCCGTGCACGCCGATGCCGGGCGTGTGAATCCGCGATCCACCCGCGGGCAGGTCGTAGACGCGCTGGGACGGAGCCCGGCCCACGGTGTGAGGATTGAACAGCAGCAGATCCGCCCAGTTGCCCGCCGTGATCGCAGCGCGTCCGCGGATGCCGAGCAACTGCGCCGGTTCCGAGGTGAGCTTCTTCACTGCAATTTCAAGCGGCATGAGTTTGCGTTCCCGGACCCAATGGCCGAGCAGATGCAGTCCAAAGCCCGCATCGCACAGGAAAGTCAGGTGCGCGCCAGCGTCGGACAGCGACACGATCGCGTTCGGGTCGTTGAGCATCCTGCCCACGGCGTCCTCGTTTGAATTGAGGAGCGTGGCGGTGAACAGCGTATCGAGATCTTCGGAAAGCGCGAGATCGAGCATGAAGTCCAGCGGATGCGCACCCTGCTTTCTCGCCAGGGCGCCGATCGATTGCCCCTCGTAGTCCGCATGCGCCGGGTCTGCCACCTTTGCCACGAAGGCCTTTTCCCATTCGCCGGTGAACATGCGCCGCGCGCGCTTCGACAATTCGTCCTTGAAGCGAATGCGGAACGCCGGATCGCCGAGCGCCTTCTTGACCTCCAGCTCTTCCATCTTCATGAGCGGCTTCCACGCGGCCAGCCCCTCGAACACGTACGGCTCGTGCATGGTGAACTCGAAGTTGAGCGGGCACGCGGAGACCGCGCCGTACATGCGCCGGCCGCGGCCGCGTGCCCGGCTGATGTGTTCCAGGTCCTCGAACGACGCTTCGGGCGTGAGGTTGGAGTGAAGCAGCGCGGCGACGAGATAAGGCCTGTCCGCCGCCGCAGCCAGCGACTCGATCCAGGGAACCGGTGTATCCGACGCCTTGGTCATCATCAGGAGGCCTTTCCCACCTTCGCGAAGCGCACCGGACAGGGCCAGAAATTCGTGCTCGTCCGCGAGGCGCGAGGGCATCGGGATCCCGTTTTCGCCGTTGTGCTGGTACGAGCGCGTCGTGGAGAAGCCACAGGCGCCGGCTTCCATCGCCTCGATTACGATGCGGCGCATCTGCGCAATTTCGTCCGGCGACGCGGCGCGCTTCGCGGCGTCGCCGCGCAACACGAAAGTGCGCACGCCGGAATGGCCCACGAAGCAGGCGACGTTCGGCCCGACCCCATTCTTTTCGAGCATCCCGACATATTCCGGGAACGATTCGAACCCCCAGTCGATGCCGGCGCGCAGCGCCTCCAGCGACATGCCCTCGACGTGGGTGAGGTTGCGCATCGTGAGGTCCCGATCCGGCGGCCGGCACGGCGCAATTGTGAAACCGCAGTTGCCCATGACTACCGTGGTGACGCCGAGTGCGGGAGAGGGATTGGCAAACGGGTCCCAGGTGATCTGCGCGTCATAATGGGTGTGGGTATCGATGATTCCCGGCATCAGCGCCAGCCCGTCGGCATTGACGCGTTCGCGTGCCTCGCCTTCGACCTTGCCGACTTCGGCAATCCGTCCGTCTGTTACCGCAACGCTGCCGCGCCGCGGCGCGCTGCCCAGGCCGTCGTATATCGTCGCGTTCTCAATGATCAGATCGTGCATTTTTTGCCCCGTCTATTTAAAACCTGAAAAGGCATTTGCCACAGAGGTCACAGAGAACACAGAGGAAATGCAAAAACGAGAATAACAAATGTGCGCCAAAAGAGGCACTGTTCACGAACCTGCATCGCTAATTTTCACCACGACAGATCATGAGCAAACGAACGGTTTTAACCCCTGTTTCTTTTTTCTTCTTGATTCTCCTCTGTGTTCTCTGTGTCCTCTGTGGCTAATTATCGTCTTTTCGAGATCACCGGTAGTAGCGCTTGGCGCGGCTCTCCGCCTGTTCCATAGCGGATTTGATAGTGGAAGCACCGGATGCCGCTTGCGCAAACATGTTGACCACGATGTAGTCGGCCATGGCACCCGCCGACGCCGAGCCGAGCTTTCCGGCATAGCCATTGTCGCGCGTCAGCCCCGGCACGTTGCGGAACGGCAACAGTTTCGGATCGCTCTTCCACACCGGCGTATCGGCGTAGGCCTTGAGCGGTTGCTGGACATAACCCAGCGAGGCCGACTGCCAGGCCTCGTACTGGCTGCGTTCCATCATGAAACGCAGGTACTCCTTCGCCGCGTTGGGATACTTCGTATATTTGAATACGAACATCGGGCTGAAGGGATTGAGCTCTGCGGCATGGCCGACCGGTCCGATCGGCATGTTCACGTGCTGGATGTCGGCAAGGAGCTTCTGCACGCCGGGTTCCTTCGACGTCTTGACCGCGTAATAGATCGACACCCCGTTCAGAGTCAGGCTGATGTCGCCGGACAGGAACGCCTTGTTGTTGTTTGGATCCAGCCACGACAGCGTGCCGGGAATGAAGGTCTGGTACAGCGCCGCGGCATACTCCAGCGCGGCGGCCGTTTCCTTCGAATTGATGACGACGCGATTGCTCTCGTCCACCATCCTGCCGCCGTGGGCCCACAGCGCCCAATGGGTCCAGGCGTTGGCATCGCCCACGGCGTTGCCGAGCGCAAAACCGCACGGCGTTCCCTTCTTCTTCAGCGCCTGGCACAGCCTGAGGAATCCCTGCGTATCGTTCGGCACCTTGTCAAAGCCTGCCGCCTTGACCGCGCTTTCGCGGTAAACCAGGCAGCCGCCGAGAAATCCCGACCCGATGGCGATCCACTTGCCGTCGTGGATGCAAAAGCGCCTGACCACGTCGTACCATCCGCCGTACTTCGCGTCGAGATAATTGGCCAGTTCGGTGAGATCGAGCAGTTTGTCCGCGTACTGGTGCGGATCGTCGTACCAGCCGAGCACGATATCGGGCCCGCTTCCAACGTTGGCCGCCACCGCCGCTTTCGGCCGGATGTCCTCGAAGTTCTCGGAATCCACCCGCACCTTCACACCGGTGGCCTTGTAGAACTTTTCGCTGTTGGCGAGCCATTGTTCCTCGTCGCCCTGGACGAAGCGCTTCCAGCGCAACACCCGCAGTTCCGCGCCTTTTTCCGGCTGGTAGCTCAGATCGGCGGCGTGCGCGCGATGCGGCCCGATCAATGCGCTTGCGGCGCCCGAAATGACCGCCGCGCCCATCGCCCCAAGCGCTTTGCGACGCGAGAATTCGCTCATTTTCCCCTCCTCGTCAGAGCCGCCACTGTTCGGACGGCTGCCGCGGTCGAGCCCAGACGGAATGCGCAGGTTGACGGCCCCGGCTTGCAGGTCCGGGGTACAACGCGCATCGGCTCGGTCGCGCTGACTCGCGACCGAGCCTACCTTCGAACCAGGCCGACAAACGTGCGACTACGTCCGCGGATAGTGAATTTCCAGCACGTTGAGCGTGGTGGAGCCGGCGGGGCGGTTCCAGGTAACGGTATCACCCACTTTTGCACCCATCAGCGCCTTCGCCAGCGGCGACTGCCAGCTGACGCGGCCGTGGGCTGCGTCGGTCTCGTCCTCGCCGACAATCGCTATGGAATGCACTGCGCCGCCCTCGTCCTCGGTCTTGACGCTGGCGCCGAAGTGCACTTCGTCCCTGGGCTGCTTGGAAACATCGACCAGGATCGCTGATTCCAGCCGCGCCTGGTAGTAGCGCAGGTCGCGCTCGACCTGCGCGAGCCTGGGCCGGTCGAAATCTTCCTGCGCCCCCTTCAGACGCACATGTTCGTCGTGCAGCTTTTCGACTTTTCTGCGCAGTTTCGCGAGTCCCGCCGGCGTAATGTAGTTCGGCTCGGAATTGACCGGGCGCTCCGGCAATTCTTCGCTGGGCAGGGCTTCGTTGTCGTCTTTTACGAAGGCGCGGCTCATCTTTTGCCTCTCGTGGAATCGTACGACTGGGCGCCAGGCCATGCCCGGCGTGAGGGAACTTTGTCAGAGCTTCCTTAAGGCAGATGGTACCAAGTATCGCACGGGCGGCGTTCGCTGTATTGGGCTGGCCGCGGGCCTATGGCAGGAGGCGGAAACGCCGCTCGATCAGATCGACGTCGTCGAAGTGGCGGCGCCCGACGAAAGCCGTGGCATGGTGTCCCCACTGGCGCATGGCGCCGGCGCTCGGCACCCCCATGGGCCAGAAAAAGACGCGCTCACCGCGTTCGGTACCCGGCACCAGGGCGTCCGGCCGGAAGGCGCTGCGGCGTTTTCCAGCGCCGGCAGGCATAGAGCGCAGTTCGTCGTAATCGGCGAATTCGTAGGTCAGGCCAGCGCCGCCGCCATCGGCTGCCATGTTCACCAGGTAATGGGTTCGAGTTGCCAAGCGCAACACCAAGCGCGCACCGTCCGGAAGTTTCGGTGCCCGGTCCGGTACGAAGGCCCACTCGATGCCTGTTGCCGGCGGCGGCAACGGTTCCACTCCCGGAACCGGGAAGAACATATGGAAGCAGCCACAGGGATGGATAGTGTCGTAAACCAGCGGATCACCGTGCGTGGACAGCGTGATTCGCCAGAAGATGCCATCGAGCCGGCCCGCCAGCAGGTCGAGCGACTTCGCGCGCGGGCGCTCGCTGAACCAGGCCAGATAGACAAGCTGCACCAGCGTTTCACCACCGTAGCGGGTAAGCGCGAGCTTTCGGTAGACCACCGGCCGCGAAGTATCCACGACCGGCCGCTTGCCCTCGCCCCACGCAAGCGCGCCGATGCGATCGTAGCCGCCGCCGGTTTCGACCTCGATGACCGGCGCAAACGCGGCGAACAGCGCCTCCTGTTGCTCGGCGGAAAGTTGCGGGATCCCCAACGGATCGCGGCGCGCGCCCGCAAGGATCTCCTTCGCCGCTTGCGTGCCGGCCGCGTCCGGCGGCGCGTAACGCGAAAGCGTCGCCGGCCCGCGCATGTCTTCCTTCGAGCGGCGCATCGTCTCGGCAGCTTCCTTTTGCCAGCCATCGACGCCGTACCAGAACGGAATCCTGGTGATGGCATACAAACCCAACGCCCTCTGCCAGGTTACATAGTCGTCCGGCACTCGCGCGCGCGCGGCCAGCAGCGTGCGCCTTTCCGGCACGGCAAAGTCGTGCCCTGCCAGGGTTGTCGCGCAAGCCTGCGTCCTTTCCCCGGCTTGTGCGCGGTTCGCAGCCAGGTCCTCGAGCGAACCAGCCGGCAGATTGCTCAGTTCCGCTGCACGTGCCTCGGCCTCAAGGCGAAGCAATCGCCCCGTCCATGCCTGGAACAAATCTTCGCCCGCAAGCGCTTCGATGCGGAATGAAGCGCCGAAACGATCGGTGCGCAAATAGGGAAAACCGGGGATGCGATATTCGCCGCCATCGCGCACGCCGGCCTGGTCGATGCGCTGATCCATGGCGCGGTACCACGCGGCACACTGCGCAACGGCTTCGTTTGCGTCCGACAGGTTCGCACGGATCGGATTCTGTAACGTCGCACAGCCCGTAACCAACGCCAGCACGAAAACGGCAACCAGGCAGGTTCTGCCGCGCCGCGCAGCCACCCGGTCCCGCGTTCGGCTTCGAATTCGCATCATGCCGCACATCGTAACGGCCGCAGGCGCGCGTGTACAATCGCCCGGACGATGCGTCTTCCGCGAAGCGGCTGGTGATATCGCATCCGGGCGCTGCATCCGGACGTATATCGCGCACGCGCGGGTTTCAGCATCACCGGCGCGTCGTATCAGGTTCGGCGCGCTCACCCGGCCAAGCGCAGGGCATGCGGGAACAACAAAGGGGGTCTTGCGGTGACCAAAGGAAAATTGCTGTTGATGGTTTTGATCGCCGCGCTGATTGCAGCGTTCATCGTTTTCGACCTCGGCCAATACTTCAGCCTGTCTTACCTCAAGTCGCAGCAGGCAGCTATCGAAGAATTGTATCGCGCCAAGCCGCTGCAGACCGTGGCGGCGTTCTTCCTTATATATGTGGCGGCGACCGGCCTGTCATTGCCCGGCGCAACTATCCTGACGCTTGCCGCGGGGGCCATTTTCGGCCTGCTGTGGGGCACGGTGATCGTCTCCTTCGCCTCCAGCATCGGCGCGACGCTGGCATTCCTCGTCTCGCGCTTCCTCCTTCGCGACACCGTTCAGGCGAAGTTCGGCGAAAAGCTGAAGGCGATCGATGCCGGCGTCGACAGGGACGGCCCGTTCTATCTTTTCACCTTGCGGCTGGTCCCGGCCTTTCCCTTTTTCGTCATCAACCTGGTGATGGGGCTCACTTCCATCAAGACCTGGACCTTCTACTGGGTAAGCCAGCTGGGCATGCTCGCGGGCACCATCGTGTATGTGAATGCCGGCACCCAGGTCGCGCAGATCGAATCGGCGGCCGGGATTCTTTCGCCGGCGCTGATCGCCTCCTTCACCCTGCTGGGAATTTTCCCGCTCATTGCGAAGAAGATCGTTGCCATGATCAAGGCGCGCAAGGTGTACTCGCGCTTCACCCGTCCGCGCAAATTCGATCGTAACGTCATCGTCATCGGCGCCGGCTCCGCCGGCCTGGTTTCGGCCTACATCGCCGCCGCGGTGAAAGCAAAAGTGACATTGATAGAGAAAGACCGCATGGGCGGCGATTGCCTCTATACCGGCTGCGTGCCCTCCAAGGCGCTGATCCGCTCTGCGAAGTTGCTGTCGCATATCAAGCGCGCGCGTGAATTCGGGTTGCGGGAGGCCACGGCGGATTTCCAGTTCGCCGACGCAATGGAGCGGGTGCAGCGGGTAATCAAGGCCATCGAGCCGCACGATTCCGTGGAGCGCTACACCAGCCTGGGCGTGGAGTGCATCAAGGGCGAGGCAAAAATAATCTCACCGTGGGAAGTGCAGGTTAATGGCAAGACACTCACCACACGCTCGATCGTGATCGCTGCCGGCGCCCGTCCCTTCGTGCCGCCGATTCCAGGAGTCGAAAATGTCGGGCATTTCACCTCGGACACGGTCTGGAACCTGCGCAAACTCCCCGCGCGCCTGGTGGTACTCGGAGGCGGCCCGATCGGGTGCGAACTGGCACAATGCTTCGCCCGCCTGGGTTCGCAAGTCACCCAGGTCGAAATGCTGCCGCGGATCATGATTCGCGAAGACCCCGAGTTTTCCGAAATGGTCCTGGCTCGCTTCCGCGAAGAAGGCATCGACGTGCGGCTAGAGCACAAAGCCAAACAGTTCCTGGTCGAGAACGGGGAGAAGGCGCTCATCTGCGAGCACAAAGGCCGGGAGGTGCGCATCCCTTTCGACGAAGTGTTGGTGGCGGTGGGGCGAATCGCC
>DASQOP010000211.1:0-2428 GCA_035644415.1 Burkholderiales bacterium
ACGGTATTGAACTTCATTTTTTGCCAGTCTCCCAGGCGCACTGACAGGAGCGAACTGAGGGAAAAGGTGCGGCACCGGGAGGACGAAACGGGCAATGCTGCGGAAGTCGCGACCATCGATCCACGCCCGGAAGCATCCGGCGAAGTCCCGGTGATGGCGCCCCGAACACGAATCGAACGTGCGACCTACCCCTTAGGAGGGGGTTGCTCTATCCACTGAGCTACCGGGGCGTAGGGGCGAATTCTAACCGAAGAAGGCCGCAAAGGCCGTGAAGCGAGAAGACGTAAATGTCGTGAATATCGCAAGGACCCGCAAAAGCCCGTAAGACCGTGAAGCAAGATGACGTGAAAACGACGAATGGAGTTTCAGTGAAGGCTAATGTCTGCGTAGCCGACGTTATGCCGGAGTTAATCCCGTAAGGACTCAAGGGCTGTACGGCTGCTGAATTGGTTTTGCGATACTCACGATATTCACGGAATTCACGGTTTTTCCCGGTTACCATTCGTGGCCATGAAATCCCGTCTCCCCGGTACCGTGATCGTCCTCGGCTTCGTCAGCCTGTTCAACGATCTCGCCTCCGAAATGATCGTGCCGCTGATCCCGATCCTGCTCGCCGGCGTTCTGGGTGCCGGACCGATCGCATTGGGACTGATCGAGGGCGTTGCCGATGCGGTGGCGAGCTTCCTCAAGCTCTGGTCCGGCCGTCACTCCGACCGCCTGGGAGGACGGCGCAAAGCGTTGACGCTGGCGGGTTACGCGTTGTCGAACATCGCCCGGCCTCTGCTTGCGTTTGCCGGTTCATGGGCGTCGGTGCTGCTTTTGCGCAGCGTGGATCGGATCGGCAAGGGACTGCGCAGCGCGCCGCGCGATGCGCTGGTGGCCGATGCCACGCCCGCGGACATCAAGGGCTATGCCTACGGTTTCCAGCGTGCGCTCGACAATTCCGGCGCGGTGGGCGGCAGCCTTGTTGCCGCCGCGGTACTGGCGTGGTCCGGATTGCCGCTTGCGCAGGTGATCCTGCTTTCCGCGATACCGGGGTTTCTCGCCGTGGCTCTGATTGCGTTCGGCGTTCGCGAACCGCCGGCTGCGCCGGCAGCCGTGCCGCGCACGCTGGCGCGGCTGCGCTGGGGTGCGCTGTCTCCCGGTATGCGACGCTACCTGCTGGTGCTGGCATTGTTCACGTTCGCCCGCGCCTCCGAAACATTCATCGTTCTGCTCGGTTACCAGAAGGGGGCCGCCACGGTTGAACTGCTGCTGCTCTGGGCCGCGCTCAATCTGGCCAAGGCGCTGACTTCGACCGCTGGTGGCAGGCTTGCCGACAGCCTTGGAAGAGGGCCGCTGCTGCTGCTCTCGTGGACCGCGTTCGCGGCCAGTTTTCTGTTGTTCGGCAAAGTGAATTCCGGCATCGGGTTGTGGATGGTGACCATCGCCTATGGTTTGTTCTTCGGATTGGGCGAAGGCGCAGAGAAGGCGCTGATCAGCGATTTTGCCACGCCTGCGGAGCAGGGCACGGCGTTCGGCTGGTACTACCTGATACTCGGCGTTGCCGCGATCCCTGCGGGCCTGCTGTTTGGCGCCGTTTGGCAATTCCAGAGTGCGGCAATGGCGTTTTTCCTGGCCGCGGCCGTTGCCGCAGTCGCGACGCTGTTGTTGCGCGTCTGGGCCTGGCCCTCGAGGATCTAGATCTTCACCGCGGAGGCGCAAAGGCGCAGAGGAAACGCAGAGAAAACCAAACGAAGCGTGTCAAAATGGGCAAGGATTTCGATGCGCCGCCACCCAATCGAAAAATTGGGGTGTCGCTACTATCCACTTCTTATCTTGCCTTTTCACCACAAGTTATTTTGCTTTCCTTTGCGTTTCCTCTGCGCCTTTGCGCCTCTGCGGTTAATGTTTAGTCGATGCCGATAGCAACATTCGAAAACGTCTCGCTCGCCTATGGCCATGTGGCGCTGCTCGACCACGCCGATCTGGTGATCGAGCCGGGCAGCCGCATCGGCCTGATCGGCCGCAACGGTGCGGGAAAATCGAGCCTGCTGAAAATCCTCGCCGGGCTGGCCGCGCCCGACGATGGCCGCGTGTGGCGGCGCCCGGGGCTGCGCATCGCGTTCGTTCCGCAGGAGCCGGTGCTCGAATCCGGCCACACCGTGTTCGAAGCCACCGTCGCGGGATTGGGCGAACTCGCCGATCTGCTCGCTTCGTATCATTCGGCGGCGCGCGTGCTCGAACATGCGCCCCACGATGAAACGGCCATGGCCGCCATGCAATCGGCGCACGAGGAACTGGAGCGCCGCGACGGCTGGAACCTGCAAAGCCGGGTGGAAACGGTGTTGTCGCGGCTGGGGTTATCGGCGGATGCCCGCGTCGAAGCGCTTTCCGGCGGCACCCGCAAACGCGTTGCGCTGGCCCGCGCGCTGGTCGCCGATCCGGA
>DASQOP010000212.1:0-8964 GCA_035644415.1 Burkholderiales bacterium
ACGACATCAGAAACAACTTGTCAGTGCCGAACGACGTGCCTCGTGTAATTGGAACCTTGTTATCGGCGGCCACAATGGGAGACAATGAAACGTGATTCCCATCCGCGACACCATCCCCAGCCGTAGTGCGCCTGTGGTCACCTGGGCGCTCATCGCGGTCAATGCCACTGTTTTTCTCTGCGAGCTCCAGTTCGCCCCGGAACAGCTGGAGCAGTTTTTCTACTTGTTCGGCATGGTCCCGGCTCGCTACAGCCATCCCGAATGGGCGCGCGCAATCGGATTCCCGATCGACGACTACTGGCCTTTCCTGACCAGCATGTTTCTGCACGGAGGCTGGCTGCACCTCATCGCCAACATGTGGACTCTCTGGCTCTTCGGCAAAGCCGTCGAAAACCGCATGGGCCGAATGCGTTTCCTCCTGTTCTACCTGCTCACCGGCCTCGCCGCAGGCCTCACGCACTGGTTCACCAACGTCGACTCGACGATGCCAGCAGTCGGGGCGTCGGGTGCGATAGCTGGCGTGCTCGGCGCATATTTCATTCTTTATCCTCGCGCCCGCATCATCGTGATACTTCCGGTTTTCTTCCTGCCGTTTTTCTTCGAACTTCCGGCCCTCATCTATATCGGTTTCTGGTTTCTGAGCCAGGTGTTCGGCGGCACGCTGAGCGGCCTCGGGCCGGACGATGTCGGAGGCGTAGCCTGGTGGGCGCACGTCGGCGGCTTCCTCGCCGGCGTTGTGTTGTATCGGCTATTTCTGCTCCCGCCCGGACGTGCACCGCGCAAATACGAGCCGGATGAGTACGACATCGAGCAGACTTGGGCTCGATAGTGTTGACGAAGTGAAGGTCATGAAAGGATAGCGAATGGACATTGGTCAGCTCATCTGGCTTTTCTTCATGCTGACGGCGCTCCAACCGGTCATCAAGCAGCGGTTGCTCGAGAGCTCCAGGCAGCGCCTCATCGCGAGGATCGAGAATCGGCGCCGATCACGCGTCATCCTGCTGGTGCACCGCCAGGAGACAATGAGTTTCCTCGGCTTTCCGCTCATGCGCTACATCGACATCAACGATTCCGAGGACGTGATGCGCGCGTGCGAGATGACCGACCCGGAAGTTCCGCTGGACATTGTGCTGCACACTCCAGGCGGGCTCGTGCTGGCGTCGCTTCAAATCGCGCGCGCCATCCGCAGGCACAAGGGCAAGGTGACGGTATTCGTTCCCCACTATGCGATGTCGGGAGGAACGCTCATCGCGCTTGCCGCCGACGAGATCGTCATGTCGCCGCACGCGGTGTTGGGTCCGGTGGACCCCCAGCTCGGACAGTTCCCTGCCGCGTCGCTGCTCAAGGTGGTGTCGAGGAAGCCGATTGCCGAAGTTGACGATCAGACCCTCATCCTGGCCGACGTTGCGGAGAAGGCAATCAACCAGCTCCGCGTGAGCGTCAAAGAGATACTGACGAGGAGCCAGACACCCGAGAAGGCAGAGGAGTTGGCCGATCTGCTGGCGACCGGCGTCTGGACGCACGACTATCCAATCACAGACGAGGAAGCGAGGCGGTTCGGACTCAAGGTCAGTACGGAAATACCCGCGGACGTGTTCCAGCTCATGGGCCTGTACCCACAGCCTTTGCGGCGGCAACCTTCGGTGGAGTATCTGCCGATTCCCCGCAGGGCGCAGCGGACCAAGCCGGGAAGTACCACTGAATAGCCGCTGGAGGACTCCAGCAGGAATACGGCAGCAATTGCCGCAAGTCCTTAGCTAATTGCGTTTCGCAATTGACGTCGTCTCTGAAAGGCAGCCGTTGCACAATCTCATCGCGGGGATGAGCGCAGTTGTCGCTCTGGCGGCAACGGGGTCCAACGCGGCCGAGCCACTGCTGACCGCCGGGCTGTACCAGATCGAGGTCCGCATCGCCCTACCCAACGTGCAGGATGTGGTGGCGCCGATGGTCTTGAACCGATGCCTGAGCGCTGACGATCTGAAATCGGGGCAGGCATTTTTCGTCCGGAGCGACAATCCGCTCAGGAATTGCGACCAGCTCGACTACCAGGTAACCGGCGGTACGGCCAGCTATCGTATCGCGTGCCCGGGACCGAACAAGGGCAGCGCAGTTGCCGTATTCGAGACCACAGCAATCACGTATCGCGGCGGCATCAAGATGAACATGGGCGGGAAGAACATGACCATGTCCGAGACGCAGGTGGCAGAAAAATCTGCGACCGCCGCTAGCGACCCTGCGATACCCCAGGGCATCGGTCCGCACAGCAATGTCATAATGCCCATTGTCCGGATCAATGTCGCCGCCATGGGACTCGCCCGTTTCCTGCGCCGCTGCGCCCTGCCTGCCTGCTGCCTGTTGGCCGCCGCCACCTGGCTGGTCGCCGCGGAAGCTCCGCGCCTCGATCCAGCGCAGTTGTCCGGCGGCATTCTTACCGTCGCCGACGAAAGCGAGGCCGCTTACCTGCAACCGGCTCCGTCGCTCGACGGGGAGGCGCTGAAGCTTTTCGCCGAAGGCCACAAGTTTTTCAACACGCAATGGGCGTTCTACTGGTTCGAGGGCGGCATGTGGGGCCGCGGGCCGACTTCGAACGCCGATTCCTGCGTTGCCTGCCATCGCGGCAACGGCCGCGGTTCTCCGGACGCACCGTCGCGCGATGCGTCGGCGCAACGCGCGCACGAGTGCAGCGCACCGCCGCAAGGGCCTGAGCGCGACAGTTCGCCGCAGCTCCTGTGCCGCCGCATCGAGGCTTCCGCGCTGTCGCTGATCTTGCGCCTGAGCCTGCCTGGCGAGAACGCGCATGGCGGGCCCAGGCCGCATCCGCACTACGGCGACCAGCTGCAGACCTTCGGTGTGCCGCGGTTGTTACCCGCCGAAGGCACCGTACAAGTCACCTGGAACGAGCGCAGTGTCACGCTGGCAGACGGCGAAGTCCTGCAACTGCGAACGCCGCAGATCCGCATCACCGGCCTGGCATTCGGACCGTTGGGTGAGGACATCATGATCTCGCCGCGGATGGCGCCGCCGCTGATCGGCATGGGCCTGCTGGAAGCCATTCCGGACGCAACCATCATCGCCCTGGCCGAGCGCGAGCCGAACGACGGCATTCGCGGCAAGACCAACGTGGCGTGGGACATGATCGCAGGAAAAACTTCCATCGGGCGCTTCGGGCTGAAGGCCAATCAGCCGACCCTGCGGCAGCAGATTGCGGCTGCGTTCATCGGCGATCTGGGCCTCAGCAATGACCTGTTTCCGGAGCAGAACTGTCCGCCGATCCAGAAGACCTGCAAGGAAATGATGTTCGCCGGCAATCCGGAAATCACCGTCCACCGGCTGACCGCGGTGGAAACGTATCTGCGCACGCTGGCGGTGCCGGCGCGCCGCAACGCGGACGACCCGCAAGTCGTGCGCGGCGCGCAAGTCTTCGAGACGGCGCGCTGCGCCGTCTGCCACGTTCCGCAACTGCAGACCGGGGAGTTCCCCGCGGCACCTCTGCTGGCCCATCAGACCATTCGTCCCTACACCGACCTGTTGCTGCACGACATGGGCGAGAACCTGGCGGACCACCGTCCGGACTACCGGGCGGGCGGCAGCGAGTGGCGCACACCGCCACTATGGGGTTTTGGGCTATCGGAGAAAGTAAACGGCCATGGCGCGCTGCTGCACGATGGCCGCGCGCGTAATACCGCGGAGGCGATCCTCTGGCACGGCGGCGAGGCGGCAGTCTCGCGCGATGCCTTCCGTGCCATGCCGAAGGCCGATCGCGATGCCCTGCTCGCCTTCCTCGCTTCGCTGTAAATTCATTTTTCACCGCAAAGACGCAAAGGACGCGAAGAAAGACAAGATGCCTTTATCAAAGGGCGAGACACGGAAATCCCACTCACTCACCCTCTAACATTTATCGTGGTTCTTCTTCCGTTCAGTTTGTTTCTGTTTCCTTTGCGCTCTTTGCGTCTTTGCGGTGAGAATGGTTTTCGTTCTAGCTCTGGCCCGACGCTAGTCGTAGACAGCGAGATGAGCGCGTAGATCCACGCGAACATGGCGCCTCAGGTCACATTGCGCTGTACGCCAGCTCGGTGCGGCAGCACGTGCCCTTGCAGCTCATGAAATCCAGTGTATCAGGTGAGGAAGCGCGGCAAACCCCTCACCTCGTGGGAACGAGGCAAGGCAAAAAAAACTGTCGCGGCAGCAAATGCCGACTGCCCGGACCGGCATCCGCCGGCCCGGGTAGCCGGGTTCAGCAGGAGAAGCTTATTTGAGGTGCCGGGAGACCAGTTTGGTCATCTCGAACATCGATACCTGCTTCTTGCCGCCGAAGACATCCTGCAGCTTGTCGTCTGCGTTGATGTTGCGCCGGTTCTTGCTGTCCTGCAGGCCGTTCCTCTTGATGTAGGCCCACAGTTTCTTGGTAACCTCGGTGCGCGGCATGGGGGAACCGCCGATCACTGCAGCGAGCGACGCGGTGGGCGTCATCGGCTTCATGAAAGCCGCGTTGGGCTTGCGCTTGGCGCCGCTCTTCTTCGCAGCCTTCTTCGCCTTTTTCGGGGCTGCTTTCTTCGCGGACTTTTTGGCTTTCTTCGGTGCCGCCTTCTTGGATTTCTTGGCGGACTTCCTCGCGGACTTCTTCTTTGTGGCCATTGTGATGCCTCCAGTCTAGGGTTTGGTCATGTCTTAATCTCAATTGCCTTGCCAGAAGCAAAGGCACGGCGAGCAGAGAATGCCGAGTGGTTGCAGCGTTGTCAATCAGTGAATGCACGTTTTTCATAGGGGAAGCACCGACGAATCGCATCTTTTTGAGGCCCTTCTCCTCCTGAATACGGTCTTTCGCCAGTTTGCATCGGCCGCAAACCGCTTCCAGAAATGCCTCCCGGGCGTTCACAATACGTGTCAGCACCCATTCCGCAGACACAGCCGATGCGCCTTACCGAAGAGGAACAAAGCCTGCTTTCCGGCAGAGTTGCCGGACTCGAAGCCCGGACCGGCGCCCAGACGGTGGCCGCAGTAATCGGTAAATCCGACTCCTACCCGGAGGCGCCGTGGAAGGCGTTTGCGCTCGGCACCGCGCTGGCGGCGCTCTATTGCGCAGCCCGGTCGCTTATCGCCTACGACTGGGAGCCAGGGGATTCCGCGCTCGAGCACGCCGTTGTCATCCTCGGCAGCGGGGCGGTGCTGGCGCTTCTCGCCGTGCTGCTCGAACCGGTTGCGCGACTGTTCACGGACAGACGGCGCCGAGACCTCGAAGTCACCCAGTACGCCAAGGCATTGTTCTTCGACCGCGGACTTGACCGCACACGGGGCCGCACCGGCATTCTGCTGTTGGTGAGCCTGTTCGAGCGCAAGGTCGTCATTCTTGCCGACGATGGGTTCGAGGCGCGGATCGACCGCGACGACTGGCAGCGACTGACCGACCGGATGACGCTGCTGCTCAGTCGCGGCAATGTCGCCGGAGCGTTGCACGCCGGGTTGGAAGGGCTGGAGGCATTGCTCCTGGAACGCGGCTACCGCGTCGACGAAAGCGCCGCGGACGAGCTTCCGAACGCGGTGCTGCAGTTGAAGGAGGAGAGATGAGCCGGATCGCTTGCGCGCTCATCGCCCTGTGTTGGCTCGCCGCTCCGATGGCTGCGCAGGACACGGCTATTCCCTATCTGTCCGGCCGCGTCGTGGACCAGGCCGGGGTTCTTTCAACCCAGGCGCGCGAACGCTTGGCCACCATGCTGCAGGCCCACGAGCGAGCCACCGGAAACCAGATCGTCGTGCTGACCGTCCCGACTCTGGGCGGGGAAAGCGTCGAGGACTATGCGGTGCGGGTGTTCGCGGAATGGAAGCTCGGCAGCCGCGACAAGGACAACGGTGTGTTGATCGTGGTGGTGCCGCAGGATCGGCGCGTCCGCATAGAGGTCGGCTACGGACTCGAGGGCACGCTCACCGACGCTACCGCCAGCCGCATCATCCGCGACCTGATGACCCCGCGCTTCCGCGAGGGCAACTACGACGTCGGCATCGAGGCCGGGGTCACCGCCGTTATCCAGATCCTCGAGGGAAAGCGGTCCGCCGGTCCCGACGCCGACTGGTTGGCGCCCGAGGGGCAAAGGTCCGGTTTCCACGTGCGCGCTCCGGATATGCCGCTGGCCGAGCGCATCCTGATCGGCGCCTTCGTGTTCGGCATAATCGGCCTGTTTACCTTCATCGGCCTGGTCACGCCGGGCGGAATGGGCTGGTTCCTCTACTTCTTCCTGATCCCGTTCTGGTCCATGTTCCCGATGTTCATTTTCGGCAGTGGCGCCGCGCTCAAGATACTCGGCAGCTACGCCGTGCTCTATCCGCTCACCAAGGTCTTCGTTTCCCGCCAGCCCTGGTATCGCAAGGCACGCGAAGACCTCAAGAACAAGGGCTATGCCGAAATCGGTGGCATGGTCATCCGCCCCGGCGGCGGCTCGCGGGGTTTCTCCAGCGGCGGCGGTTTCTCGGGGGGAGGCGGACGTTCGGGCGGTGGCGGCGCGAGCGGAAGCTGGTAAATGCGGTGATGGGTTATGGGTGATGGGGTAACGAATGACAACAGGCAGGTGCCGAGTTACAGCGGCCGAGTAATGACGTAAAGGCGGTCCAAAACGCGGTTTCCTTGCCCTTTAAATCACGGATCTTCGGAGAGTCTTTTTTTGCCCATCACCCATCACTCGTCACCGTCGCGTATACGACCGCATCCAGCGCGACACATCCCTCCCCCTTCGCGCCGACCAGCACCGGATTGAGATCGAGGTTCGACACCCTCGATTCGGGATTCATCATCAGCCGGCATATCGCCAGCACGGCCGCGCAGAACGCGTCTATATCCAACGCGGGCTCGCCGCGCACCCCCGTCAGCAGCGGCGCGATGCGGAGCCTGGCGAGTGCCGCTTTCACTTCACTGTCGTTAAATGGCGACAGCAACACCTGCACATCGGGCATCGCTTCGACGTACTTTCCGCCGTCGCCGACCAGCACCACGGGACCGAACACCGGATCCATGCGCGCACCGATCATCATCTCCCGTCGGCCGCTGGCCATCTTCGCCACGATTGCACCATCGAAACGCGCGCCCTGCCCGCGCAAGGTGCGTTCCATGTCCCGGAAGGCCGCGCGCACCGCTTGTTCATTATCGAGACCGAGCCGCACCAGTCCCAGCTCGGACTTGTGCACCACTTCGGGTGAACAGCCTTTCACCACTACTGGAGCGCCCAGCTCGGCCAAAGCCGCCGCCGCTTCGTCCGCCGATTTGCACAGACGGTGCCCGACCACCGGTACGCCGGCACGTGCCATCCGCGCCAGGCTGTCTGCTTCGTTGAGCAGGGTTCCTCCCGTAAGCGGGTGAGGCACGCGTGCGAGCGCGGCACCGCGCTCGCGAGCGCTCTGCATCAGTTCGCGATGCGACAGGAACTGGTTGAGCGCGGCGACCGCCTCGGCTTCGGTGGTGAATACCGGCAAGCCATGTTCCCTGAATTTCGCCGCGATGCTCGCCTGCGGCACCGCCGCCACCAGCGGCTTGCCGGTGGCACGGGCAAATTCTGCCGAATCGCGCGCGAAGGCATCCACGTCGTAGCCCTGCCCCGCCACGGGAATGCCGATCAGGAAGGCGTCGGCCGCGGGGTCATGCGCCAGCACCGGCAGGATGTCCGAGAACAGCCTGCTGTTGGTCAGCAGCGCCGCAGTGATGTCGATCGGATTGGTGGTGGTGGCAAAGCCCGGCAGGATCTTTGCCAGTTCCGCGCGGGTCTGGTCGGCGATCTTCGCCATCGGCATGCCGACCGCGGTGGCGGCGTCTGCCGCCATCACGCACACCGCACCTGAGTTGCTGATTGCCACCAGCCTGCGTCCCTTCGGCTTCCAGCCTTTCAGATACATCTCGACGCTGCCGACCAGTTCCGCGGTATCGCGGGCACGCCAGATGCCGTGCTTCGCCAGGAAGGTGTCCACCAGGCGATCCTCGTTGGCGAGCGCGCCGGTGTGCGAGCGCGCCGCTTCCTGTCCTGCCGACGTGCGCCCGCTCTTCAGCGCGATAACCGGCAGGTCGCGCTCGCGGGCAATGCGCGCGGTCTCGGCGAGGTGCCCGGTGTCGCTGATGCCCTCGAGATAGAGCAACAGCAACTTCAGGTCCGGATCTTCCGCCACCACCGACGCCAGTTCGGCGACGGTGACGTCGCAGTCGTTGCCGGTGGCGTGCGAATGGCGCACGCCGATGCCGCGTTGGCGCAGCAGGCCGTAAGGCACTACGCTCATCGCGCCCGACTGGCTGACGATGCCCACCGGGCCGTCCTGGGGCGGCGCCTCGATGTACATGGTGGAAAACGACAGAATCGCGCCGCTGCCGAAGTTGGCCAGCCCCTGGCAATTCGGCCCGATCACGCGCATGCCGCGAGCGCGCGCGACCTCGCGCATGTGACGTTCCTTGGCCTTGCCGGCCCCGGCATCGGTCTCGCCGAAACCGGAAGTCATGACGATCACCACTCTCACACCCAGTCGCGCGCACTGCTCGACCGCCTCCACCGCGGCATCGCCCGGCACCACGACGATCGCGACTTCCGGCGCCTCGGGCAAATCGGTCAGTGACGGATAGGCCTTGTAACCCTGTACGTTGGCCCGCTTCGAATTGATCGGATACACGCTGCCCTTGTAACCGAAACGGGACAGATAAAGCAGCGGGCGTCCACCCAGCTTATCGGGATTTTCTGAAGCCCCGATGATTGCGACGGACTTCGGATCCAGCACCGTGCGAAGCGCCTCGCGCAACACGTCTTTCATTCTTTATCCTTCAATACGCAGAAAAAAGCAGTGAACCACGGAGGACACGGAGGAAAGACAACGGCAAGGAAAATGCTCGGACGGAAACGTTTGAGGGGTCGATGATCGGTCGCAGTAAATATTGGCGGCGCAAATGTGCGAACAGTTCTCCTGCCTTGACCACGATTCTCCTTTCCTCATATTGTTTTTCTC
>DASQOP010000213.1:0-11734 GCA_035644415.1 Burkholderiales bacterium
CAGCGGGATGGTGTTCAGTTACCTTGAAGCCGGCGTCAACGCGATGTGGATGAAGAACACCCGGATTCCCCTGTCGGTCGCGTTCATCGATCGCGACGGCCGCATTCTCAACATCGCGGACATGGAACCGTTCTCAGAGCAAGCGCACGCCTCCGCCGGCGAGGCGGCCTACGCACTGGAGATGAACCGCGGCTGGTTCAGGAAACGCGGCGTCAAAGCCGGCGACCGTGTCGAAGGCTTGCGACGCCTGCCGCCGCCAAGATGAAAAACGCCCGGGCACGGGCCCGGGCGTTGCCATGGCATCCACCGCGGTTTCTACATGCCGATGTGCGACTGCGCCACCATGAAGAACAGCATCGGGATCGACAGCATGGTATTGACCCGCGAGGTGAGGAAGGCCACACGGCGCGCCTTGTTCTTTTCCGCGTCGCTGGCCTGAACCAGGCCGAGAATCTTCTTCTGGTTCGGCCAGATAAGCGCCCACACGTTGATGAGCATGATGGTGCCGAGCCACGCACCCATGCCGATTTTTTCCCAACCGGCCTGGAAGGTGAACGCGGGAACGAAGTGTGCGCCGAGCAGTGCCGCGCCGGCCAGCCAGGTCACCACCGCCGCCCAGCGAAAGAACAGCAATGCGCGCGGGGCTACGTGCTTGGTAATTCCGGCCGCGGTACCGTCGGCTTGCGCGGCCTTCAATGCTGCTACTTGAACGAAGTTGAAGTAGTAAAGCAGGCCGATCCACATGACACCGGCCAGGATGTGGATCCAGCGATAAATTCCCGGAAGCATTTCCATGGCTCAACCCCCGATCAGAGACTTGACGACGTAATACAGGATAACGGTGAGGATCAGTCCGGCGATCACCGTCCCCCAAAGCGAATCCAGCGGGTTCTTCATTGCTTGCTCCCCCTTTCGATGTAAGCGACACCGGCAGTGTAGGCGACGGCCCAAATGGGAGCAACAGTCGAACGTCATGGGCGGCTAATCCCTTTCCAAGCAAGGGGCACCGGGATGCAAAGGGAAGCGGCTCGCGCGGCATCCCCGCGTCTTTAGGGGCCCGCTTCAGCCGCGCAGATCAGGTAAAACCCTGTCGATGATATTCCGGTGCGGTCCTAAGCCGGTCCGGGCAACCCCAATCGCCTCGGCCGCGCACGTGGAACTTGCTCAGAGCTTCCCTAGCTTTGGCGTTCAGAATTGTCCACCGCCGCCACGACCGCCGTGGCGTCGTTGCGTCCCATGTACTGGACCTGGTTCCTGACCGATCGCTGCACCAGCTCGTCGGCGATGGCCTGCACGTCGCCGCCCGCATCGAGCACTTCGCGCACGACCCGTTCGCCCAGCACCTCCCAGACGCCGTCAGTTACCATGACGAAGACATCGCCTGGCACCAGTTCGCCATCGCTGTAATCGACCACCAGATGCGTGTCGAGTCCGACTGCACGCTTCAGCACATGGCGCATGTCGCCGCGCTGCCAGGTATGGTCGATGGTCAGTTGCTTTAATACCCGCCCACGCTTGCGGTAGGCGCGGGTATCGCCGACGTGGGCGAGATGGTAGTAGTTGCCTTTGAACAGCATCATCGTAAGCGTGCTGACCACGCCTTCCAGCTCGGGATTGCGCGCATTCTCCGCCGCCAGCCAGTCGTTGACCGATCGCAAGACCTTGTCGATCGTCGGCGCGGTGTTCCAGGATACCGGCGCGCCATAGAAGTCGCGCAGCAGGCTTCTCACGGTGGTTTCCGAAGCGAGCCGTCCGCCGCCGCTTCCGCTTACGCCGTCGGCGATCGCCACGGCAATGCCCCTGCTTTGCGCCTCCGGCTCTTCCCGCACGGTAACGATGCCGTAGAAATCCTCGTTGCTCTTGCCCGGAACGGTGATGCTGGCGTGACCGAATCGCAGTTGCAGCAAGGGCTTGCCCGGCATGATTCCGAGGCGGATCGGACTCGTCGCGGCAGGATCTTCTGAAATCATTTGTCCCTCGGTGCCAGATGTGTGACTCGGTGCGAATGGGCGTGCGGCTTGGCGTCGCATCGATTCTTCAGGTATTGGTACGCGGGCGCATGCCCTCGGCGGAACGGCCGGGTGTAGACGGCGTCAGCCCGCCCGCCTCGACCGCGGCGATGGCCTTCGCCTGGTTCATGTCCTCAGTGTATCCGGCCGCGTACAGGCAACACGCCAGTTGATTAACTAGCGGATGCGGCACCGGTACCTGCCCGGCGAGCGCCTGACGGATCCACTGCGCCGTGACCGCGGCTTCGATGCTCGCCGGCTGGCTCGGTATGTGTTTGGCAGGAGCCCATTCCTCCTCGAAAAGCACGCTGGTGTCGCCATGGCGGAACAATTGGATTTTCGGCCGCTGCCGGGGGTTGGCAAAGGACTCGCCCTCGGTGCTGCGCAACAACAGCGCGTCGAAGCCGGTTGCGGCAAGAAACGCCTCTGCCGCGACGAGATGCGGCGCCTGGCTGGCGCTTACCACGCGCAAGCCGGCGCCCGCGAACGGATCGAGCAGCTTGACCAGGTCGTGCGCGGGATTGCGAATACCGAGCCGGCTTCTGAGCGACAGCAGATTTGCAAGTCCGGGGCATAAGACCGCTGTCGGTACAAATGCCAGCAACTCATCGTCGAGGGACCTCTGCGCTTGCGCGAGCGACCCACTCGGCAACACGCCAAGCTCGCGCAATATGTATATGCTCGCCACCCGTCCGCTACCTTCCAGCGTGCCGTGCAATAGCACAGGGATGCCGATCCGCTGCAGCAACAACACCAGCAGCGGCAACAGATTCGGCTCATGCCGGGCGCCGTTGTAAGTCGCAAAGATCAGCGGCCTGAGGCTGGTGGCGGGTGGCCGCAGCGTGTACAGGCGTTCCGACGCGGCCCGGTAAAAGCCGAGTAGCTCCGCAGCGGAGCCGGTTTTGATCCGCAGCGCCACCAGGCACGCACCGAGTTCGAGATCGGGCACGCCACCATCGAGCATGGCAGCGAAAAGGTCGTGAGCGTCCTCCTCGGTCAAGTCCCGCTCGCCATCACTCCCGTCGGTGAGTTTCCTGATGTAACGCGCAACGCTCATGGCTTCCCGTCAAAACCGCAGTGATTGTCGTCGGGTGCGCGATACTTTGGGCCACGAACCCGTCCTACCTTTGCTGCCCACAACAAACGCAACCCCCGTGCCACCGCTCCTTTCCGTGATGAAACAATGCGTTGGTGCAGAGGGCATACGGAACGTCGGAAATGCTGGTGCGAAACCCGATGCTGGTGCATCAACTTGGTGCGGCGAGCCGGGCCTCCTGTCGCGGTAGCGCCAGAAACCTGGGTCGCCTGCGTGCGCCAGCGGCAGACTGGTCGTGCTTACGCCGAAGCCGGACCGGTAATCGCGCAGGCCGCGCGCCGGGGCCCGGACGCGGGGTCGCGGGACACGCGAGGCTATAATGCAAGCCGATATCGCGTCGGTAACCCGCGTGCATATATCCCGCCAGCCTTTCCGGTCTGCTGCACTCCATGCTCGTCACCGACAACGACGCCTCGCCGTCGAGCTGCGGACACGAAGCTTCGTGGATGCCTGTCTCGGCCAGCTTGCGCGAAATTGCAGCCGATGGCCCGTCGACCGCGATGACCGCCAGCGGCTCGACAGAGATCCCGGTCCGGCAGCACCGGGTGCGCGGTTCTGCGGCGGACCGCTCCCGGCCGCGCGATCAATGCAAAGGGTGCGAGGGTATTCGCCTTGAATTTCGAAACCGTATCCGATCCCCTTCTGCGCTTCGCGTTGGCCGCAGGCCTGGCAGTGCTGGTGCTGTCCGCGCTCATGACGTTGCACATATTGCTGCTGCGCCTGCAGCTCACGCTGCGCCAGCGCCGTGAAAACCGCTTCACCGCGCGCTGGCGGCCGCGGTTTCTGGAGAGCATGCAGGCCATTCCGCTGCGCTTGCCGCGAATTGCGCACGCCAACTGGTTCACTTTCCTTTCGCTTTGGAACCAGTACCAGGAATCGGGATCCGCAACCGCGCGCCAGCGGCTGAAGACGCTTATTCTGCAGCTGCGCATGGATGTCGCGGCGCGCAAGCTCCTGGCGCGCGGCAGCATCCGCGTACGTCTCATGGCGGTGCTCACGCTCGGTCATCTGGGCGACCGCGAATCCTGGGACACGCTTCATGAGCTGTCGCAGTCGCCTCACCCTTTGCTGTCGCTGGCGGCGGCACGCGCCCTGTTGCTGATCGACGCTTCCGCGGCGCTGCCAGTGCTGTTGCCGGCGTTCACCGTACGCGGCGACTGGCCCCTGGCGCGCGTCGAGACGATGCTGGCAGACGCAGGCGCGCACAAAGTCTCAGCCCAGCTTGCGGCCGCTGTGGATCTCACTCCGCCCGAGCGACTGCCGCGCCTGGTCGCGTTGATGGCCGTGGCGCGATCCGATGACGCAATGCCCAGGATCCGCGAACTGCTGGAAATGAGCGAGAACGAGGAAGTCCTTACGGCGTGCCTGAAATCCGTGCATGTGCCGCCCGACCGCGAGCTGATCGCGCGTTTTGCGCGCCACGCCAGCTGGCAGGTGCGCACCCAGGCGGCGCGCGCGCTATTGCGTGCCGCACGGGCGGGCGATGAAAAACTGCTGGTGCAGATGCTGGCGGATCCGGTGTGGTGGGTGCGCTATCGCGCGGCGCAGTCGCTGGTGGCGCTGCCGTTTCTGTCCAACGACGACTTATGGCGACTGCGCTGGACGCTGGAGGACAAATTCGGCGTCAACATGCTCGACCAGGTCATGGCCGAAAGGAAGTCGCCATGAACTGGCAGATGAGCGACCTGGCGACCTGGGTGGGCGCGATGCAGTGGATGTTCCTGCTCTACTTCATCGGCGCCAACGGCGGCTACAGCCTGCTCAACCTGCTGTCGCTCGCCGGCATCAGGCGCCACCTGGAAGAGCGTGCACTGGAGGCGCTGCCACACATTTACTCGGGATTTGAGCCGCCGGTTTCTATCCTGGTGCCGGCACGCAACGAGGAGGCTACCATCGCCGCCTCGGTGCGCTCGCTGTTGCAGTTCGAGTACCCGGAGTTCGAGGTGGTGGTGGTCAACGACGGCTCCACCGATGGCACGCTGGCCGCGCTTACCCGCGAATTCGCGCTGGCGCCGTTCCCCGAGGCGTACTGGAAGCGGCTGCCAATTCAACCCCTGCGCGGCATCTACCGTTCCGCCCTGCATCCCAATCTGCGCGTGCTGGACAAGGTCAACGGCGGCAAGGCCGACGCCCTGAACGCCGGCATCAATGCCGCGCGCTATCCGCTGTATTGCGCACTTGACGCCAACTCGATCCTGCAACCCGATTCGCTCAAGCGCGTTGTGCA
This sequence comes from Burkholderiales bacterium, assembly GCA_035644415.1. Lineage (GTDB taxonomy): Bacteria > Pseudomonadota > Gammaproteobacteria > Burkholderiales > JACQAP01 > JACQAP01. Next base: position 5,333 of record DASQOP010000213.1, read on the forward strand.
ACCGCTTGTGCAAGACCCGGCCACGGTGGCTTCGGGCGCGGCTGCGCGCATTGCCAACGGCTGCACGGTGAATGACGGCTTTATCGCCGAGATCGATTTGCCCGGCCATCCGCTGGCGCTGATCCAGCTCGTCGAGTATCTGCGCGCCTTTCTGTTCGGCCGGCTGGGGTGGTCGCCGATGAACGCGGTGCTGATTCTCTCCGGCGCGTTGGCAGTCTTCAGAAAGGAAGCGGTGGTGGGGGCCGGCGGCTATCGCTGCGATGTCGTGGACGAGGACATGGAACTGGTGGTGCGCTTGCATCGGCTCAATCGTCTGGCCGGACTGCCCTACCGGATTGCACTTGTTCCAGATCCGATTCTCTGGACCGAAGTTCCGGAATCGCTGGTGGTGCTCGCGAAACAGCGCGTGCGCTGGCAGCGCGGCCTGTCGGAGGCGCTTTTCCTCAACATCAGGCTGCTGTTGCATCCGCGCGGCGGCGCGGCCGGCTGGCTGGCTTTCCCGTTCACGGCCCTGTTCGAATGGCTGGGGCCGCTGCTGGAAGTGGCTGCCTATGTCCTGATGACGGCCGCATGGTTCTTCGGACTGGTGTCCGCGCAGGCCTTCGTCGCCTTCATGCTGGTGGCAATCGGCATGGGTATCATGGTGTCAGTGGGCGCACTGTTGCTCGAAGAGCTCTCCTTCCACACCTACCGCAAGCCGGGCCAGCTAGCTTGGCTGCTCGGCGCAGTAATCATGGAGAACTGCGGCTACCGGCAACTGGTCGCGGTGTGGCGGCTGGCCGGTCTGTTGCGCTGGATGGGTGGGAGCGCAACCCATCGAGGCGAGATCACCGGGGACAGCGGCTGGTCGAAGCGCCGGCGGCCGACGGCCGAGTCGACGGGTCGACGCCGGCCATGATTTACGACCTGCCATTTTACCGAGCGAATTTCAAGCGCGGGCCGGTGGCCGGGCTCGGCGTGGAGTTGCCCACTTATCCCGAAGCGGCCGATCTCGCCGCAACGATCGGTTCGATAGTCTTGAGCAGATGATGAACTTCAAACTTTATATCCCGCGTCCGATTCTTGCCGTGCTTGCGGTGCTCGGGGTGTTGTTCGCAATCGACCTGTATGCGCTGGCTGCCTATCGCCAACTCGAGCAGGCTGCCGACGAGTTGCGCACCCGCAGCGAGATGCTCGAGGCTCTGAAACCGCTGCCGGAAATCGTACTGCAGATGCAATCCGGCATGCGCGGTTACCTGCTCACCGGCGACGAGGCCTTCCTCGCACGCTACCGCGCCGCTTCGGAAAGTTTTCCGGCCGCGGTCGCGCATGCGCTGGCGTTGGTCGGGGACGACCGGGCGCAGCGCGCCCGCCTGGAGGAAGCAGCGAGGCTGACCCAGGAGTGGCTGGCGACGTATCTTTCGCCGCTGGTGGTCAAGCGCAGCGCCAGCGAAGGCGCCCACAGCACCATGGCGGCGGTTCTGAACACCGTCAGGGAAGGCAAAGGTGAGGCGCTCGCCGACCGCATTACCGGGCAACTCGAAGAGATTGAGCGTTCCGAGGCGGCGCGCGTGGCGGGCGCGGAGGGCCGGATACGGGAGGAGCTGGGGAGCGTTGCACAGTGGGTGCTGGCACGCGGAGCGGCGCTCCTGCTGGCGCTGGCGGCGCTCGCGCTGCTGCTCGGGCGCACGATCGAGCGTCTCGGAGGCCAGATCCGCGGCCGCGAAGTCGCCGAGCGCGCGGCGCGGCAAAGCGAGGCGGCGCGGCGTGCGATGGACGACGCGTCCCCGCTGGGAATGTTCGTCGCCGATGTCTCCGGTTCCTGCACGCACGCCAATGCTGCGTTTGCGCGCATTTCCGGCCTGGCGCAATCGGCGCTGGACGGCCACGGGTGGCAGACCGTGCTGCATCCGGATGACCGCGACCGTGTACTGCCCGCCTGGAACCAGGCGATCGCGCAGCACGCGGGATTCGCCTCCGAACACCGCTTCCTGCATCGCAGCGGCCGCGTGGTCTGGGTGACGATGAAGGCCGCCAGGATTAGCGACGGCGACCAGTTGATCGGGTTCGTCTGCACGGTGGAGGATGTGACCGAGCGGCGCGAGGCGGAGGAGGCGCTGCGCAAGAGCGAAGAGCGCCTGCATCTCGCCCTGGAAAGCTCCGGGCTGGCCCTGTTCGACTGGCACCTGCCCTCGGGGGAAATTTTTTTGAGCCGGCAATGGGGAGTGATCGCGGGCGACCGGCAGGAACCGGTCACGACCACGGCGCGGCGACTGGCGGAACTGGTGCACCCGGAAGACCGGGAGCGGTTGCGTGAAGCCAGCATCGGCGCTTTCAAGGGCAGTACGCCCTCTTTCCATGCCGAATTCCGCATCCAGGTCCACGGTGGGCCGTGGAAGTGGGTTTACAGCCAGGGCCAGGTCACCGAGCGCGACAGCATCGGCCGCGCGGTGCGGCTCACCGGCACTATCGGCGCGGACGAATAATTCGGTTCAGTCCAAGGGTGCAGCGCGCGCCGGTAGCTTGACCGGAGCCCGTTTCGCCGCTGTCTGGGCAGCAATCCCGGCGGTTCGTTTTCAGCATTTCAGCAAGAATGTACTTTTCATGCAGTCGCACATGTAAGTAAACTCCGCCTGCTCTGTGGCCTGGCGCACAGTCGGCGCAGCGCCCTCCGGTGTCCCGTCCCAGTATCCAGCCGCGTCCGTCCGCGGCGTAACCCGGCGCGGATGGCAATCATGGGATCCCTTTTGCCGGAAATACCAATGGGAGTGTCAAGTGAGACCTGAACTTTCGCTGCTCTTTCGCGCCGCCGCGGCAGCAGTTACGCTGGCGGCCCTACCGGCCTGCCAGCCGTCGCAATCGAACCCGGCCAACGCCGAGATGCCACCCGAGGTTTCCGCGGTCGTGGTGCAACCGCGCGATCTGCCGGCAACTTTCGAGTATGTCGGGCAGATCGCCGGCGTTCGCGAAGTCGAGGTTCGCCCGCGCGTGTCCGGCATCCTGGAGCGCTGGAATTACCAGGAAGGCGCGAAGATCGCCGCCGGACAGAGCCTGTTCACCATCGACTCAGCGCCGTATCGTGCCGCGCTGGCGCGGGCGGAGGCCCAGCTCGCCAGCGCAGAGGCGAGCCTGGCCCAGTCGAGCCGCGACGCCGCGCGCCTGAAGCCGCTTTTCGAGGCTAAGGCGGTCAGCCAGAAGGATCTCGACGACGCCGTCTCCTCAGCACAGGTGGCATCGGCCAACGTCAAGGCCGCCCAAGCCGCGGTGACCGAAGCGAGGCTGAATTTGTCCTACACCCGCGTCGAAGCGCCGATCTCCGGAATTACCAGCCGCGCCCTTCAATCCGAGGGCAGCCTGGTGCAGGCCCAGCAGTCGCTGCTCACCACGATCTCGCAGATCGACCCGATTCACGTGATCTTCAGTTTCACCGAAACCGAACACCTGAAGTTTACCCGCGCCGTGGAAGAAGGCCGCCTGGTCCTGCCCAAGGGGGGCAAGTTCGACGTCAAGCTCAAACTCGCCGACGGATCCGAATACGCCCGCGCCGGTAAGGTGGACTTCACCGACATCCGTGTCGATCCGAACACCGGCACCATCGAAGCCCGTGCCGTCATCGCCAATCCGCAAGGGCTGTTACGTCCCGGGCAGTTCGCCCGCGTGGCACTTACCGGCGGCGTGCGCCCCGCCGCGATTGCGATTCCACAGCGCGCCGTGCTGGAGGGTCCGGGCACCAAGATCGTGCTGACCGTCAACGCCCAGGGCATCGTCGAACCGCGCCCCGTTCAGGTAGGCGACTGGTCCGGAGAGGACTGGATTGTCCTCGGCGGCCTCAAGGCCGGAGACCAGGTAATCGTGGATGGCGTGGTAAAGGCCCGCCCGGGCTCGCCGGTCAAGATCGCACAGGCGCCCCCCGCCAATCCCGCCCAGCCCGGCCAGGTCCCGGCGGCCAAGCCGGATGCCGCCCAGCAGCCCGCCAAACAATAAAATCAAAGGGGCATTTGCATGTTCTCGCGCTTCTTTATCGACCGCCCGATCTTTGCGGCCGTCCTCTCGATATTCCTTGTGCTTGCGGGTCTGGCGTCGATGCGTACGCTGCCGATCGCGCAGTATCCGGAGATTGCCCCGCCGGTGGTGACCGTGCGCGCCGTGTATCCCGGCGCCTCCGCCGAGGTGCTGGAGCAGACGGTCGCGGCACCCCTGGAGAACCAGATCAACGGCGTCGAGAACATGCTCTACATGGCCTCGAATTCGTCCTCCAACGGGGTGGTGGAAATCAACGTCACCTTCGAGATCGGCACCAACATCGACCAGGCGGCGCTGAACGTCAATAACCGCGTCAAACAGGCCGAAGCGCGGCTGCCTCTGGAAGTGCGTCGCCAGGGCGTAACGGTGGAAAAGAATTCCTCGTCGTTCCTGCAGGTGCTGGCCTTCAATTCGCCGGACGGCACCTTCGACGACCTGTACGTCAGCAATTTCGTCACCCTGAACGTACTCGACACCATCAAGCGCATTCCGGGCACCACCAACGTGCAGATCTTCGGTGCCAAGGACTATGCGATGCGGATCTGGTTGCGCCCGGACCGCATGACCCAGCTCAAGCTCACCACCGGCGATCTGCTGCGGGTACTGAACGAACAGAACGCACAGTTCGCCGCCGGCAAGATCGGCCAGGCACCGACCGGCGGGACGCAGGAGATGGTCTATACCATCACCACCAAGGGCCGGCTCGCTGACGCGCGCGAGTTCGAGAACATCATCGTTCGCTCGAACCCGGACGGCTCGGCGTTGCGCCTCAAGGACGTGGCGCGCGTGGAACTCGCTTCCAAGGATTACGACTTCATCGGCCGGGTCAACGGCAAGGAGTCCGCCCTTCTGGGTATTTTCCTGCAACCCGGCGCCAACGCACTCGATGTCGCCAAGGATGTCGGGCGGACCATGCAGGCCCTGTCCAAACGCTTTCCGGCGGGGATGGAGTACCAGATCGTTTACGACACCACCCGCTTCGTCGAGGTGTCGATCCGCGAAGTGGTAAAGACCCTTGCCGAGGCGATGGCGCTGGTATTTCTGGTGGTGTACCTGTTCCTGCAGAACTGGCGCGCCACCCTGATCCCCTTTGCCGCCGTGCCGGTGTCGCTGATCGGCACTTTCGCGGGCCTGTTTCTCCTTGGCTACTCGATCAATACGCTGACCTTGTTCGGCATGGTGCTGGCGATCGGCATCGTGGTGGACGACGCCATCGTGGTTCTGGAAAACGTCGAGCGCATCATGCACGAGGAGCACAAGAATGCGCGCGAAGCGGCGATCAAGGCCATGAGCGAGGTTACCGGCCCGGTAATTGCCATTGTGTTGACGCTGTGCGCAGTGTTCGTGCCGATCGCCTTCCTGGGCGGTCTCACTGGCGAGCTCTATCGCCAGTTCGCGGTCACCATCGCCATCGCAGTAGTGCTCTCCGGGATCGTCGCACTCACCCTGACGCCGAGCTTGTGCGTCCTGATCCTCAAGCGCGAGCACAAGGCGCCGGGGCGATTCTTCAGCTGGTTCAACGACTGGTTCCGCCGCGTGACCGGGCGCTATACCGGTGGTGCGGGCTGGATCATTCGTCGTGGCGCCATCGGCATGGTTCTGTTCGCTGTCATGGTGGTGGTCGCCGCCGGCCTGTGGAAAATCACCCCGGGCAGCCTGGTGCCGGACGAAGATCAGGGTTACTACATCGGCGCGGTGTTCCTGCCGGACGGCGCCACTCTGCAACGCACCGACAGGGTCGTGAGCGAAGTGCTCAAGGCGGTGCAATCCAATCCCGCCAACGAGTACGCCGTGGCCTTCACCGGCCTGGATTTCATCGGTGGCGGCTTCCGCAACAGTGCCGCGACCATCTTCGTGACGCAGAAGCACTGGGACGAACGCCCCGGTGTGGGCACGCAGCAGTTGATCGGCGATTACTTCATGAAGACCGCCCACATCAAGGAAGGCCTGGTGCTGGCGTTTGCGCCGCCGCCGATCTTCGGCCTGGGCAATGCCGGTGGATTCGAGTTCTACATCCAGAACCGCGGCGAGGGCGGGCCACAGCGGCTCGCCCAGGAGATGGGCAAATTCCTAGCCGCCGCCAACAAGGATCCGCAGCTCGCCGGTGTGCAGACTCTGTGGCGCGCCGGCGTGCCGCAGCTGCACGTGGACGTGGACCGGGAGAAGGCCAAAGCATTGGGCGTGCCGCTAAATGATTTGTTCGACACGCTGGCGGCTACGCTCGGCTCCTACTACGTCAACGATTTCAACAAGTTTGGACGCACCTGGCAGGTGCTGATGTCCGCCGAGCCATCCTTCCGAATGCGTCCCGATTCGATCGGCGAGCTCTACGTGCGTTCGGAAAAAAAGGGAATGGTGCCAATCAGGGCGCTTGCCAACGTCAGCTATACCTCCGGTCCG
>DASQOP010000214.1:0-4599 GCA_035644415.1 Burkholderiales bacterium
AGGCGATCGTCGACGGCCAGGAATAGCGCGCGCTGTTCCGCGGGCCGGCCGCCCAGAATCTGCGCCACGCGCGCGGGCAATTCGGCTGCAGGGATCTTTTGATCCGCCAGGGTCACCTGACAGTCCTTGGGGATCCCCTCCCCTGCCAGCGGCCCGAGGATGGGGCACGCCGCGGACCCGATGCTCAGGATTAACTGGGATTCGGCGACCTGAGCCGACGTATCTGTGGAGGCTCGAGGGCGAGGGATATCGACGTCGTAGCCCTCCATCAGGAGTGGCACGACGACCATAAATATGATCAGCAGCACGAGCACCACGTCGACGAGCGGCGTGACGTTGATTTCAGACTGCAGACTGGAGCCGAAGTCGTTGCTGTTGAACTGCATGATGTCACTTTCCTTCCGCGCCGGAGCGCTTGGCGATCAGCCCCACCCCGCGGAAGCCGGCCTGCTCGATCGCGAGCATGGCCTGCCGGACCTCGCCGAAATTGAGCTTGGCATCGCCCCGGATCACGATCTTGGGGTTTGGCTCGGCGCCCACCGCGGCGTTGAGGGCTTCGCCGAAATGCTCGGGTGCGACGGACCGATCGTTGATCCACAGCCCGCCAGCCTCGTCTATGGAGACCAGGATTCGGCCTCTCTCGTCGCCCTGCGCGTTCGGTTTCGTGGTGTTCGGCACGTTGACGTCCGGTCCCTTGCGCATCTGCGGCGCCATCACCATGAAGATGATCAGCAGCACCAGCACCACGTCGACCAGCGGAGTGATGTTGATGGCCGCCTGCATCTTGCTGGGTTCACCGAGCCGCATAGACCGGCCCTTCCTTTTTGACCCTCGGTTCCTTGACTTCATCCACTTCGACGTCAAGCTCCTTGAGCTCCGGTGTTTTGAACAAACAGTTCACGAGCTGGGACGAAGCCCGATTCATCGCGACATGGAAAGTCTCAATCCTGCCCGTGAAGTGGTTGAAAGCGACGACGGCAGGAATTGCGACGAAGATACCCAGGGCCGTTGAGACCAGGGCCTCAGCGATGCCGCCCGAAACGACAGACATTCCGCCGGACCCCGTGGCCGCGATGCTCCGAAAAGCGTTAATGATTCCGACCACGGTGCCGAAAAGACCAATGAACGGGGCAGTGGAGCCGATCGTAGCAAGGAGCCCGAGACCCCCCTTCAACTGAATCAGCATCTCGGATATGGAGTCCCTGAGTGCGCTCGTGACGAGTTCGAGCGAAGCGACCGGATCGCCTCCCCTCTGGCGCACGCCGTCGTACTCGATGATGCCCGCCGAGACCACTTGCGCCACGTAGGAATTCTCGTGCAGCTTCCCGGCTTCGATCAGGTCCTGGGCATCTCCCCCGTGAAGGAACTTCTTGAACTCGGGCTTGAACTTCTCCGACTGGCGCCAGGCCAGACCGAAGCGGCGCTGCTTATCTATGATCATCCCCACCGAAAAAACGGAAAGCAGGGCGAGGCATACCATCACCGCGCCTCCGAATATACCGACGTGTCGTAACAGTTCAGTCAAACTCATGGCTTCCTCCCTTGCGCTGCATTGGCGGGCGCAGCCGCATTTCCGTCCGTCGTCGCACCGCTGGGGCGCGCCGTTTCCGACCTAATTTCGTAGTAATTCAGCATTCGCATGAATACCTCCTTGTCTATGGGTAGCCTCGAGTCATCGAGTAACGTCGAGACGTTGGGGCCATTGCCGAGTTTCGAGCTCTTCCAGGGAACGATGACCAGTGCTTTAGGCGCTTCCTGATTGCCCAAAATGGACATGCCGAGCGCCTTTCCTCCTGGGACGGGCGTCAACTTGCCGTCTTCTTCCGTCTTTGCCTGCGCCTCTTCAGTCTGTTTCTTTGGCTCCTCCTTCTTTGCCTCTTCTGTCTTTGCCTGCGGCTTTTCGGTCTGTACCTGTGCTGCTTTCGTCTTTGGCTGCGCTGCTTGCTGCGCGAGTACAGCCGCGGGCGTCAAGGCAAGGACCCCAAGCAAAATCCAGTGAACGCTAGTCTTCTTCATCGCTCCTCCTGTTTTTTTGCGCGGTTGCGAAGATCGGCAATCCACTTGACGACCTCGGCATCGTCCGGAACGATCCGGCTGTATGCCTCGTAATGCTCCGTCGCGCACTTGTAATCTCCGAGATACAGGTCGCAGAGAATCGCAAGATTCCTGTGCGCATATTGAAAGTCGGCGGACTGTGCCAGGGCCGCCTCATAACTCGTGCGCGCCTTCGCGAACTGTGCCTTGCGCCGCTGCACCATACCGAGTTCGTTATAGGCGACAGGCTGTTTTGGACCCGATTCCAGCGCCTTGTTCAGGCTGGCCTCGGCGCGGTCCAGGTCGCCAGTGCGCGCGTATGCAATGCCGAGATCGATGTGCGCTGCCGTCAATGCAGGCATCTTCTCGGTCATTTTGAGCAGCAAAGCAATGCCCGGTTCGTACCGCTCCTCCTTCAGCATGCCCACTGCCGATTCGTAGGCCGCACGCATTTCATCCGTGACGGCCACGCCCTGCGTAATCGCGTTGCCCGGCGTCGAGCCGTTGGAAACCTGCGACAGCGGCGATTCCTCCACGTGACTGTTGATCGCGGCGAGGAAGCCGCTGCTCGTTTCGCGTTTCGCGTAGCGACCCGGCATCAGCTCGGTGAGCCTGGTGAGACTCTTCTCGGTCCACGAGTTGAAGACGCCGGCGTGCAATAACTCCATGTTCTTCTCGTGTACTTTGATGGTTTTTTCCTCGAACGGAAACGCTGCCTCATCGAGCTTGTTCTTGAACTCCTCCAGATCCTGTGGTTTCAAGTCGTCCGGCCGCTCCGAATCGAGCAGCGAGTGACTGAAATTGGAGTAGGTCTCGGCGATGTAATAGGTCGCGGCCGCCGTCACCTCGTCGATTCCGTAATCCACCAGCCGGCCCAGGGCCGCAATCGTGGCATCCATGCGCTGCTTCTTATCCTGGAGGCTGGTCTCGAAGGGTTGCCGCAGCTTCACGACGACGAAATTCCCATAGAGCTGCTCTGCGAGAACGAGAGCCGAACGTGCCGCAACCGTGCGAGTCCGGCCGGTCCTTTCCGATCCTGCGCCCGCGTCGACGCTTACGATTTCTTCCAACTGCTGGTGATAGAGAGTTTCGTCATGCGCGGCCTTGTACATCTCGGCGATCTTGAACCGGGTCTCGATGGCCGTTTCTACGGGTTTTGGAAACTCTTTAACGTACCGGTTGTATGCATCCAGGGCGCGATCCCGGGAATTGGATTGCGCGTAGAGGTCTCCCGCATCGAGCAGCGCCTCGCTGCGTAACGCCGGATCGTGGGACTGGGAAGCGATGCGGTCGTATTCGCTGGCGGCGCGCGATAACTCACCGTTCTGCCGGTAGGCATAAGCGATCTGTTTGGTGGCCTCGAGCTGCAGTTTGTTTTCCGGGAAGGTAGTACGAAACGCTTCAAGCACGTCCACCGCCGCCTTCCAGTCCTGCATGCGGATTAGCGCGGCGCCCGCGTCGTACTCAGCCGTCGCACGGATAGAGGATGTAGGCGCCGCCGTGCGAATCCTGAGGAAGTGGTCTGCCGCCGCGCGATAATCCTTTGCGTCGTTTGCGAGTTCACCCTGTTTGTAAATCGAGGCGGCAAGGTTGTCGACGAGCGCGGCGCGCGACTCGTCGCCCTGCGGCGTGACCGCCAGCACCTGGGTGTAGGCGTGCTCGGCCTGCGGGTACTCGGCGAGCTCGAACGAACCATGCGCAAGCACCATCCACGCGGAACGCCGGATCGACTCCCCTGCGCCCGGATACTTATCGATGACGCGCTGGTCGGCCTCGATGGCAGCCTTATAGTCCTTCATCTCGTACATGTCATCGGCGGCCGCTCCGAGGACCGCCGCGGCGTGTTCGTCCTGCGGGAACGCATCGGCAAATTTGAGCGAGCTTGCGACTGTATCGCGCTTGACGGCGTCCTGCTGCTTCTTGTCGGCAACCTTCAGCTGCGCGCGGAATGCGTAGATCGCGGCGTATCCTGCAGCTGCCGACTGCGGATGCTGCGCGTATCCATAAGCCGTGCGCTCATACTGTTTGGCCGCCTCGCCGAAATCCTTGTTCTCCAAAAGCAGGTCCGCAAGCTGATAGTTGACGGATGCCGAATCAGCCTCCCTCGGAAAGGACTCGAGGTAGGCGCCATACCATTGGCTGGCCTCGCGATAATTCGTGAGCTTCTCGTTTGCGTCGTTTGCGTTCTGATACTGGGCGTGATAATGCGTCGCGAGGTCTTTCAGGTTCGTCTTCAGGTAGGCCAGAACTTCCGGCGACTCTTCCGGTTTGAAATGTCGCCAGTATTCGGCCTTCAGGCCGTACTTGGAAGCGAACTCCCGCTTCGACTCCAGTACCAGCTTGGGGAACCCGCCCTGGGTGAAAGTATCCACGACGCGCATGCTGAAGCGCGGCGCGGCGCGGTGGAACGGATAAAGCGCTACGAATGCTTTGTACGTCTTGGCCGCATCGTCGTAGCGCAGCTTTCCAAGATAGTGCTCGCCAAGACTGGAGTAAATGCGGTCCTCATAGGAGCGATTCCCGAACTTGGAGAAGTGCTCCTGCATGGTTTCCGGCCCGCCTAGG
>DASQOP010000215.1:0-9123 GCA_035644415.1 Burkholderiales bacterium
CTGGCCGGCCTGTATGGCATTGCCATTGCCGCCACCGCGATGCTGTCGATGACCGGCATGGTCGTGGCGCTGGACGCCTACGGTCCGATCACCGACAACGCCGGCGGCATCGCCGAGATGGCCGGGCTGCCGTCGAAGATCCGCGACATCACCGATCCGCTCGACGCGGTGGGTAACACCACCAAGGCGGTGACCAAGGGCTACGCCATCGGCTCCGCCGGCCTGGCCGCGCTGGTCCTTTTTGCCGACTACACCCACAACCTCGAAGCCCAGGGCAAGCTGGTGGCATTCAGCCTGTCCGATCCGGCGGTGATCATCGGGCTCTTTCTCGGCGGCCTGGTGCCCTATCTGTTTGGCGCGATGGCGCTGGAAGCGGTGGGCCGGGCTGCCGGTTCGGTCGTGAACGAAGTGCGCCGCCAGTTTCGCGAGATCAAGGGCATCATGGAAGGCACCGCCAAGCCGGATTATTCGCGCGCCGTGGACATGCTGACCAAGGCCGCGATCAAGGAAATGATCGTGCCGTCGCTGCTGCCGGTGCTGGTTCCGGTGGTCGTTGCCTTCGGCATGAACTGGCTGATGGGCCCGGGTGCGGGCGTCAAGGCGCTCGGGGGTCTTCTGATCGGCACCATCGTCACCGGATTGTTCGTGGCGATCTCGATGACCACTGGCGGGGGCGCATGGGACAACGCCAAGAAGTACATCGAGGACGGACATTACGGCGGCAAGGGTTCCGACGCGCACAAGGCGGCGGTGACCGGCGACACCGTCGGCGATCCCTACAAGGATACCGCCGGTCCCGCAGTGAACCCGCTGATCAAGATAATCAACATCGTCGCGCTGCTGCTGGTGCCGGTGCTGTAGAAGCACCAGATTTCGCGCTAGCGGCCGCCGGGAAGCACGCAGCGGCCATTGACGCACACGGCGGTCGGCTCGGGAAGCGCCGAACAGCTTGCTGCCGGCTGTTGCTTCTTCTGCAGGTCCTCCTGCAGGAAGTCGTATTCCGCGATCTTGGTCTCGAGCGCGCCCTTGTCAGTCGAGAGCCACGAATAAACCAGGTACCCGGCCGGTCCGCCGCAGGAATCGATTCCAATTGCGGCGACACGGCATTGCACCAGGTTCATGCAGCGCGCAGGCCCAACCAGGTCGGTAATTTCCTTGCGTAGTTTCGCGAGCTGCGGCGATGTCGTTGCGCCGGGCTCTTCGCCCCGTACTTCGATGGGCGCAATTCCCAGTGACAGGGTGATCGCCAGCAGGATGCGTATCGTCGAGCGCATGTCGTCCCCAAGCCAAGCCGGTCATTTCAACTATTTCACGTGCCGGGGTGACAATGCAAGCGCACGAAAAAGGCATCCCTGACCCCATGGCCCTCAAAGCAACAATCTTCAAGGCGGAACTGCAGATCGCCGACATGGACCGTCGCTACTACGGCGACCATACGCTGACCATCGCCCGCCATCCGTCGGAGACCGACGAGCGCATGATGGTGCGGTTGCTGGCGTTCGCAATGCACGCCGATGGGGCCTTGTCGTTTGGCCGAGGATTGAGCACCGATGACGAACCCGACCTCTGGCAGAAGGACCTGACCGGCACCATCGAAATATGGATCGATGTCGGTCTGCCCGATGAGAAACGCGTTCGCAGGGCCTGCGGTCGCGCCCGGCAGGTGTTCGTCTACAGCTACGGCGGACGCGGCGCCGAGCTCTGGTGGGATCAGGTCAACGCGAAACTCGGGCGGGTGGAGAATCTGTCCGTGATCAGCCTGCCTGCGGCCTCAACCCAGGCGTTGGCGGCGCTGGCGTTTCGTAACATGCAGCTGCAATTCACCATCCAGGAAGGCCAGATCTGGATATCCGACAAGGATAAAGTCGTCGAAGTCGGTCCCGCGACTTTGAAAGCGCCGGCGCCACAACGCTGACGAAGAGCGGCTTCCGCGTCATAATGCCCTGCCGGTAACGCTGGACGCAGTTGCGATTTGCCGGGGATCCGCAGGAGCCGAATTTGGAATCAGCCGTCGTGTCGTCGCTCGAAGCGCTCGCCGCCGCCATACCCGATGGCGCACTGCTTGCCGTGCCCAAGGACTCGTCGGGCGTTGCCATGGCTGCAACGCGTGAACTTGTGCGCCGCGGTGTTCGCGACCTGCGCCTGGTGTGCGTCCCGGTCGGCGGGCTGCAAGCCGATATCCTGATCGGCGCCGGCGCAGTCGCGACCATCGAAACTTCCGCGGTAACACTGGGTGAATTCGGCGGCGCGCCGCGCTTCGCCGCCGCGGTACGCGAAGGCGCGATCCGCGTTCTCGACGCGACCTGTCCGGCGATCTATGCGGCGCTGCAGGCCGGTGAGAAGGGCATTCCGTTCATGCCGCTGCGCGGCCTCATCGGCACCGACCTGCTGGTTCACCGGCAGGACTGGAAAGTGATCGACAATCCGTTCGCCGGGCAGGACCGGATCGTCGCGCTTCCCGGCATCCGCCCGGACATATCGCTGTTTCACGCGCCGCTTGCCGATCGTCACGGCAACGTGTTCGTCGGCGCCAAACGTGAACTGATGCTGATGGCCCACGCCGCAAGGCAAACCCTGGTGACGGTCGAGGAGATCACCGACGACAACCTGCTGGACGATCCGCAACGGTCTGCCGGCGTGTTGCCTGCGATCTACGTCTCCCGGGTGGCAGCGGCCAAGCACGGAGCGTGGCCGCTGGCATTCTGGGATCTGTATCCGGATGACGAGGCGGCCCTGGCGAATTATGTCGCGGCCGCCGGCACGGCCGCAGGATTCAGGCACTTTGTCGATTCCTGGCTCGACACCCGCCGCGCGGTTGCATGAGCGAATTCAGCCGCACCGAATTGCTGATCACGGTGATCGCGCGGCTGTTGCGCGGCTGCCGCCACGTCGCAGTCGGCGCGTCCTCCCCGATCCCGGGCGCAGGCGCGCTGCTGGCGCGAACGCGGGCGCGCGAGCAGATGCGGGTCACCGTGCTCGGCTCGCTGCGCCACGAAGGCTTCACCAGCGGCGGCGTCGAGTTGTTCGACATGGCCGCACAGGGCCGCATCGACGCATTCTTCCTCGGCGGCGGCCAGATCGACGGACAGGCCAACATCAACCTGGTCGGTACCGGCGAGTATCCGAACAACGAAGTGCGCTGGCCCGGCTCCTTCGGCTCTGCTTATTTGTACTTTCTGGTGCCGCGCGTGATTCTCTTCCGCGAAGAGCACAGCCGCCGCGTCATGGTGCCGGAAGTGGACTTCATCAGCGCGCCGGGCGTGAGCGAACCCGGCGTGCATCGCCTTGGCGGTCCGTACGCGATGCTGACCGAACTGGGATTATTTTCCTTCCACCGCGAGCGCCGCCGCTTCAGGCTCGAAAGCGTGCACCCCGGCCGCAGCGTGGAAGAAATCCGCGACAACACCGGCTTCGAATTCGATTGCCCGGATCGGGTGCCCATCACGCCGCGTCCCGAGCCCGAAACCCTGTCCGCGATTCGCAGTGCCATCCGCAGCGACATCGCCGAAACTTACCCGCGCTTCGCCGCCCGCCTTGCGGCCGCGGGCTGACGCGAGCGTATCCGACTCAGGCTTCGGTTGCGATAGCCTGGACGATTCGATCGATCTTGGTAGCGGTGGCCGCGTCCGGCCCCGCGACAACCTGCGCGAGTTCGGCTTGAGAAAACTCGGCCTCGGCGGATTTGCCTCCGGCTGCAAAAACGTTCAGCGGCACCGGGTCCAGCAAGTGTCCGAAATCCAGGTCGTCGTTCCATTCGAAACGCAGGCCATGGATATTCCTCTCCTCTGCCAACCGGATGATCTTTTTCTCAACTTCCATGATGCCGTCTATGGCCCTCGCCGGGCCGTTCGCCGCAACCATCGCCCGATCCTCCTCGCGGCACATACCGTCTCTTCCAATATAGGCCGGCGGCAGCACTTTAAAAGAAGTTTGTGACGGCGTCCGCCTCCCGGATTCCGGTCCGGCGGCAGCCGGCGGAACGCGAATCGCAAAGCAGGATGGTCACTCGGGAGCATGAAGCGCAACGGGGTGTGCCGCAAACGGCACACCCCGTCTCTGAAATTGCTCTGCGACAGATGGTTTAGGCGACGGTCACCTGTTTCGACAGGTACACGTCCTGAATCGCGTTCAGGATGCCAACGCCCTCCTTCATCGGCCGCTGGAAGGCCTTGCGGCCGGAGATCAGGCCCATGCCGCCGGCGCGCTTGTTGATCACTGCGGTGCGTACCGCTTCCGCGAGATCGCTTTCGCCGGAAGAAGCCCCGCCGGAATTGATCAGCCCCGCGCGGCCCATGTAGCAGTTCGCCACCTGGTAGCGCGTCAGGTCGACCGGGTGGTCGGAGGTCAGATCGGTGTACACCCGCTTGTCGATCTTGCCGTACGGGTTTTCCTTGGTATTGAGCGCGTTGTAGCCGCCGTTATTTTCCGGCAGCTTCTGCTTGATGATGTCGGCCTCGATGGTCACGCCGAGGTGATTGGCCTGACCGGTCAGGTCGGCGGAAACGTGGTAATCCTTGTCGGATTTGAATGCCGGATTGCGCAGGTAGCACCACAGCACGGTGGCCATTCCCATTTCATGCGCGATCTCGAAGGCCTTGCTCACCTCGACGATCTGCCGTGCCGATTCGTCGGAGCCGAAATAGATCGTCGCGCCTACTGCGACCGCCCCCATGTCGCGCGCCTGCTTGACGCCGGCAAAGAAAATCTGATCGTACTTGTTTGGATAGGTAAGGAATTCGTTGTGATTGAACTTGAGCAGGAAGGGGATCTTGTGCGCGTACTTCCTGGAACACGAGCCGAGCACGCCCAGGGTCGAGGCCACGGCGTTGCAGCCGCCCTCGATGGCAAGCTTGACGATGTTCTCCGGATCGAAATAGGCCGGGTTCTTGGCGAACGACGCACCAGCGGAGTGCTCGATGCCCTGGTCTACCGGCAGGATCGACAGATAGCCGGTTCCAGCCAGCCGCCCGTGCCCGAACATCTGCTGCAGGCTGCGCAGCACGGGGCCGGGGCGGTCGGTCTGCGCCACTATACGGTCCACGAAGTCCGGTCCCGGCAGGTGCAGCAATTCCTTGGGGATGCCCTTGCATACGTGGCTAAGCAGCTTGTCCGCGTCTGCTCCCAGCAATGCGGCGATATCGGTGCCGCCTGTCGTTCTGGCTGCGATAACTGATGACATGACCTTGGATCCTCCCTGAACCTGTTGACCGGATTATCCCCCTTGCGGCTGGCGGGCGTAAACGTGCCGCTATAATTGAGCCCTTTCCCAGCCTTAACCCTGACCGAAATCAAAGAAGCATGATTCATTCCCTGGGCGACAGAAAAGTGATCACCCGAGGCGACCACTGGGTCGCGCACAACGCCACCGTGATCGGCTCGGTAGTGCTCGAAAAGGAGGTGAGCATCTGGTTCAACGCCGTGGTGCGCGGCGACAACGACCTGATCACCATCGGCGAAGGCTCCAACATCCAGGACCATTCGGTGCTGCATACCGACGAGGGCGTCAAGCTCACCATCGGCAGGAACGTCACCGTCGGGCACCACGTGATGCTGCACGGCTGCACCATCGGCGACGGCAGCCTGATCGGCATCAAGTCGGTGATCCTCAACAACGCCCGCATCGGCAAGCACTGCCTGATCGGCGCCAATGCCCTGATCACCGAAGGCAAGGAAATCCCCGACCGCTCGCTGGTGGTCGGCGCGCCGGGGAAGGTGGTGCGGCAACTGACCGACGAGGAAGTCGCGCGCCTGCTCTGGAACGCCGAGCACTACGTCAACAACTACAAGCGCTACCAGCGGGACTTCAGGGAACAAGGCGCTTAGCCCCCCTCTCCCCTTCTCTCTCCCCACACAACCAGGTGGAGAGGGTGATGGAAACGCGTTGATTCACGATCGTGTAGTTTTCGGCACCCTCTCCCGCTTGCTGGAGAGCGCGAAGGGTGAGTTGATGTTCTCTGCGTCCTCTGTGGCAAAAAACCTTTGCACCAATTGAGCCCGCGAGCCGGGATAGCGTCTAGAATGACCGGCGTATGCCACTAGCCAATGCCCCGATGATGAAGTTTGGGTTGAAGATCCGCACCCGCAGCGGGCTGCCGGTAGACAACCTGGTGGTGCACGCGCGCGATCAGGCCGAGGCCGAGCGCAAGATCACGCAGATGTACATGCACTGCGAGATCCTGGAGTGCAGGCAGATTCAGACGGCGACAAGGGACGACGCAACCGATCTCGACGGAATCATCTCGCTCATCTCCCGGCAGGGAGACGAGGAAAAAACCTGAGCGCGGCGAAAGCGACCGCCCCGAGCTCAGTTTCGGGCTTCGATAAAACCGGAATCCACGAGTTCGTTCAGCAGCGCTTCGTAATCCTGGGCACCGCGGCTGTCGGGGGAGTGTGCGAACACATCTTTCTTGGAGGCGGGGCTCTCCGCCACGCTGACGTTCTCCGAAATCCTGGTATCGCAGACTTCGTCGCCGTGACGGGCCTTGAGCTCTTCGAAGATCTGGTGTGACATCTTGCGCCGGCCGTCGAAGCGGGTGATCACGTAACGCCTCAGCACGCGCTTTTTCAGTACGTGCTCGAGCGCCCTGAACGTTTTTTCTACTTGATTGACGCCCTGCACCGCCAGATAGTCTGCCGAGACCGGCACCAGCACGCGGTCGGACGCGAAGATCGCGCTCAAGCTGAGCACGCCCAGCATCGGGCAGCAATCGAGCACGATTGGCCGTCCGGTATTGAGGTTCTCCTTGACGATGCCGGTGTTGAGGCGATTCAGGATGTTCGGGCCCTTGCCGAACTGCGTATCCACCTTCGAGAGTTCCACGTGGGCCGGGATCACCAGCCAGCCGCCCAGCGCCGGACGAATCAACTGGGTGAGCGGCTTGGCGTTCTGGTAGAAACCGAATACCGAATCGTCGGCGTTGCCGACGACGCTGCCGCAAACATACGAAAGGTGCGCCTGCGGGTCGAGGTCGATGGACAGCGGGTTGTAGCCACGGCGGGCCAGGGCGGCCGTAAGGTTGAGCGAAGTCGTGGTCTTGCCGACCCCACCCTTTTGATTGAAAACGGCAATTTTTGCCATGGCTGCCCGACGCTGCGCCGCAGGCCTGGACGGCCGAAGCGACTGCTTACAATACTAATAAAATCAGTCGCTTGTCAATAACTTTGAAACTTTTTTTCAGTCCCCTTCGGCGGCCTCGGCCCAGGCGCGCGAGCGCTTTACTGCCTTGATCCAACCCGCCTTGAGCGCAGCCCTGCACGCGGCGGACATCGCCGGCTCGAAACGTCGATCCAGTTGCCATTGCGCCGCCAGGGCATCGGCATTTTTCCAGAATCCCACCGCCAGGCCGGCCAGATAGGCGGCGCCCAGCGCGGTTGTTTCGTAGATTTTCGGCCGCACCACCGGCACCTCCAGCACGTCGGCCTGGAACTGCATCAACAGGTCGTTCTGCGTCGCGCCGCCGTCCACCCGCAGTTCGGTGACCGCGATGCCGGAGTCGGCGTGCATCGCCTCCAGCACATCCGCAGTCTGGTAGGCGATGGATTCGAGCGTGGCGCGCGCCACGTGCGCGGCGGTGGTGCCGCGGGACATGCCGACGATGGTGCCGCGCGCATGCGGATCCCAATACGGCGCACCCAGGCCGGCGAACGCCGGCACGAGATAAACGCCGCCGGTATCCGGCACCGATCGCGCGAGCGCCTCGACTTCCCCGGAAGTTCGGATGATCCCCAGCCCGTCGCGCAGCCATTGCACCGCCGCACCGGCGATGAACACGCTGCCTTCCAGCGCGTACTCGATGGTTTCGCCGATTTTCCAGGCCACGGTGGTCAGCAGCCGGTTATGCGAATCCACCGGGCGAGCGCCGGTATGCATCAGCATGAAGCAACCGGTGCCATAAGTGTTCTTCACCATCCCCGAACGGGTGCACTGCTGGCCGAAAAGCGCGGCCTGCTGGTCCCCGGCAATGCCGGCGATCTGGAGGCCACGACCGAAATGCGCGGAATCGCATTCGCCACAGACTGCGCTCGACGCGACGACCTTCGGCAACAGCGCGCGCGGCACGCGCAGCAGGCCCAGCAGCTTGTCGTCCCAGTCGCGCGTGTGGATGTTGAACATCATGGTGCGCGAGGCATTGCTGACGTCGGTGGCGTGGACGCGTCCTCCGGTGAGCTTCCAGATCAGCCAGGTATCCACCGTTCCGAAAACCAGAGCGCCGTTCTCGGCGCGCGTGCGCGCGCCCTCCACGTGGTCGAGCAGCCAGCGCACTTTGGTTCCGGAGAAATAGGCATCGAGCAGAAGCCCCGTGCGCCCGGTGAACAACGCTTCCACGCCCTGCGAGCGCAGTTGCTCGCACAGGCCGGCGGTGCGGCGGTCCTGCCAGACGATGGCGTTGGCGATCGGCCGCCCGGTGGCGCGCTCCCACACCACCGTGGTTTCGCGCTGGTTGGTGATGCCGATCGCAGCGATATTCCCGGCATTCAGGCCGGCCTGTGCCAGAGCCGCTCGCGCAGTGGCTAACTGGGTTGACCAGATTTCTTCGGCGTCCTGTTCCACCCAGCCGGACTGCGGATAAATCTGCGTTAGTTCCTGCTGCGCGGTGCCGAGTACTTGCCCGGCTTCATCGAATACGATCGCGCGTGAGCTGGTCGTGCCCTGATCCAGTGCCAGGATGGCGCTCATGGCTGTGATAAAGTTCGCATCTCATTTCCCACGTATACATGATGCGCCAACAGCGCGGCATCGGCCAAGCGCGGGAACCTCGAAGAAAAAATGAGCAACGATCTCTTCCTCACTGCGCTCGCGCGCATGGGGTTGCTGCAAGCCGGGGAACGCCCCGCCATCACGCCGCTTACCGGCGGCGTATCTTCGGACATCGTCCGCGTGGACCTCGCCGCCGGACCGATCTGCGTGAAGCGCGCATTGGCGAAACTCAAGGTCGAAGCCGACTGGCGGGCACCGGTCGAGCGCAATCGCTACGAAGTGCAATGGATGCAGGTCGCGGCGGGCATCATCCCCGCCGCGGTGCCGCGCATCCTCGGCGAGGATCGGGAAACCGGAATGTTCGCAATGCAGTTCCTGGATTCCGCGACTTATCCGGTGTGGAAGGCACAACTGCGCGACGGCGA
>DASQOP010000216.1:0-13579 GCA_035644415.1 Burkholderiales bacterium
TGCTCTGAGAACGGTTCCATGTCCGCGATGTTGAGAATGCGGCCGTCGCGATCGATGAACGCGACCGACAGGGGAATCCGGGTGTTCTTCATCCACATCGCGTTGACGCCGGCTTCAAGGTAACTGAACACCATCCCGCTGCTGTCGCCGAGACTGTCGCGAAACATCAGTCCGCGGCGCCGGCTCTCTTCAGTGTTGGCAACTTCGGCGCGGATTTCGTGATTCCTGATTCGCAGCGGATAGGTCAGGAGCAGATCAGCCGGCGTGGTCCCGGTGAAACCGACGAACACGGTGATCAGTACTGCGGGATACAGCGAGCATTTCACGGAATTCATCGCGATTTCGACAGGTGAAACAAAAATTGGATGCGCAGGGATATCGAGTTTGACCGTTCATCCGGTATTTCGTCCAGGTCAGCGAGCCGCAGCGGCAAGGCGATGCCGCGCCTGCACAGAGCGCGTTTGCGTGTGGATGCCGGCCTGCCAGGGAGGGCGCCGCGGTCCGTGGACGCGCGCAGCGGCAAGCGCCTGCTTGCCGCAGGACATCGCTTGCTCACGGCGTCGCATCGCAGGAAGGCGCAATGCACGGTCGATGTTTGTGCGGCGCAATAAACCGGAAACCCAGTCCCGTCGCGGCTTCCGGGCAGAAATGTGTTGACAACACCCAGGGCTTGCTCTTATTTTTGATCTGCTGTGAAGCTTGTCTGATTCCTCAGTTTCCAAAGGTTGGTTCAGCCTTGCTTTGCGCAATCAAGTTGTAAATCAAAACCAATGCGTGGCGCCGCACTTCACTTCAGCGTGCTACGCACTTCTTCGGGAGGTTTTCAATAAAATGGTGAAGCAATCGTTGCACTTCAAACGTGCTGCGGTGTCCCTCGCTGCAATCGCGGCGTTCGGTGCTTCCGGAGTAGTCTCCGCGCAAGGTGTGGATGTGCTTGAGTCCAAGCTCTATCCCAACTATGTCACGGACGACATGCTCCTGAATGCCGACAAGGACGCGCAGAACTGGCTCCACTACGGTCGTGACTATCAGACCACCCGCTACAGCCCGCTGTCCCAGATCAACCGGGACAACGTCAAGAAGCTGAGACCCGCCTGGAACCTGTCGTTCGGTGTTCTGGAAGGTCAAGACAGCCAGGCAGTCGCGGTGAACGGAATGATCTATGTCACCACTTCCTTCAACAAGGTCATTGCGGTCGATGCCGTCAGCGGCAAAACCCAGTGGAAATACGAGCGCGAACTGCCCGGCGACGTGTTCCCGAAACTGTGCTGCGACGTGGTGAACCGCGGTGTGGCCGTCTACAAGAACAAGGTCTATCTGGCAACTCTCGACGCTCACATCGTTGCGCTCGACAATACCACCGGCAAAGTGGTCTGGGACAAGAAGATGGGTGACTACACCTACGCCGAGACTTTCACCATCATGCCGATGGCGCTGCGCGGCAAAATCATCTTCGGTACTGCCGGTGCTGAGTACGGTGTGCGCGGCTGGCTTGCGGCAATCGACGCCGACACCGGCGCTCCCGTCTGGAAGACCTACACCATCCCCGGACCCGGCGAGCCTGGTAACGATACCTGGGCTGGCGAATCCTGGAAGTATGGTGGCGGTTCCACCTGGATTACCGGTGCCTACGACAAGGAAACCAACACGCTGTACTGGCCGGTTGGCAACCCTGGTCCTGACTTCGACCGCCACGTGCGTCTCGGTGACAACCTGTTCACCAACAGCAACCTGGTGCTCGATCCGGACACCGGCAAAATCAGGAGTTATTTCAACTACACGCCCAATGATCCGTACGATTACGACGGCGTGAACGAGATGATCCTGGTCGACGTCGGCGGCAAGAAACTGTGGCTCCATGGCTCGCGCAACGGTCACCTGTACGGTATCGATCGCGTCAACACGGCAAAGGGCAAGGCCGGCAACGAGCACAAGTGCGTGTGGGTCAGCGCATTGCAGCGAGTGAACTGGACCAAGCCGATCACCCCGGCCAACAACTGCAAGCCGATCTACAACTATCCTGAGAAGGATGTGGTGTACGACAAGGTGACTACCGATATTGCTCCGTCTCTTGACGGCGGCAAGGAATGGCACCCGATGGCTTACAGCCACCGCACCAAGATGGTTTACGTGCCGGTGTACGACTTCGCGATGGATCTCCAGGCCAAGAAGATGGAATGGAAGCGCGGCGAGTGGTACCTGGGCGCGAAGGTCATCACCTTCAACGCGGGCGCGGGCGCGATCAAGGGTTATGACGCGGCGACCGGCAAACTGGGCTGGCAAAAGTCCCAGAGCTATCCGGCAACGAGCGGCATTCTGGCAACCGCCGGCGGCCTGGTGTTCTATGGTGATCCGGAAGGTAATGTCAACGCTGTGAACGACGAAACTGGCGAACACCTGTGGTCGTTCCAGGTCGGTTCCGGGGTGCACGGCAATCCGACTTCCTTCACCGGACCGGATGGCAAGCAGTACGTTGCCGTCGTTTACGGTGCGGGCGGCGGCGGCATCTGGCCTCTGTTCTACGGTGAGTATCTCAAGAAGAATCAGAAGGGCGGCGGCCTGATGGTGTTCACTGTCGAGTGACATTGAGCAGGAAACGCCGAACCAGTAATTTGCACTGACAGCTGTACCAAGGGGGGGCAAAGAAACTGCCCTCCCTTATTTTTTGTTCAGACAACGGCGAAGACCGCTGCGCCCCGGCATCGGGGTAAACTGACAAAGCCTCGAGAGCGTTAACGCAATGAAAAGGGGAACGACCTGACAGATTATCAAGGAGTTCAAAGTGCGTAAGTTGTTGACACTATCAGGGCTCGCCCTGCTGTTGATCCTGGCTGCAGTCGTGGCCCGTGCACAAGTAGCCGATCCCGATGAAATTTCCGACACGCTCGAACGCTCAAAAGCCAAGGGTAAGCTGATCGCCTGTGCCGACCCCTACAATTTCCCCTATGCGGCGCAAAACATCGACCCGCCGGGTTTCGACATCGAGATAATTCGCGATATTGCCAAGCGCGGCGGCATGTCGCTGGAGATGTACTGGGCTGATACGGGTACGCGCGGTGGCACGTCGAGGGCATTCCGCAATTCGATCCTGAAGAAGCGCTGTGACGTGTTTCTCGGCCTTTCCGACAGCGGCGACGATGACATGCTCATGGGGCAACTGGCCTTCACCAAACCCTACCTGGGTCTGGGCTACGTGCTCGTGGTCCAGGGCAAGGCAGAGGGCATGAAGAGCATTGCCGAACTGAAGAAGGCCAACATCAAGGTAGGCGTTCCCATGTCCACGCCGATCGACGACTACCTGTTCACCAACGGGGTACCCAGAGATTTGTTCCTGGACAACCGCCGTATCATGGAAAGCATGGCCAAGGGCGAGCTCGACGCGAGCCTGGTGTGGGCCACTGCGATCGCGGTGGCGCGTCGCGAATATCCGAAGGTCACGTTTCGCATGGTCGACGGTTACGTGCCGGAAGCCGAACAGCGCTGGAACCTGAATTTCGTAGTGCGCAAGCAGGACAAGGCGCTCATGGAGTTTATCAACGGCGGCATTGCAGAACTGCTTTCCAACGGCAGGATGAAGCAGATCGTCGAGAGCTACGGCGTGCCGTTTTACCCGCCGTTTTCATAAGCAATTTTCAGGGAGGTTTGTTCGATATGGTTGGTTCGAAACTCAAGGCGTTTCTCGGGCAGTGGGCCGCGTTGGCCGTTGTGGCGCTCGCCCTTGGCCTGGGGACCGCAGTTCAACCCGCGGCTGCACAGCACAAGGCCAATGAAAACGATATGGAAGTGCCGACGAACAACATGGAGATCGTACAGCAGGGCAGGGCCAAGTACGCGCAGCGCTGCTCCTTCTGTCATGGCGGCGATGGCCACGGCGGCAAGGGCCCGTGCCTGACCTGCGGTGTCTTCAAGTATACCGGTAACACCAACTCGGAGATTTACGTCACGATCGCGGTCGGTGTTCCCAGGTCGCTGGGAGGCACGATGGGAGCCTTCGGAACGACCATGTCCCAGGAAGAAATTCTCAGCGTGATTACATTCCTGCGCTGGGAGGAGAAACGCCGCATTGCGGCGGGGGAGGTTCCCGACCCGAAGTTGAACAAGGGCAACGAACTGCCGGTGTTCCCGACCACGAACTGACCGGGAACAGAGCGGCACGCGGCTGCCGTTCGCGAGAAACGGAAAAGCCGGCGCGAGCCGGCTTTTCCGTTGCGGTCGTCGCGAGGCCGGTCAATGCTTGCCGGTACTGCCGAAGCCTCCGGCCCCGCGCACGCTTGCTGCGAACTGTTCTACTACTTTGAATCCCACCTGTACCACCGGTACCACAACCAGTTGGGCGATGCGCTCCATCGGGTTGAGGGTAAAGGCATTCGATCCACGATTCCATACCGAGACGAAGATCTGGCCCTGATAGTCTGAATCAATTAAGCCGACCAGATTGCCGAGCACAATGCCGTGTTTGTGGCCGAGGCCCGAGCGCGGCAGGACCACCGCGGCGAGTCCCGGGTCATCCAGATGGATCGCCAGGCCCGAGGGGATCAACTCGGTCTGCCCCGGCGTGAACGCGATCGGTGCGTCGATGCAGGCGCGCAGGTCGAGCCCGGCAGATCCGGCGGTTGCGTAAGCGGGAAGCTGATCGCGCAGGCGCACGTCGAGAATCCTGACGTCGATGGTGTGCATGGAACCTTGTTGTTGTTGGGACGGGACGCCTAAGCCGTAACGGGCGTTTTGCGTGGGCGGTAAAGTTTGGCGATATGGCGGATCAGGGCGCGTGCCAGCTCGATTTTCGATGCACGCACCATCCGGTGAACCCCATCGTCGTCGAACAACACCAGTTCGCTTTCGTCGGCGCCGATCGCGGCCTGGGCAAGGTTCGCCGCGAGCAACGGCAGCTTCTTGCGGCGGCGCTTGGCTTCCGCGTTCTGCTCCAGGTTTTCGCTCTCGGCCGCGAAGCCGACGCAGAACGGAGGGTTGGGACGCCGGGCAACCTCTTCGATGATGTCCGGATTGGGCACAAGTTCCAGCGTCGGGATTGCGCCGTCTTTCTTGATCTTCTGCGGTTTGTTATTGCTGACATGATAGTCGGCCACCGCGGCGACGCCGACGAAGATGTCACATCTAACGACATGCGCGTTTACCGCGTCGAGCATCTGTCGTGCCGTCTCGACGCGGACCAGATGCGTGGATGCCGGTGCCTCAAGCGATACTGGGCCCGAGATCAGCGTTACCTGTGCGCCTGCCTCCAGCGCGGCGCGCGCAACGGCATAGCCCATTTTCCCCGAACTGCGGTTGGTGATGCCTCGTACCGGGTCGATTGGTTCGAAAGTCGGTCCGGCGGTAATCAGCACGTGCGTGCCGGCAAGCAGCTTCGGTTGGAACCATGCGCCGATCGAGCGGGCCAGATCCGCCGGTTCGAGCATGCGCCCCATCCCCGTTTCCCCGCAGGCCTGGTCGCCGGAATCGGGGCCGAGGACGACGAGCCCGTCCCGATGCAACTGCTCGATGTTGCGCTGGGTGGCGGGGTTTTCCCACATCTGTCGGTTCATCGCCGGCGCTACCATCAGCGGGCACTCGCGCGCCAGGCAAAGCGTGGACAATAAATCGTCTGCGGCGCCGTGTACCAGCTTGGCGATGAAGCCGGCAGTCGCGGGAGCGACCACGATGATGTCTCGATCGCGCGACAACTCGATATGGGGCATGCCGTTTGGCGTCCGGCTGTCCCACATGTCGGTGAACACCGGCTTGCCCGACAGCGCCTGCATGGTCACCGGGGTAACGAAGCGGCACGCCGATTCGGTCATGATGACTTGCACGTCTGCGCCCTGGCGCTGCAGTTCGCGCAGCAGTTCCGCCGACTTGTAGGCGGCAATGCCACCAGTGACCCCCAGGAGGATCCGCTTATTGCTGAGTTCGGTCATTACCATAGCCTACCGGACTTTCCGGATCGGCAGTGTAAACTGTTGTTGGCAAATACAAAAGTGCGGAGGGAGCGGTAAATGGCGATCACCGACTGGCCGGCAGACGACAGACCGCGGGAGAAATTGCTGGCCAAGGGGCCGGGCGGCCTTTCCGACGCCGAACTGCTCGCGATCTTCCTGCGCACGGGGGTCAAGGGCAAGAGCGCGGTCGACCTTGCGCGCGAGCTGCTCGTTCGATTTGGCTCGCTGGGAGAATTGGTCGCAGCCAGTCACGAGAGCTTCTGTTCCGTACCCGGTCTTGGAGACGCCAAGTACGTGCAGTTGCAGGCCGCGATGGAAATGGCGCGACGCGCGTTGGTCGAGGACATGAAGGGCGGAATCAACCTCAGTTCGCCCAAGGCAGTGCGCGATTTTCTGCGGCTCCAACTTCAGAATCGCCCAGTGGAAGTCTTCGTGGGCCTGTTTCTCGACGCCCAGAACCGGGTCATAGAGGTCGAGGAATTGTTCTCCGGAACACTGACCCAGACCAGTGTTTTTCCCAGGGAAGTGGTGAGGCGGGCGCTGCATCACAATGCGGCCGGTGTAATCTTCGCGCACAACCACCCGTCCGGCGTGGCGGAGCCCAGCCATGCTGACGAAACCCTCACCCAGGCGCTGAAGCAGGCACTGGCTTTGGTGGATGTCCGCGTGCTCGACCATTTCGTCATCGGGCGCGGCGCGGCCCTGTCCTTCGCCGAACGCGGGTTGCTCTAGACGACCGGGCCATCTGTGGAGGTTGAGCAGGTTGCCGGAAGTGTGCTATAAAGCGCGCTCTTTAGAATTTAGTGGGGCTGCGCTCGGCAGCTTCATCCGGAACAAAGCTGGAGAAGCCATCATGGCGAGAGTTTGTGAAGTCACCGGCAAGAAGCCGATGGGCGGGAACCATGTGTCCCACGCCAACAACAAGACCAAGCGCCGTTTCCTGCCCAACTTGCAGTACCGCCGCCTTTGGGTCGAGAGCGAGAACCGCTGGGTGAGCCTGCGCTTGAGCCAGGCCGGCCTGCGCACCATCGATAAGAAGGGTATCGACTTGGTGCTGGCGGAAATGCGCGCCCGCGGCAACAAGAGCTGATGCAGGAGGTAAGAGGATATGCGAGAGAAGATCAAACTTGAATCGTCCGCGGGCACCGGACACTTCTATACCACCACCAAGAACAAGCGCACCACTCCGGACAAGATCGAAATGAAAAAATTCGATCCGGTGGCACGCAAACACGTTCTCTACAAGGAAACTAAGCTCAAGTAACCCGTCCTTAGTCGCAGGAATAAAAAAAGCCCGCTTGCGCGGGCTTTTTTTTCGTCTGTCGATCCTTACGCGTAACGGCGCAGCGTCAGCGAGAACTCGCGTAGCGGCGCAATGCCGCTTCTTTCGGCGCGACGGCACCAGTCCTCGAGCTGTGACAGCAACTGTTCCTTGGTTGCGGTAGAGCGTTGCCACAGCATGACCAGCTCCTGGCGCATGGTGTAAACGGTGTCGAGAACCTTGCTGGTCTTCAGCACTTCTTCCAGTTCGGCCTTCTCCTTGGCCGGAACCAGCTTGGCGTCGAGGTGCAGCCAGCGCTTGACGCTCTGCAAATCAATGGTATGGCCGGGCCTGCGCTCGCGAATATTGCGCAGTTCGTCGGCGCAGGTAGCCTTCACCAGGCGGGTGAAGCGCGCCAACACGTCGTAACGATGGGTGATCACTGCCTGCAGGGTCTGCAGGTCGCACCTTACCTTGCCGGTCGCAATTTTGACGGTAGGGGCGAGTTTTTTGACCTCAGCCAGTCCGACGATCTCCATGAGGCGAATGTACAGCCAGCCGATGTCGAACTCATACCACTTGTTGGACAGTCGCGCGGACGAGGCATAGGCATGGTGATTGTTATGCAATTCCTCGCCACCGATCAGGATGCCCCAAGGCACAATGTTGGTGCTGGCGTCTTCTACCTGGAAGTTGCGGTAGCCGTAGTAATGCCCCACACCGTTAATTACGCCTGCGGCGGTGACCGGTATCCACAGCATCTGCACTGCCCAGACCGTCAGCCCGATCGGTCCGAACAGCAGGATGTTGACGATCAACATCAGCGCCACGCCGCCTTTATCGATGCCGGAATAGACGTTACGCTCGACCCAGTCTTCCGGGGTACCGTGTCCGTACTTGTCCAAAGTATCCTGGTTTTTCGCTTCCTTCCGATACAGCTCGCCGCCCTCAAGCATAACCTTTTTGAGAGTAAGCACTTGCGGACTATGCGGGTCTTCCTCGGATTCGCACTTGGCGTGGTGCTTCCGGTGAATTGCGGTCCACGCCTTGGTGGACATACCGGTAGTCAGCCACAACCATAGGCGGAAAAAATGCGCAACAACAGGGTGGAGGTCGAGTGCACGATGCGCCGAATACCGGTGCAGATAGATGGTCACGGACGCGATGGTGATGTGGGTGAAAACGAGCGCCACGACAACGTAACCCCACCAGGGTAGGTTGATCAGCCCGCCAGCCCAGCCAGGCAGGTCCGTAAACCCGTTCAGATTCATGCAGTCAACCCCGAATAATCATGAAGATAAGTATCATTTTACAGTAACCTTTGCGACCTGCAAGCTTCAATTTGTAACGCCCGGTTGGAAACAGCCAAAAGCCAACGTACATCAGATCGCTAAAGCCGCCTAATTTCTCCGATCTACGACGAAAATGCGGCTATTTAGCCGGTTCTTGAGTAGATTGGACAGCGGTTTGAACCGTCCCCACGATCCGGACGTCACGCTGCGGGAAGGGAATCTCGATCTCGTTGGCGGCAAAGCCCTTGTAGAGCGCCAAGTTGAGGTCCGATTGAAGGTTCAATTTTCCGCGCTCCGGGTCCTCGATCCACGCCATGAGTTCCAGCTTGATGCCATCGTCTGCGAATGAGGTCAGCAGAGCCGCTGGCGCCGGCTCCCTCAGCACCCGCGGATGGGAGCGGGCAGCTTCCAGCATCAGCTTCATCGCCGTTTCGAGGTTGCTGTTGTAGCTGATCTGGACCGGGATGCGCATCAGCACCTGGCGGTTGGAGTAGGAATGATTGATCACCGTCGAAGTGACCACCTTCTCGTTGGGGATGATCGCTTCGGTGCCGTCCTGCCCGCGCACCACGATGCAGCGCGCGGTGAGTTTGGTCACCTCGCCGTAGAAACCCTCGATCGTGACCAGGTCGCCGGGGCTCACCGAACGGTCAAGCAGTATGGTGAAACCGCTGATGTAGTTGGATGCGACTTTCTGCAGACCGAAGCCGATCCCCACGCCCACCGCCCCGCCGAACAGCGACAACACTGTGATGTCGATACCGACGATCGGCAGAGCAATGAGCACCGCGGTGACCACCAGGACACTGCGGATGATCTTGGCGAACGCGAATCGAAGATTGATCTCGAGGTCTTGCAAGGTCATGATCCGCGTCTCGATCATGCGCCCGATCCAGAGCGCGGCCAGGAGCGTAAGCACGACCGTAAGCAGCGCGGTGAGCACCATCGCAAGCGAGACACGCTGGGTGCCGACGCGGAAGGACGTGTCCTCGAGGAACCTGCCAATCTCCGGAAGCATCCCGGTCAGGTAAAGTGCTACCCCCAGCCAGACGATCCATGTGACCGCCATTTCCCAGGACCGCAGTGCCCCGCCGGGATTGAACGTGTGCCTGAGCAGGTAGACCACGCCGCGAATGATCACCATCGCCAGTACCAGGGGAATGGCGATGTTGAGGAGGTGCACCGGCTGGAAATAATGGAGTATCCAGCGGCCGGCCAGAAGGATCAGCAGCGCAGTCACCGGGAAGACCTCGCGGTTCATCCCGCCGACGCTGATTCTCTGGGTGCGGTCGAGGTCGGTACCGGCTGCGCGATGCAGTTCTTTGCGCAACCTGCGGGCGAGATGCCACGCTGCAAGCAGCGACAGCGCGATGACGACGACCTGCCAGAGGATCACTCCCTGCTGCAGATCCTCGAAAAGACCGGTCAGAAGACGACTGATTTCGGACTGATTCTTCATCACGGTCCCTGGCGGAATTCTACGTCACTTCCCGTTGCCGCGGCGAAACCGGGTGGAGTGCTTGAGGTGGCGCATCCAGTTGTCCAGGTAGGCGCGCGTGAGTTCATGATTTCCGCGTAACACCAGCAGATTCTCGGCGTTACGGAACTGGGCGGCATGGGTGAAATTAAAGCTGCCGGTGATCAGGACCGGTGTTTTTGCGCCGGCGTCGATGACTATGACTTTATTGTGGGCGGCCGCGTGCTCTGCGTCGGTGAATACGGGTATGCCGGCTCCGACTAGTTGCGGAATCACGTTGTGATCGATGAGGTCGATCTGCTCCGCATCGGCGATGACCTTCACGTCCAAACCGCGGCGTTCGCCGCGAATCAGCGCGCCGGCAATCTCTGCGTGCGTGAAGCTGAACGCCTGCACCAGAATCTGGAAACGTGCACCATCGATAGCGCGCACGATCAGCCCCGCAGCATCGTCGCCCGGGGTAAACGCATACTCGATGGTGCCGGTTCCGGGAACAATGTCCGATGATTCAAAGGCGCGGGCCGGCTGCGCCAGAAGCAGGAGTACAAGCAGAAGTCCGTAAAGCCGGACTGGGCGCGTGCGCTTCATTTCGTGCGAGGACGCCGCTCAAGTACCGCGGCGAAGAATGCGTCGGTGTCGTGCCGTTGCGGACGCAGTTCCAGAAACACGCCGCTTTCGAGAGCGATCCGCTGCTGGTCCAGAACCTCCTGGCAGCTCACCAGTTGGAAGTCCGCGTGGATGCCGAGGAACTGCTCGATGATAGCCTGGTTCTCCTCCGGCAGCACGCTGCAGGTCGCGTAAACCAGGCGCCCGCCGGGCTTGAGCAGTACCGCCGCGCCGTTCAGGATCGCCCGCTGCTTGGCGCTGAGTTCCACCACCGCCTCGGGCGACTGGCGCCATTTGAGGTCGGGGTTGCGCCGCAGCGTGCCGAGCCCGCTGCAGGGAGCATCGACCAGCACCCGATCGATTTTGCCGGCCAAGCGTTTCACCTTGATGTCTTTCTCCCCCTGGATCAGTTGCGGGTGCACGTTGGAAAGTCCGGAACGCTTGAGCCGCGGTTTGAGATTGTTGAGCCGCTTCTCTGAAACGTCGAGTGCGTACAGGCGCCCCGCCGACTGCATCAGCGCGCCCATCATGAGGGTCTTGCCGCCCGCCCCGGCACAAAAATCCACCACCATTTCGCGCCGCTTCGGCGCGACCAGGTATCCGAGCAACTGGCTGCCCTCGTCCTGAACCTCGACCGCTCCGCGGGTGAACAAAGGGTGGCGGTTGATGGCGGGTTTGCCGGCAAGCCGGATGCCGATCGGAGACCAGCGTGTCGGCTCGGCAGCGAATCCACTGACGCGGAGTTCCTCGAGTACCTGGTCCCGATCCGCCAGCAGCGTGTTGACCCGGAGGTCCAGCGGGGCGGACTTGAGCGAGGCGCGGCCGAAGGCGACTGCTTCCTGCTCCGCATACTCGGCGACAAGACGTTCGTACAGCCAGTTGGGGAGACTAAGCCTGACTGCCGGAGGCAGCGATTCCACATCAGCGGACTTCAGCTGAACGGCCCAGTCGCGATCTTCAGCCTTGAGCAGGGGTTCGAGTTGACCGAGGCTGTAACCCTGCAGCTTGAGCAACGACCCCAACACCAGCTTGCGCGGGGTGGGGTGCGCAATCAGCCTCTCGAGCAAGCGTTTGTGGCGAAGCACGGTGAAAACCGTTTCGGCGACGATAGCGCGGCCGTGGCTGCCGAGTTCGCGATTGGCGTTGAAAAAAATGCGCAGGACGACATCGGCCGGGTGCGTCAGCGGCAGCACCAGATCCACGGCGGCAGCGGCCGCCTTAATCAAGGCTGCCGTGGGTTGCATCTACTGGAAAGTGATGCTGGTGACGGTGGAATCCACAATGGTGCCGTTCTTTTCGACGAAGCGAATCTTGACAGGAAGAAAGTGGCGGCCCACCGAAAGCCAGAATTCGAGCCCGCGCTTATCGTCGGCGTCCCGCACTTTCTGGAAGTGCAAAGTTTCCAGTTCGCCGAGCGGGGTCTTGAGCGTCTCCTTGCCGATGATCCTGTACTCGTAGTCGACCACACGCCGGCCGTCGGCGATGAACACCTTCATGGTTTCCTGATTCGACTGCGCGAATGCGAAGGCGTAAGGCAGGCTGGTAGGGTCGAAGGTGTTGGCGCTCAGCGGCACGGTGTCAATATTGTCGCCGTCGGTGAGTTTCACTTGCCCCGTATCCCAGTCGAATTCAGCGGCACGCCTGGGCTTGCGACTGTTGTTCTCCTCGAATCGCAGCGGCCGCAGCCCGCTGGCCGTGAGTAAACCCCGGCTTTCGCGGTGGATGTTGAGCTTGTAGAAAAGCGCGGCTACCCCAACCGTCTTGGTCTCGCTGACCACGGAATACTTCTTGCCGTCGTGCTCGAGAAAATCGCGGCCTTCGCCCAGTTGCATCGAGCCGGAAGTCACGGCAAAGTCGATTTGAACCCTTTGCGGCGGCTGCGCGGCCGCCAACGGACCTGCCAGCAGGAAGAGAATCAGCAAAGTGACGTGTCTCATCGCTTTCAGGGGCAGACCATTGCGTCCGGAGCGCGGCGGCCCGCACTTACCGTGACGCGGTTGCCTTCCAACTTGAGCTTGCCGTCGAGGAACCAGCGGATCGCCTGCGGGTAGATGCGGTGTTCCTGCTCGAGCACGCGCGCAGCGAGGCGTCCCTCGTCATCGTCGGCCAGCACCGGCACCGCGGCCTGCACGATGATCGGGCCATGGTCGAGTTCGGGCGTGACGAAGTGCACCGTGCAGCCGTGAATTCTGACGCCTTCCTGCAACGCGCGCCGGTGCGTGTCCACGCCCGGAAGGGCCGGAAGCAGGGATGGATGGATATTCATGATCCGGCCGCCAAAGCGCTTGATGAAAGCCTCGGTAAGAATGCGCATGAATCCCGCCAGCACCAGCAGGTCGGGACGGTACGAATCAGCTTTTTCGGCAAGCGCGGCATCGAAACTCGCGCGATCCGGGAACGTCCGGTGATCGATCACCGCAGTGTCCACTCCGAAGTTGCGTGCGATGTCGATGCCGCTTGCCGCAGGGTTGTTGCTGATCACCGCGGCAATCCGTGCGTCGAGTTTTGCTTCCAGGATCGACTGCAGGTTGCTGCCGCGGCCCGAAATCAGGATAACGATGCGTTTCATCCTGTGTTTCTAGTGTCCTGTTCCGCTGATTCGCGGAATAACTTTCGAACCGTGGAAGTCGGTCGCGCGACGTATTTGACAGCAATCCATCATCGATCGGAAAACCTGCGAAATCGGTGTCCGGCAAGGCGCGAGCCCTTGACAGTGGCGGGGGCCGGTGGAACGTGGAGCAGGGGCCCCGCTTGCGGGGATGCGACCGTGCAACCGGCCAATAGCGTGTCGATCACCGGCCTGACGCGTGTCTCCGCGGTCAGATCCCCAGAGGGGCCCCTCTTCCGCGCTCCGACACGCACGGCGAGGACTCGTAACACAGCATGGCGCCGATTCTCGTCGGGTTTTCAGCCGCGAATTGGCGGAACAGGACACTAAGTCATCATGCCTGCCCGCCTTTCGATGCCGGCCGTGAGAGCCGGCGTCGCACTGTGCCTGCTGCTCGCG
>DASQOP010000217.1:0-4310 GCA_035644415.1 Burkholderiales bacterium
ACGTCCAGTCCGACAAGTCCCGTCCGGTGCCGGAGCACCTGCGCAATGCGCCCACCAAGCTCATGAAGGAACTCGGCTACGGCCGGACTTACCGCTACGCGCACGACGAGCCGGAAGCTTACGCGGCAGGCGAGAGCTACCTGCCGGACGGCCTAGACGGGGTGAATTTCTACCAGCCAACGTCGCGGGGTCTGGAAGGCAAACTCGCCGAAAAGCTCGCGCACCTGCGCGAGCTGGATTCGAAGGCAAAGAAGAATAAGGACTGAAAAGCCTTCACCGCAGAGGCGCAAAGGCGCAGAGGAAACGCAAAGGAAAGAAAAGATAAGATAAGTAATAGTGATGAGGCAGGGTAAGTGAATAGTCGCGACGAATGCGATTCATCGATTGGGCGGCGATGGTCCTGAATTCCTCCCAACTCTTATACCGGATTCGTTTGGTTTTCTCTGCGTTCCCTCCGCGCCTTCGCGCCTCTGCGGTGAAGATGTAGTGCTGAAAGCGAAATTTGGGGTTTAGATGCTCGACATTCAGTTGCTCAGAAACGATCTCGATTCAGTGGCGGCACGGCTTGCGACCCGCGGCGTCACGATCGACGTTGCCGCATTTCGCGCTCTCGAGGAGCAGCGCAAGCACGCGCAAGTACGCACCCAGGAACTGCAGGCCAAACGCAACGCGTCTTCGAAGAGCATCGGCGAACTCAAGCGCAAGGGCGAAGACACCTCCGCACTGTTGGCGGAGATGGCCGCGCTCGGCGACCAGCTGAAAGGCATCGAGGCGGAACTGGAGGCGATCCAGGCGAAACTCACCGACCTGCTGCTCGGCATTCCCAACCTTCCGCACCCAAGCGTGCCGGTGGGAAAGTCCCCGGAGGACAACGTGGAAGTGCGGCGGGAGGGCGAGCCGCGCCGCTTCGATTTTCCGGTGAAGGACCACGTGGACGTCGGCGCCGGTCTGGGCATGCTGGATTTCGATGCCGCGGCGAAAATCAGCGGCGCGCGCTTCACGCTGATGAAGGGGCCGCTGGCGCGGCTGCATCGCGCCATTGCCCAGTTCATGCTCGACATTCATACCGGCGAGCACGGCTACACGGAAGTGTATGTGCCTTACCTGGTGAACGCCGACAGCATGCGCGGCACCGGGCAGTTGCCGAAGTTCGAGGAGGACTTGTTCGCGGTGCCGCGGGTCGACGGGAGCAAGTTCTACCTGATTCCGACCGCGGAAGTGCCGGTGACCAACATCGTGCGCGACGAGATCCTGCCGGCCGGGAAGCTACCGCTGAAATTCGTCTGCCACTCGCCCTGTTTCCGTTCCGAGGCCGGCTCCTACGGCAAAGACACCCGCGGCATGATCCGCCAGCACCAGTTCGACAAGGTCGAACTGGTGCAGATCGTCCAACCCGAGCAGTCCTACCAGGGACTCGAAGAACTGACCGAGCATGCGGAAACCATCCTCAGGCGCCTGGAGTTGCCGTTTCGCACCGTAACGCTTTGCACCGGCGACATGGGATTCGCGGCCGCCAAAACGTATGACATCGAGGTCTGGCTGCCGGGACAGAACGCGTACCGGGAGATCTCATCCTGCAGCAATTTCGAGGCATTCCAGGCGCGACGCATGCAGGCGCGCTTCAAGGGCGAGAAGGGCAGGAACGAGTTCGTCCACACCCTGAACGGATCGGGACTTGCGGTGGGGCGAACGCTGGTCGCGATACTGGAGAACTATCAGAACAAGGATGGCAGCATCACCATTCCCGAGGCGCTGTGTCCCTATATGGGCGGCCTGGCCATCCTCCGGCCCATTTGAGGGATCACTGCTCGGCCCGCGCTTCCGGCGTGAGCGACGAGAACAGCGGCCGGTAGGGATCCTCGTAACGCACCAGAATGTCGAAGTAGTTGCGGATGTTCTCGGTAAGAATCACCGCTTCGCCGCCGCGGGCGAAACCGCGCTTGACCGTGGTGTAGAAGTCCGAGCGTGCCAGCTGCGGCAGCGTCTTGCGAAGGTCGAACCAGGAGTCCGGGTTCAAGCCGCGCCGCTGGGCCAGAATGCGGGCGTCTTCCAGGTGTCCGAA
The DNA here is from genome assembly GCA_035644415.1 of Burkholderiales bacterium. GTDB lineage: Bacteria > Pseudomonadota > Gammaproteobacteria > Burkholderiales > JACQAP01 > JACQAP01. Next base: position 2,063 of record DASQOP010000217.1, read on the forward strand.
GCCCACGTTGTATGAGGCCAGGGCCAGCCAGGTGCGGTCCGGTTCGTCGATGCGCCCGGGAAGCGCGTCCTTGAGTATCTTCAGATAGCGCGCGCCGGCGATGATGTTCTGGCGGGCGTCGAGCCGGTTGCTTACCCCCATTCGGTCGGCGGTTCCCGAGGTAAGCATCATCAAGCCGCGCACGCCCGTCGGACTGGTGGCGAACGGGTCCCAGTGCGATTCCTGGAAGCCCAGCGCGGCAAGCAGCCGCCAGTCGATTCCGGTGAGCTCCTGTGCCTCGTGGAAGACGTCGCGGTATCGCGGCAACAAGGAGGTACGGCGTTCGAGGAACGCGAAGACATCGGCCTGATTCAGGCGCTCGATGTGTCCGTAGTACCGGTCCAGCAGGATGCGCAACGAGCCGTTGGCGTTGATGCGTTTGAAGAAATCGTGCACCTGGTTGACCAGCAGCGGGTCGGTGTCACTGGGCAGCGCCCAGGCCAGCGTCTCGGGCCCACCCAGGATGAAGGCTTTACCGATGTTGGGTGATAAATTCTGCGCCAGTTCGACGATGTTGGAATCGGTCATCACGAAATCGTATTTGCCGTCCGACAACTGGTCGAGCAGGGTCATGCTGTCGGCCACGGGCACTTCATCCCAACGCAAATCCGGGATACTGGCGCGCTCGAGCTTGAGTTGATCCGCACTGCTGGACCCGGCGACCACAGCGCCGCGCTTTCCCACGAGGTCGCGCACTCCGCGCGGTCGCGGCTCATCGGTGTTGTAGGCGACCACCTTCTGCACCGACAGATAGGCCGGTCCGAAGATGAGCCCGCTGCGGCGTTCGTCGATTGCGCTCAGGCCGGCGGCGGCAAGATGCGCGATATTGCGGCGAAGTGCCGGAAGAATGTCCGCGAAGTTCGATCTTTCGATGACGCGCAGACGCACGCCGAGATCCTTTGCGAATATCTCGAGCATGTCCTGCTCCATGCCGCTGAACTTGCCGTCGGCGCCGAGGAAGCGCGTGGTCGGACCGTTGCGTACGAGTACCACCAGTTCATCGGTTGTGCCGAATGGAAGCGCCGGTCGTTCGATGAGCATGCCTGGGTCGCAAAAAGGCAGGACGAGCAGCAGCGCCGCGGCCGCGAGCTTGTGCGCGGACGACGGTTGGCGGCGCGAGACCGCCCTGATTGTTCTTCGCCTCCGCGGCCGGTAAAAGGCGCGGCGCGTGTTCGCAAAGACCTGCATCGCTGTTAAAATATCACGCTCCTGCATGATTCGAGTTCGGAGAGGTACCGAAGTGGCCATAACGGCGCTGACTCGAAATCAGATGGACGGACAAAATCCGTCACGTGGGTTCGAATCCCACCCTCTCCGCCAATTGAAAATGCCGCCTCGTGCGGCATTTTCAATTGGCCACGAGGATGTGGATGCGAACCCACTGGTTCGACCACGAAGCACTGCTTCGTGGGACGCCCGTAGGGCGGTCCCTCGGCATGCATCCGAGGGATGACTGGATCGCCATAAGGCGATCCAGTCACAATCCCACCCTCAAGAATTTGGCGCGTCGAACGATTGCCAACGTGTGCGGCATTTTCAATTGGCCACGAGGATGTAGATGCGAACCCACTGGTTCGACCACGAAGCACTGCTTCGTGGGACGCCCGTAGGGCGGTCCCTAGGCATGTAGCCGAGGGATAGCCGGATCGCCGTCGATTCGCGTGTGGCGCTCGATCACGCACCGCGCATCGCGGCGTAGTAGGCTCGTTTAATCGTCTTCTTCAGCTTCGCGCTGTCGGCCAGCACGAGGTGCCCCGGATACTCATACACGAACAGGGCCTTTCTCAGAAGCATCGAAGCAACAGATTCTGTGCGTGAACGTTTCATTGGATACTCCCAAAAAAATGTGCCAGCAAATGACGGGGCGCCTGGGGATAATCCGGAGACACATGCCTATAGGCGGCAGTGGCTTCCGAGTCGTCCGGATTTCCCCGGCGCACCCTTTATTGCGCAATGGCCATGCCATCGGGGAGTGTCGAAAAAGTGGCACTTGGACCGCGGTTGGAAAGCACTCTGCTTCCAAGCGCAAAGGAGAGGTGTCGGAAAACCGACGGATGAGTATGCCGAACGCTCAGCACAAAGCGCGGCCGCAAAGCGTCACAGAATGCCGAATGTCATTGGGGCGCAGACTTTCTGTGCCTAAAAAAAGGCGCCCGATAAGGGAGGTAACCGGGCGCCCATTTGCAAAAGCGCGGCTACTTACCGTCAC
>DASQOP010000218.1:0-9352 GCA_035644415.1 Burkholderiales bacterium
TTGAAGCGCGTCGAGAAGGAGATGCTCGATGCTGCCAGGAACCTCGAATTCGAGACTGCGGCGCGGTTGCGCGACCAGTTGAAGGAACTCAAGGAGCTGGCATTCGGCGTCGCCGAAAGCGACGAAGCGCCGCTCGCGGCGACCGGAACCGATGGCAAGCCGGCCAAGGTCGCGTCGATTGCGGCCGCGCGCAAGCGCAGCCGATAGAGGATGGCACGGATCGCTACCCCCGCCAGGGTGCTGTTCGTCTGCATGGGCAATATTTGCCGGTCGCCTACAGCCGAAGGCGTGTTTCGCCATGCGGTGGCGTCGGCAGGACTGAAGCAGAAAATTCTCGCCGACTCGGCGGGCACCCACGGTTATCACCTCGGCCACCCGCCCGATCGCCGTGCCCAATTGGCCGCGGCCCGACGCGGCTACGATCTCGCGAATCTGCGCGCCCGCCAGGTGACCGCACAAGATTTCGTCGAATTCGATTACATCCTGGCAATGGATCTGGACAATCTCTCTGAACTGAAACGGCTTGCCCCGGCGCAACATCACGGCGAGGTTTGCCTGTTCATGGAATACAGCAGCGCGCGGCGCGGAGGAGAAGTGCCGGATCCCTACTACGGTGGGGCGCAGGATTTCGAACTGGTGCTGGACATGGCCGAGGATGCGGCCGCAGGGCTCCTTCGACACATAAAAAAGAAGCTCGGGGTCTAGCCGAGCTTCGGTTGTGCTGCTGACGGCATTGGCCGCCGTCGATCCGCGGATTATTCCTTGCGCGTTTCCACTTGTTGCAGCGGCTCGTCTGGAATGACGGGCTCGGGCTTGCGCTGGCGGGGCGCCCTGGCGGGCCGGGGCACGTCCTGTCGTTCTCCCTCGAGCATCCTGGCCGCCTTGTCCGCCTGCGTCTCGATCATCATCATGTCGGGCGGCAGCGCGACCGGCTCCATCTTCCAGGGTTGCCGGTCAGGCGCCGTGGCTTCGGGTTCAGGTTGCTGCTCGCCAGTGTTTGTCTCGGGCAGGTAAGGTTCCTGCGGCAGGGTAGCCGGAGCGATGGTCGACGGCGGTTCGGCGGCAACCGGCTCGTGCGTGAACATCACCGGTTCGAGAACAGCCGTCTGGAGCTCAGGTGAAGGCGTCGTCGGCGCTGGATGTTCACGCTCGCGGGCCGGCCTGGCCATTTCGGCGGTCGCAGGAGAGTTCGAGGGGTGATCGGCGCGCGGCTGCTGACTGACATTGTCCTGACGCTCACCTTGGCGGTCGCGCCGGCCGCGGCGCCTGCGGCCGCGACCTTCTCCTTCGCGCGGGCCTTCCGGTCGCTCTCCCGGTTGGCGTTGCTCGACCGCAGCCAGTCCCTGTTCGGGACGCGGTGGACGTTGCTGATGCTGCTGCTGGCGTTCCTGGGGCTTGCGTTCGGCACGCTCCTGGCCACGCGGACGGATATGTTCGCGGCGGCTTTCCCCATCCTGGCGCGGCGGGCGCTCGTCACGCTTTTCATCCAGGCGACCCCGGCCGCGCCCCCGGCCGTCGCGCGTGTGGTCACGGCGCTGCTGCGGATCGCGCGGCCGGATTTTGGGCGGTTCGAGCTTGACTTCCGGCTTTCGGGTAAGCCAGCCGAAGATCTTGTCCAGGATCGAAGGCTTGGGTTCTTCCTTGCGCATAGGGGCAGGCTGGGCAGGCGTGATTCCCTGCACTGCGGCCTGCGGCCGTTGCGGTTCCGGCTTCGGCACGGTCGCCGCGGGCTCCGCGACTTCGGCGGCCACCTCTACCAACCTGTAGCTCGGTTGCACCACATCGGTCTGGTTGAGCTCGTCGTGCCGCAGCCGAGTGACGGAATAGTTGGGCGTCTGCAGATTCACGTTCGGGACCAGCAGCACGTTGACCTTGAGCCGCGTCTCGATCGAGTGGAATTCGTTGCGCTTCTCGTTGAGCAGGTAAGTCGCCACGTCCACCGGGACCTGCGCGTGCAGCGCCGCGGTGTTCTCCTTCATCGCCTCTTCCTGGAGGATGCGCAAGATATGCAGCGCCGAGGATTCGATCGAGCGGATGTGGCCGGTGCCATGGCAGCGCGGGCAGGCGATGTGGCTGGTTTCGCCGAGCGAAGTCTGCAGCCGCTGGCGCGACAGCTCCAGCAGCCCGAAGCGGGAGATCTTGCCGGTCTGCACGCGGGCGCGGTCATACTTCAGCGCATCGCGCAGCCGGTTCTCCACGTCGCGCTGGTTGCGCGCGGACTCCATGTCGATGAAGTCGATCACCACCAGTCCCCCCAGATCGCGCAGCCTGAGCTGCCGGGCGATTTCGTCCGCGGCTTCCAGGTTGGTGCGCAGCGCGGTTTCTTCGATGTCGGCGCCGCGCGTGGCGCGCGCGGAGTTGACGTCCACCGACACCAGCGCCTCGGTGTGGTCGATCACCACTGCGCCGCCGGACGGCAGCGGCACCTGCCGCGAATAGGCCGTTTCGATTTGGTGCTCGATCTGGAATCGCGAGAACAGCGGCACGTCGTCCTTGTACATCTTCACGCGGTTGACGTTCTGCGGCATCACGTGGCCCATGAACTGGCGGGCCTGATCGTAAATGCTCTCGGTATCGATCAGGATTTCACCGATCTCCTGGTGGAAATAGTCGCGAATGGCGCGAATGACCAGGCTGCCTTCCTGGTAAATCAGGAACGCGCCGCCCTGCTGCTTGGCGGCGGTTTCGATCGCCCGCCACAACTGCATCAGGTAGCCAAGATCCCAGGTGAGTTCCTCCACCGAACGGCCGATGCCGGCGGTGCGGGCGATGATGCTCATGCCGGGCGGAACATCCAGTTGCGAGATAGTGTCGCGCAGTTCGTTGCGGTCCTCGCCCTCGACCCGGCGCGAAACGCCGCCGCCGCGGGGATTGTTCGGCATCAGGACCAGATAGCGGCCGGCCAGGCTGATGAACGTTGTCAGCGCCGCGCCTTTGTTGCCGCGCTCGTCCTTGTCTATCTGGACGATGAGTTCCTGGCCTTCGCGCAGGGCGTCCTTGATGCTGACGCGGGCGGGGTCGGCATCGGGGTTCTGGAAAAAGGAGCGGCTGACTTCCTTGAACGGAAGAAAGCCATGACGTTCACTGCCGTAGTCGACAAACGCCGCTTCGAGGCTGGGCTCGAGGCGGGTGATGACACCTTTATAGATATTGCTCTTGCGTTGCTCTTTTCCGGCAGTTTCGATATCCAAATCGATGAGCTTCTGGCCATCGACGATCGCGACGCGCAGTTCTTCTGCGTGGGTCGCGTTAAACAACATGCGCTTCATTTTTGTTCTCCCGCGCTCACATATTCACGGGGAGGACAAACCTGGGGGGCGCCCCGGTTGTCGAGGGGCTCTAGCTTTCTGTCGTCGGGAAATTCATTGGGTGGAGGAGGACGAGAGATTCTGGCCTGAGGTTTGTCAATACACATCCTGCTTCACGCAGGAGGGTGGAATCCACTTTTGGTGTGCGAGCGCGTAATTCATCAATTACCATCGCTACTTTTTCGGGTGAGCGAAGTTAACCCCTCGTTACCGGCGTGACATGGCGGGAGATGAAGCCGCTGGTTTGCGGCGTACGAGGCTCGACCGCCAGATTCTGACCGATTGCCTGTTTGCCGGAATAGTATAAGCAAAATGAATACCTTAAGCAAAGGATCCGTAACCTGGCGGCAGGTGGACGAGACTGCACAAGACCAGCGGATAGACAATTTCCTGCACAAGATCCTGAAAGGGGTGCCAAAAAGCCACATCTACCGCATCGTTCGCGGCGGTGAAGTCAGAGTGAATGGCCGGCGGGTGGAGGTTGCCTACCGGCTTCAATCCGGGGACAAGGTCAGACTTCCGCCGGTTCGTACCGCCCGCCCAGCATCGGAACCCGGAACCCGGACGGTCAAAGCGATGTTCGCGGGCAAAGTGCTGCTTGAAGACGAGGACCTGCTCGTCGTCGACAAGCCGGGGAGGGTGGCAGTTCATGGCGGCAGCGGCATTTCCAGCGGCGTGATCGAACAATTGCGTCAGGCGCGGTCAGGAATCCGCTTTCTTGAGCTTGTGCACCGGCTTGATCGCGATACCTCGGGCGTGCTGGTGCTGGCCAAGAAACGCAGCGCCCTGACCGCCTTGCACGCGCAGTTGCGCGATGGGGCGGTGAAAAAGCATTATCTTGTGCTGGTGCTGGGCGAGTGGAAGGATGCCAAACGCAACGTCAAACTGGCGCTGCACAAATACGTATCCGCATCCGGCGAACGCCGGGTGGTGGTCGACGAGGACGGCGCGCAGGCGCATACCGTGTTCCGCCTGGAGCGCAATTTCCCCGGATTCAGCCTGCTCGACGCCGAGCTCAAGACCGGCCGCACCCATCAGATTCGCGTACATCTGGCGCACCTCGGTTTTCCGATCGCCGGCGACGACAAGTACGGTGATTTCGACGCTAACAAGCGGCTGGCAAAGCAGGGCCTGAAGCGCATGTTCCTGCACGCCGCCAGCCTCGAATTCCGCCACCCCCGGAGCGGCGCGACGATGCGGGTGCAAGCCCCGCTCGCACCCGAGCTGGAAAGCTTCCTGCGCTCCCTCAAGACCAGCGGGCACTAGAATTGACGTCCGGACGCTTCGAACTGCTGGTCTTCGACTGGGATGGCACGCTGGTGGACTCCGCCGGTCATATCGTCGCCTCGTTGCAGGCCGCGTTCCGGGACCTTGATCTTCCAGTGCCGAGCCCGGAAGCGGCGCGCCACGTGATCGGACTCGGGCTGCAGGACGCGCTGGCCTATCTCAACCCCGGTCTGGAAAGCAGTCGTTACCGCGAAGTCGCGGACCGCTATAGTGCCCACTTTCTGATTGGCCACGAGGACATCGAGCTGTTTCCGCTGGTTGAAGAAGGCATAGCCGAGCTCAACCGCGACGGTTACCTTTTGGCGGTCGCCACCGGCAAGAGCCGCCGCGGGCTGGACCGTGCCTTACACAGCACGGCGCTCGGGGCACATTTTCACGCTTCGCGTTGCGCTGACGAGGGTTTCCCCAAACCGCATCCCGACATGCTGGAAACGCTGATGCGGTTGCTGGGAGTCACGCGAGAACGCACGCTGATGATCGGAGACACCACGCACGACCTGCAGATGGCCGCCAACGCCGGGGTACCTGCGGTCGGACTGAGCTATGGCGCACACCCGCCCGAGGAGCTCGATCGCCTGGAACCGCTGGCGTGTTTCGGCAGTTTCGCCGAACTGATGCAATGGCTGAAGCAAGACGCCTGATCTGCGCGGCCGGCGACCTGCCCGAGCGCGGCAGGGGCGTGCGCTTTACCGTGAATACGGAGCGCGGGCTGGCGGCGGCGTTTGCCGTGCGCTACCGGGGCCGGGTGCACGGCTATGTAAACCGCTGCGCCCATGTCGGGGTCGAACTCGACTGGCAGCCAGGTGAGTTCTTCGATGTGTCCGGTCTATACTTGGTGTGTTCGACGCACGGTGCTGCGTATCTTCCGGATACCGGCTACTGCGTTGGCGGTCCGTGCATAGGCCAGAACCTGACCAAACTGCCGATCGAGGAGCGGGACGGACAGGTTTATCTGTTCGAAAACAAGGATACGCTTCATGGCTGAAACCGATCAGGGCGGCTCCGCAGGCAACTGGGAACGCGACATCATAGTAAAGCTTGCACGCGCTGGGCTCGACGAACAGCGCAAGGCACGCCACTGGGGTATCTTTTTCAAGACGCTCACCTTCATTTATCTTTTTCTTCTGATGTTCGCCGCATTCGGCTGGTTCGGCGGGCGTGAAGTGGCGATGCCCGGCAACCATACCGCACTGGTGGAATTGAACGGCGTCATTGCGGCGGATACGCACGCCAATGCCGACAACATCAATCACGGGCTCCAGGACGCTTTCGGGGACAAGAGCACCAAGGGCGTGATCCTGCGCATCAACAGCCCAGGCGGCAGCCCGGTGCAGGCCGCCACCATCAACATCGAAATCGGCCGGCTGCGCGAGAAATATCCGGACATTCCGATCTATGCGGTGATCGAGGACATCTGTGCCTCGGGCGGCTACTACGTGGCGGTTGCCGCCGATCGGATCTACGTCGACAAGGCGAGCATTGTCGGTTCGATCGGCGTGCTCATGGACGGCTTCGGTTTTACCGGCACGATGGAGAAACTCGGCGTCGAACGCAGGCTGCTCACTGCCGGAGAGAACAAGGGATTCCTCGATCCGTTCTCGCCACTCGATCCCGCACAACGCGAATACGCCAGGCGCATGCTTGGGGAGATTCACCAGCAGTTCGTCGAAGTGGTCCGCAAGGGGCGCGGCAAGCGCCTGAAGGAAGCGCCGGACACATTTTCCGGCCTGGTGTGGACGGGCCAGAAAAGTATCGACCTGGGCCTGACCGATGCCCTTGGGAGCGTTGATTTCGTTGCCCGTGAAGTCATCAAGGCCGAGAAAATCGTCGACTTCACGCCGCGCGAAAATCTGGCCGAGCGCTTCGCCAAGCGCTTCGGTGCTTCGCTCGGCGAGGCGCTAGTGCGCGCCGCCGGGCAGCTTTCCCCGGTGCGCTGAAACTTTCCGCTTTGCCAGGAGCAGGAATACGGTTGGCCTGCGGTCCAGGTTCGGCGATGCATTTTCCCATTGCGCCACGGTTCGGGTCGCCAGCTGTTCGGTTGCGCCGGTAAGATCGGTTGCCAGCGATAGCATCGTATCCGCGTCGCAGCTTCGCAGCAGCGCAGCGAACAACTGATCGTTGCGGTAGGGCGCCTCGATGAATATTTCGGTCTGCCCCAGGCGTCGCGATCTCTCCTCCAGTTCCCGAATGCCGCGCTCGCGATCAGGGGAGCGTGCGGGCAGGTAGCCATTGAAGGCAAAACGCTGGCCATTGAGTCCGGAGGCCATCAATGCCAAGACGATGGAGGAGGGACCGACCATTGGGACCACTCGCGCGCCTATCCGGTGCGCCTCGGCTACCAGCGCCGCGCCCGGATCGGCAATCGCCGGACAGCCCGCTTCCGACAGCAGACCGAGATCGACTCCTGCTTCCAGTTTGCGCACGAACCGCTGTACGTCTTCGGTTCCTGAATGCTCATCCAGCACTTCGAGGGTCAGTTCCGGCAACGACAGATTCAATGCTTTCAGGAACTGCCGGGCTGACTTCGGATGCTCCACCACAAAAAAGCGCAGAGCCTGCACCGCGGTTTTCAGTCGCGTTCCGATCCAGTCGCCTGTGTTTCCGGGGACCAGATCAACTGGAATCAGATAAAGTCGCCCCTTATCCATTATTTACATGAAAAGAATACGATAATACATTGTTATGGAATAATTAATTGTTCTTCCCTAAGCATGCTCGAAAGGGCTATAAGCGGCAGGCCGATGAGCGCGGTCGGGTCACCGGACTCGATGCTTTCGACCAGTGAGATGCCCAATCCTTCCGCCTTGGCGCTGCCGGCGCAGTCGTATGCCGGTTCGCGGCGTAAATAACGCTCGATTTCCGCGTCGTTGAGGCGGCGGAACTTTACCGTGGTGGGCACCAGCCGCCACTGTATCCGGCCACTGCTCGCGTTGAGTAGTGCCACAGCAGAATGGAAAATCACGGACCTGCCGCTGACATGGCGCAGTTGCTGAACGGCCACCTCATGGGTCAGCGGCTTGTCGAGGCGCACGCCATCGCACACCGCAACCTGATCGGAACCGATGATAAGCGCGCCCGGGAATCTGGTGCGTACCGCTTGGGCCTTGGCCAGCGCGAGTCGGCGCGCGGTGTCGGTGGGTTGCTCGCTGTCCAGAGGTGTTTCATCCACTTCCGGCGCGGCGGTTTCGAAGGCCAAGCCGAGCCTCGAAAGCAAGTCCTTGCGGTAGCGCGAGGTCGAGGCGAGAATCAACTGCAGACCACTGTTTGTTGAAGACATTTTGTTTTGACAGGGTAATTCAAAACTAATATTATGCGCGGCTTATGTTTGACCGGGCTGTCGTCGATAGCGTTGCGTTTGCGCGTGAGTCCGGTGAACTGCGCGCAACGGTAGCAGTCGCGGGGCTTGCGCGTTTGCACGATGCGTTGTTCGATCAGTCCGGCGCAATCGCGTATGAGCTGGCAGGTCGTGTCGATCAGGAGGGCAAACCCTGGTTGCGTCTTGCGCTCGACGGCGAGCTCGTGCTCCGCTGCCAGCGTTGCCTCGGGCCAGTTCGCTTTCGATTCGAAGCGGTGCGCAGCTTCCTGCTGGTTCCCGCGGACCAGGCATTGAGCGACCCCGCCGATGAGGCGGAGGATACGGAACAGCTGTACGCCGACCCGAAACTCGACGTTATCGCCTTGGTCGAGGACGAAGTTATTCTAGGTCTGCCGATGGTGGCGGGCCACGAGGAGGGCGCCTGTGCGGCGCCGTTGCCGAAAGCGCAAGCCGGCAGGCGGGAATCGCCGTTCGACGCGTTGGCGGACCTCAAGCGGCAGTGAAAAAGTTTCAATTGAAGGAGTCATCTCATGGCAGTCCAACAGAACAAGAAGTCGCCCTCGAAACGCGGTATGCATCGCTCCCACGACTTTCTGACCAGCCCGCCGCTTGCCGTCGAGCCCACCACTGGCGAAGTGCATCTGCGCCATCACGTCAGCCCCAACGGCTATTACCGCGGCAAGAAAGTTCTCAAGACCAAGGGCGACTGACCGACCCCGGCTTTTGGCGGCGAGGCCGCGCAGCTGGATCGAATGAGTCGAACGTCCGCTTCGACCCGCTACAGCGGGTGCAACAACCGCCCGAGCGCGTATCCTGCATCTCCCCGCTGCGGCGCGCTAGCCGAGGCAACGCATAATCCATGGCGATCACGATAGCGCTCGACTGCATGGGTGGCGACCACGGCGCCCACGTTACCGTGCCCGCCGCCCTCGATTTTGTCGACCGCGTCGATGACGCGCAGGTCGTCCTGGTGGGAATCCCCGAGACAATCGAAACCGAGCTGAAGCGGCGCCGCGCAAAGACAGGCGAGCGCATTCGCATCGAAGCTGCAACCGAAGTGGTGGCAATGGACGAAGCGCCGGCCTCGGCGCTGCGGGGAAAACGCGACTCGTCGATGCGGCTCGCGATCGACCTGGTCAAAATCGAACGGGCGGATGCCTGCGTAAGCGCCGGCAACACCGGCGCCCTTATGGCGATGTCGCGGTTCGTGCTCAAGATGTCGCCCGGCATCGAGCGTCCGGCCATCGCCTCTTTCCTGCCGACCCAGCGTGGCCGCACCTGCGTGCTTGATCTCGGCGCTAATGTGGACTGCAGCGCGGAACATCTGCTGCAGTTCGGCGCGATGGGATCGTCGCTGGTGAGCGCTGTGGAACGTGTCGAGCGTCCGACGGTGGGCCTGCTCAACATCGGTGAAGAGGAAATCAAGGGGAACGAAGTGGTC
>DASQOP010000219.1:0-2862 GCA_035644415.1 Burkholderiales bacterium
TAGAACGCCGCCAGTTGCGCATACACCGCAGGATAGGTTTCGCGCACGATGTCGGGCATCTCGAAGAAGGCCTCGCTCACCACCGCGAAGAATTCTCCCGGCGCTTCGGTTGCATACGGATCGATGTCGGTGTCTTCGCCGGCTTTCACGCGCCGGCAGAGATCCTTATAGGCCTCGGTGAACGCCTGCGCCCACGCCTCGCGGCTCATGCCGGCGTGCAGCGGCGGAAAGCCGTTGGCATTGCCGTTGAGCATGTCGAGCTTGTGCGCGAACTCGTGGATCACCACGTTGACCCCGTCCGCATCGCCGGTATTTTCGACGTCCGCCCAGGAGAGGATCACCGGCCCGTGCAGCCAGGCCTGGCCGGCATACGAGGTTTCGTCGGTCTCAACCAGTCCGTGTTCGTTGCGGAATTCGTGGCGCGGGACGAACTCATCCGGATAGACGATGATTTCCACCCAGCCGTCGTAGTAGTCGATGCCCAGGTTGAGCACCAGGATGCAGGCCTGGATCGCGATGCCGAGCTTCATCTCCCGGTCCAGCACCAGGCCCCCCGCGGCGGAAATCTGCTTCTCGTGCAGAAACAACACCACCAGATCGCGCAACTGCTTGCGCTCCTGTCCGGTGAGCCGCATTGCGAAGGAAAAGCGGTTGACCGCGCGTTGCCAGGTCGCGTCGTCCACCCCGCCGCCGCGGAGAATGCGCTGCCTGCGCCACTGCCTGAAACCGAACATCAGAGCCGTGGTCTGCACTCAGGAACGGGTTTCGCCGGGCCCATTTTCATCGTCCTGCGGCGAGTCGAGCAAGGCACTCTCGAACTCGCGGACCTGTTCGAGCTGATCGAGCTCGACGCGCTCGATCTGGGAAAAGCGGCGGGTGATCTTGTCGCTTGAGACGCGAACGTCCTCGGCATCCTGGTGGGCCATGCGGATGTGGTCTGCGAGTTTCTTCATGCGCTGGTCGAACCGGGCGAAGTCCTTGCCCAGCTTGCTCAGTTCGTCCTTGATGATGTGGACCTGCTCCCGAGTGGCGACGTCCTTCATCACCGCCCGCGCGGTGTTCAGCACCGCCATCAGGGTGGTCGGCGAGACAATCCAGACGCGCCGCTGCATGGCGAAATCCACGACCTCCGGATGATAGGCGTGGATTTCCGCGAACACTGCTTCCGCCGGCACGAACATGACCGCTCCGTCGGAAGTCTCGCCGGGGATGATGTATTTGCTGGCAATGTCCTCGACATGCTTCTTCACGTCGGCGCGGAACTGCCGCTGCGCTACCGCGCGGTCCGCTTCGGAAACGCCGGGCTCGAACATGCGGTGGTAATTCTCCATCGGAAACTTAGAATCCACCGCTACCATGCCGGTCGGCTCGGGAAGCTTCAGCACGCAGTCGGCGCGCGCGCCGTTCGATTTGAAGGTGTACTGGAATTCGTAGGCGATTTCGGGAAGGAGGTTGCGCACCAGGTTCTCGAGTTGCACTTCGCCGAAAGCGCCGCGCGAACGCTTGTCGCCCAGCAGTTCCTGCAGGCTCACCACGTTGGTCGTCAGTCCGTCCAGCTTCTTCTGCGCCTCGTCTATGGTGGCAAGGCGTTCCATCACGCTGACGAAAGTCTCGTTGGTTTTCTTGAAACCTTCTTCCAGGCGCTCGCTGACGCGACCGCTGATCTGCTCCAGGCGGGTGTCGGTGGTCTTGGAAAGCAGTTCCATCGACGCCGCAAGCTGCGCGGTAGCGTTGCGCATCGTGGTCTGGATCAGCTCCTGCTCGGCGCGGTTCTGTTCCGCCAGCGTCTGCAGGATCCGGGTGAGCACTTCGGTGCGGAGCTGATCGTGCTTGCCCTGAAGTTCGGTATTCATTTGCGCGAGGCGCTGCGTGAGGGTTTCGCGGTTGGCGGACAGCTCCTCGGCTTGCTTGAGCTGCAGGGTGGCAAGCGCGGTCCTGGTCTGGATCAGCTCCTGGGAAACGGTGTTGCGCAGCCTCTCGGAAAGTTCGGCCTGCGAGGCGGAAAGCCGGTCGCCGAGCGCGTTGAGCCCGGAGTTCAGATCCTTAAGCATCGCCAGGTGTTTCTCTTCCAGCACGCGGGCGAGCGATTCAGGATGGCTCACCTGGCGGCGCGCCATCGAGAAAACGATGAGGATCAGGACGATCACCGCGAGCAGCGTCGCGGCTGAAACGATCAACGCAAGCGAAAGTTCAGGCATCAAGAGAGTATAAACCAAGCATCACCCCCTCTCCCCGGCCCTCTCCCGCCAGGGGAGAGGGAGCTTCAATCCTCAAATAACATCAATCCCCAAATAAAAAATGGGCGACCACTTGGTCGCCCGTTTTTCTTCCAGGACTCCCTCTCCCCTGGCGGGAGAGGGCCGGGGAGAGGGGGAGAGGGGCTACGCCGCCGCAGGCGTGCTGTCGCGCGAAGCGCGCTTGCGCTCGTGTTCCTTGAGATGGCGCTTGCGGATTCGGATGGATTTGGGCGTGATCTCAACCAGTTCGTCGTCGGCGATGAACTCCACCGCTTTTTCCAGTGTGAGTTCGATCGGCGGCACCAGGCGCACGGCTTCATCGGTACCGGACGCGCGCACGTTGGTCAGTTGCTTGCCCTTGATCGGGTTGACGACCAGATCGTTGTCGCGCGAATGGATGCCGATCACCATGCCTTCGTACAGCGCATCGCCCGGCGAGACGAACATGCGGCCGCGGTCCTGCAATTTCCACAGGGCGTAGGCCACCGCTTCGCCAACGTCCTGGCTGATCAGGACGCCGTTGCGGCGCTCTTCCATGTCACCCTTTACCGGGCCGTAGTCGTCGAAAATGTGGCTGGCCAGCCCCATGCCTCGCGTGATGGTGAGGAACTCGCCCTGGAACCCG
>DASQOP010000220.1:0-2188 GCA_035644415.1 Burkholderiales bacterium
AACCCATGCACAAGCGCCCAGTCACACCGGAACCACCGGCCGAGGAACCCGCGGACGACGAGGCGTTACTGCGCCAAGCGCTGAAGGACGTCGCGCCGATTGCGGACGCCGGCAAAGCCACGCTACGCCGAAAGCCCCCCAAGCCGGTACCGGTGCAGCGGCTGCGCGACGACGAACAGGTCCTGCAAGACAGCCTTTCCGATCACATTCCGCACGAAGTCGGCCTGGAGACCGGTGACGAACTGGTATTCCTGCGCAAGGGGCTGTCGAACATGGTCCTGCGCAAGCTGCGGCGCGGCCATTGGGTGAACCAGGATCAGCTCGACCTGCACGGCCTGCGCAGCGAGGAAGCGCGCCACTTGCTGGTGGCCTTCCTCAATGAAGCGCTGGCCAAAGGCTGGCGCTGCGTGCGCATCGTGCACGGTAAGGGCCTGCGCTCGGAAAATCGCGAACCGGTGCTGAAAAGAAAAGTGGGAAACTGGCTGGCGCAACGCGATGAGGTACTCGCTTTCGTCCAGGCCCGCCCCGAGGACGGCGGCAGCGGCGCGGTGGTCGTGCTGCTCAAGGCGAAACGGAAATGACAAGTACTGAGTGCTGGGTGCTGGGTGCTGAGTAAAGTCAAATCTGGAAAAATCTGAGCCGCCCGCAGGCGGCTCATTCAAATTTCCTCTTCCGGCGGCGCCGAGGCTGTTGTCCCAGCACTCAGCACGCAGTACTCAGCACCGCATCTAGACTGCCGCCTCATCCGTCTCCCCGGTGCGGATGCGGACGACCTGCTCAACCGTGGTGACGAAGATCTTGCCGTCGCCGATCTTGCCGGTGCGGGCCGATTTGATGATCGCTTCGATTGCCTGATCCGTGAGCTTGTCCGGTATCACCACCTCGACTTTCACCTTGGGCAGGAAGTCCACCACGTACTCCGCCCCGCGATAGAGCTCGGTATGGCCTTTCTGCCGGCCGAAACCCTTGACCTCGGTCACCGTCAGCCCGGTGACCCCGATCGCCGACAGCGCTTCGCGCACTTCGTCCAGCTTGAATGGCTTGACCACCGCTTCGATTTTTTTCATGACCACTCTCCTGTAAATCCGGACCCGTGCGCCGCGCCGGCTCGTGGACGGCAAGTATAGACTCCAATTGAGGAATCCGGAAAGGTTGCGGCCCTACGCCATCACAATCCGCCCCGGTATTTGTTGGTGATCGGGAAACGCCAGTCCTTGCCAAAGCCGCGCGGCGTGATGCGGATTCCGATCGGGGCCTGGCGGCGCTTGTATTCGCTGAGGTGCACCAGTCTGACCACACGTTCAACATCTGCGCGCTTGAAGCCCTCGGCAATGATGTCGGCTATGCTCATGTCCTTCTCGACGTAGCGCTCGACGATCGCGTCGAGCACATCGTAGGGCGGCAGGCTGTCCTGGTCCACCTGGCCGGCGCGCAGTTCCGCGCTCGGCGCCCGGCTGATCACGCGCTCCGGAATGACCGGGGAGAGGGTGTTGCGATAGCGCGACAGCCGGTAAACGTACTTCTTGGTGATGTCCTTGAGCACCGCGAATCCGCCGGCCATGTCGCCGTAGAGCGTGGCATAACCGGTGCTCATCTCGCTCTTGTTGCCCGTGGTGAGCACGATCGAGCCGAACTTGTTCGACAGCGCCATCAGCAGCGTGCCGCGGATGCGCGACTGCAGATTCTCCTCGGTGGTGTCGAATGGGCGATCGGCGAACGCCGGCTTGAGCGCGCCCATGTATGCGTCGAACACCGGCTTGATGGCGATCTCGCTGTAGCGCACGCCGAGGGCCTTGACCATTGCCCGCGAGTCTTCGACGCTCATGTCGGCGGTAAATTGCGAAGGCATCATAACGGCGTGCACCTTGTCCCGGCCGAGCGCATCCGCTGCGATGCACATGGTGAGCGCCGAGTCGATTCCGCCGGAGAGACCCAGTAGTGCACCTGGGAAGCCGTTCTTGCCGAGGTAATCGCGTACGCCCAGGCACAGCGCCTTGTAAATGCTCTCGTCCGTCGAGGGCTCCGGCACGATCTGTCCCGGAACCGGGCGAGCGCCTTCGATGTCAACGAAGGCGAGATGCTCCTCGAACGCCGGCAATTGATGGATGAGCTTGCCGTGCGCATCCATGACGAAGGACGCGCCGTCGAAAACCAGCTCGTCCTGTCCACCCACCAGATTGCAGAACAC
>DASQOP010000221.1:0-7570 GCA_035644415.1 Burkholderiales bacterium
TGCCGCCGCGTTGTTCAGCACCGCCTTCGGGCAAACTCCCAGCGTCCCTTCCGATACCAAGAACGAGACCGTGGTCAACTCCGTCGCCGGCACGGTCACCGTGCTCGGCAATGAAAAGCAGCAGGCGCTGATTCAACAATACCTGGACGGCGTCAGTTCGGCATCGCAGCGGCAAGTGCTGATCGAAGCCACTATCGTCGAAGTCCGGCTCTCCAATAATTATCAGGCCGGCGTGGATTGGAGCCGGCTGGCTGCCTCGATCGGCCAGGGCGCTACATTTCAGCAGCAATTGCTCGGCGGTCCGCCGACGGGAGCTCCCAGCGGCCTGACGATCGGCTACACCAATCCCAACTCCAGCGTGGGCGATGTCAGAGCGACCATCCGCCTGCTCGAGCAATTCGGCAACACGCGGGTGCTGTCGAGCCCGAAGCTGATGGCGCTCAATAACCAGACTGCGCTGCTTAAAGTGGTGGACAACGTCGTCTACTTCAATATCGAAGCGCAGACCAACACCAATCAAACCACTTCCACCACCACTTTCACCACAACCGCGAAGACGGTTCCGGTGGGACTGGTGATGAGCGTCCTGCCGCAGGTCACCGATTCGGGAACGGTAAATCTGACGGTGAGACCGACGATCTCGCGCATTCAGAGTTTTGTTCCGGACCCGAATCCTTCACTGCGGGCTCAGTTCACCGCTGCGGGAGTCCTGACCTCCCCCGCGATACCAAACCTGATCCCGCAAGTCCAGGTCAGGGAAATGGAGTCGGTGCTGCAGGCCGGCAGCGGCCAGACCATCATACTGGGCGGTCTGATGCAGGATGACGTGCGGCGCGACCGCGATGCCGTGCCCGGCCTGGGGCGGCTGCCCTCCCCGGCGAGCGACTTATTCAGTTTCCGCGACGAAGCAGTGAGCAAGACCGAACTGGTGATCTTCCTCAAGCCGACGGTGATCAGCAATCCGTCCCTGGACAGCGACGAGTTGAAGTTCTTCCAGCGTTTTCTCCCGGTTGTGGACAAGACCGGCAAGAACCCATGAGCCTTTTGCTCCAGGCCCTGCAAAAAGCCGCCAAGAGCCGCGAAGACGGTGAGCCGGGTTCAGGACCCGCCGCGGCAGATCAGCTCGCCCTCGAGCCGATCGCGTCCGAACCGAGACTGCGTGAAGAGATGCCGATCCATTCGCCGACTCCGGCGCAGGCGGCTACGGTAGTGCAGGCGAGCCGCATGCCGCCGTTCGATCCGATCGGTTATGCGCGCGATCACTACATGATCGTTTTTCTCGCGGCAGCCGTACTGTTCGCGATCGTTTACGGCAGCTACGTCTACATCCAGGTATCGAACCCGGGGTTGCTGCGCTCAACTCCGGCACCGATGACCTCACCGCTCGCGTCGGCACCGGCGCCAGCTGCGCCCGTGGCAGCGACGGGCGTGGCGGATAGCGCCGCGAAGATTTCCGGGATGCCCGCCAATAAAGCAACAACGGCGGCACTGACCGCCGGGCCCGTGCCTTCATTGTTCGACGATTCGAAGACAGCGGCACAGCCCGGCACGACGGCAACGGCGCCCGACCGGGCGGCAACGACGCGCCCGCGGCGTGCCACCAAGGCAACGGAGACAACGGTGGCGTCGGAAACGGCGATCGTCTCCTTGGCCGATGCGCCGGTTGAAACCGTGGTGATCAAGACCAACGAAACCAAGGGCATATCAGTGCGCCGCCAGCCTGCTACGCTGGTGCCGGTGGATCCGACCCTGATGCAGGCCTACGAGGCGCTGCAGCGGGGCGATCTGGCGCTGGCGCGCAATCTCTATCAGCAAGTCCTGCTGGCCGAGCCGAGGAGCATCGACGCCCTGCTGGGCCTGGGCGCCATCGCCTGGAAGGAGGGCCGGATCGAGGAAGCGGGCCAACACTACCAGCGGGTGTTGGAACTGGAGCCGCGCAACCCATATGCCCAGGCCGGTCTGATCGCGATCATCGGCGGTGCCGACCCGAAGGCAAGCGAGTCCCGGCTCAGGCAATTGATCGCCCGCGAGCCCTCGGCCTTCCTCTATTTCACCCTCGGCAACCTCTACGCCGACCAGGGCCAGTGGCCGGGAGCGGAACAGGCTTACTTCCAGGCTTATCAGCTGCAGCCGGACAACCCCGATTACGCGTTCAATCTCGCCGTCGGCCTCGAACGCATCGGACAGATCCGACCCGCGCTCGATTACTACCGCAAGGCGCTCGATCTGTCCTTCCGCAAAGGCCGCGCCAACTTCGACCAAAATCTCGTCATCCAGCGCGTTGGCCAGCTCTCCGCCCGCGTAGAGTAGGTGGCGAGGTAGCGCGACGATGGCCGAGCAGCGCAAAAAGCTTCGCTTAGGCGAGCTGCTGGTCCAGCAGGGGCTGATCACCAACGATCAGTTGCGCATCGCGCTCACCGAGCAGAAGACCCAGAACATTCCAATCGGCCGGCTGCTGGTGCGGCTGGGCTTCGTCACCGAGGCGGTGATTCGCGACATCATGGCGCGGACCATCGGCCAGGAGAGCATCGACCTGTCCCAAGTGCTGGTGGATGCCGAAGCGTTGAGGCTGGTGCCGCAGGACTTCGCCCGCCGCCACCGGCTGCTACCGATCGCGTTCGATGCGGAACAGAACGTGATGGTGGTGGCCATTACCGAGGTGTTCAACGTAGTGGCGCTTGATCAGCTGCGCGCCACCCTCGGCCACAACATCCAGATGAAGACGGTACTCGCGGGCCAGGCCCAGCTCGACGAGTACATCGACCAGTTCTACGGCTTCGAGCTGTCGGTCGACGGCATCCTGCGCGAGATCGAGACCGGCGAGATCGACTATCAGAGCATGCAGCAAGTTGGCATGGATGAGTACACCCAGCCGATCGTGCGTCTGGTCGGCGCACTGCTGGTGGACGCCGTCAAGCGCGGTTCTTCCGACATCCACTTCGAGCCCGAATTCGCCTTCCTGCGCATCCGCTATCGCATCGATGGCGTGCTTGAGCAGATCCGCAGCCTGCACAAGAACTACTGGCCCGGGATCGCGGTGCGTCTGAAAGTCATCAGCGGGATGAACATCGCCGAGACGCGCGCACCGCAGGACGGGCGGCTGTCGCTGAACCTGAACGGCCGGCCAGTGGATTTTCGCGTGTCTTCTCAGCCCACAATATGGGGCGAGAACATCGTGCTGCGTGTGCTCGACCGCGAGAAATCGATCATCGGTCTCGAGCAGATGGGTTTGCCGAAGTCGGTCATGGCGAAGCTCAACTTGATGCTGGCCAGGCCGGAAGGCATTCTGGTGCTGACCGGCCCGACCGGCAGCGGCAAGACCACCACGCTCTATTCCCTGCTCGCCAAACTCAATGTCGAGTCAGTGAATATCATGACCCTCGAGGATCCGGTCGAGTATCCGGTAGCGATGATGCGCCAGACCTCGGTGAACGAAACGGCAAAGATGGATTTCGGCAACGGAATCCGCTCGATCATGCGCCAGGACCCGGACATCATTCTGGTCGGGGAAATTCGCGACCGCGATACCGCGGAAATGGCGTTCCGGGCAGCAATGACCGGCCACCAGGTGTTCACCACGCTGCACACCAATTCGGCGTTGGGGACTTTCCCGCGCCTGCTCGACATCGGCATCGCGCCGGACATCATGGCTGGCAACATTATCGGCATCATTGCGCAGCGACTGGTGCGCCTTCTGTGCCAGCATTGCAAGGAAGCTTACACGCCGTCCCCGGAAGAACGACTGTTGCTCGGCGGGGATATCGATGCCGTCCTCAAGATCTTTCGCCCGGTGGGCTGTCCCCGCTGCAATCACCGGGGCTATCGGGGCCGCACCGCAATCATGGAGATACTGCACATGGACAGCGATCTGGACGAACTGGTCGCGCGCCGGGCCTCACCGCGGGAGTTGCGTGAGGCGGCCAATACCAAGAATTTCCGCTCGCTCGCTGACGAGGGGGTACATAAGGTGGTCGACGGGACAACCAGCCTGGCAGAAGTGGCGCGCGCCATCGACCTTACCGGACGGGTGCAGTGAGATGCTGCGCATGACACCCGCGTTGCGCCGCGCACGACGGGTGTTCCGAAATTACGGCGTGACACCGAGGCACTGATGCCAGCATTCGAGTACAAGGCGGTAGACAGAGCCGGGCGGTCCGCCCGCGGCAAGATCGACGCCGCCAACGAAGTCGACCTCGAGTTGCGGCTCAAGAAGATGGGGCTCGACCTGATCACCTCCCGGTCGCTGCGCAGCCATACGCCCACGCTCGCCTCCGGGGCCATCACCCGCCAGGATCTGATTACTTTCTGCTTTGATCTGGAACAGGTCTCGCGCGCCGGAATCCCGATCCTTGAGGGGCTTCGCGATCTGCGCGACGGCATGGAGAACCCGCGCTTCCGCGAAATCCTGACTTCAGTGCTCGAGGACATCGAAGGCGGCAAGACTTTGTCCCAGGCGCTGGCGGCCTTCCCGCGGGTGTTCAGCGCCGTATTCGCCAGCCTGATTCGCGCTGGCGAACTATCGGGTACCCTTACCGAGGTATTCGAGAACCTCGGCGGAACGCTCAAGTGGCAGGATGAACTGATTTCGCAGACGCGTCGTTTGTTGGTCTATCCAGCTCTGGTATTCGTCGTGGTACTGGGCGTGCTGCTGTTCCTGCTCCTCTACCTGGTACCGCAAGTCACCACCCTGCTGAAAACCATGGGCCTCGCGCTGCCTCTGCAGACCAGGATACTGATCGGGCTGTCCAATTTCACCGCTGCTTACTGGCCGATCCTGCTGTTCCTACCGGTCGTGATCGCCATCGGTATCAGTGTGATAGTACGTACCAATCCGCGAGGACGCTACTGGCTGGACTATGCGATCCTGCGCCTGCCAGTGACGGGCGCAATTCTGCAGAAGATCATCCTGGCCCGCTTCGCCAACTTCTTTGCGCTGATGTACCGCTCCGGCATTACCATCCTGGAAGCGGTCAAAACCAGCGAGGATATCGTCGCCAACCGCGTTATTGCGGAAGGCCTGCAACGCGCCGGGCAACAGATCAACGCCGGCGAAAGCCTTTCTGAAGCATTCCGGAATCTCGGCATGTTTCCGCCGTTGGTGATACGCATGCTGCGCGTCGGGGAAAGCACCGGCGCGCTCGACATTGCGTTGATGAACATCACTTACTTCTACAACCGGGACGTCCGCGATTCGGTGGACAAGGCGCTCAAGCTGCTCGAACCGGCGCTTACGCTGGTACTGGGCGGCATGCTTGCTCTGATCCTGTTCTCAGTGCTGACCCCGATATACGATATCATCGGGAAAATTCGGGTCTGACAGACGATGGCAGCAAAGCTCCTGCTCTGTATATCCGCCGATCAAGCCACAGTTGCTTCATGGCGAGGGCGCCGTCTTGCCGGATGCAAGCGGTTCAGCAACGACGAGACCGGCTGGAATGCGTTCAGCAATTTCCTCCGCGCCGCCCGAGGCATACCGATACACATCATGGTCGACTCGGTGGATGAGGATTACCGTTTCGAAACGCTGCCGCACGCCACGGGCCGCGACCGCGCGCAAATGGTTGGCCGGAAACTGAAGCAACTCTACCGCGGCACCTCGTATTACTCTTATTCGCTGCAGGAACGCAGCGCCGGTAAGCGCAAAGACGACCGTTACTTGTTCGCTGCACTCACCAATCCCGAACTGTTGAGTCCCTGGTTGCACGCCATTGATGTCAACGGCCTGCCTGTCGCCGGGGTCTATCCGCTGCCGATGGTGACCACTTCGCTCATCGAGCGCTTGCGGTTGAAGCACGCCAACCTGCTGATTGTCACCAAGAACACAGCGGGTGTGCGGCAGACATTCTTCAAGGACCTCAAGTTTCGCATCAGCCGCCTGACGCCATTGCGTGATGCGGCCGATGTCGCGGATCAGTACCACGCCGACGAAGTGAGCAACACCCGGATGTACCTCGACGCGCTGACGGTCACGCACGTGGACGACATGCTGCAGATAGTGATTCTCGACCAGAACGATTCGCTCGCGGGCTTGCCGGCAGCGGTCGCTCGCGGCCGTCCGAACATGCAGTGCCACTTGCTGACCCGCGCCGACATCATGTCCAGGTTCGGAATCGCAGCTACGGAACTCGACGCATCGGCCGATACGCTGCACCTGCAGCTGCTGGGCGAGGGCAAGCCGGCAATCAATTTCGCGCCGAGGCATGTCACCGGCGGGTTTCAGCGCTACTTGGGGCGCCGTTGGGTGTACGGCGCGTCGGCCGCGACGCTGGCAGGAGCGCTGTTGTGGAGCGGCGTCAATACCTTCGAAGTGATGCGTCTAAACGAGTTGACGGAAAACCTGCGCAGGCAGACTCAGGACTACCAGGCTCGGTACCAGCAAGTGACTGCGCAGTTTCCGCAAGCACCAACCACTGCCGACAACCTGCGCCAGACTGTCGAATTGGCGGAGCAGATAAGGTCAAGCCTGCGCACACCAGAGTCGATGTTTCTGGTGGTAAGCCACGCACTTGATGCTTTGCCGCAGATTCAACTTACGCGTATCGCCTGGCATTACGGCAGCCTCCCGGCTGAACTCGAGGCCGGCCGGTCCCAGCCGACTACAAAGGGTCACGCGGCATTGGAATCCGGGACTCGGGTGCAGAGCGCGATCATGCGCGGAGAGATCAGGCCGTTCAACGGCGACTTCAAGGCGGCGATGGGGCTTATCAATGCTTTTGCCGCGCAACTAGCGGCCGACGGCAGGGTGGCCGAGGTGCGGGCCGTACGCTTGCCGCTCAACGTGAGCTCGGATGCGGGGTTGAGCGGCAGCACCATTGCCACAGGCGAGAGAAACAGCGCCGAGTTCGAGTTCGCCATCATATTCAAAGCCGGGGTCTAGGAATCGATGAAACTGACTAGCAAAGATCTTGTGGCGATGAAACTTCCGTTGCTGGTGCTCGCGATCTCCATCGCAGCCTCGGTCGCGCTCGTCAGGTTCTCGTCCAGCAAACGTGAAGGGGCCGAGCTACAGCACCGCGCTCAGATCACCGCATTACAGGATGCACGTAGCCGCTACCAGCGCTCCGGCGAGGAGCGCGAGACCATCCTTCGTTACCTTCCCGCCTATCAACAGCTCGAGAAAGAGGGTTTCGTCGGCACCGAGCAACGGATCAACTGGCTTGAGAGCCTGCGTGCGGCCAACGAACATGCAGCGTTATTCGGCGTGAGCTATCAGCTTGACGCCAAGAAGCCGTTCCCCCTGATCGGCCAGAATAATTCGATGTCGCAGCAGTTGCAACACTCACAGATGAAGCTGTCTTTCGGCCTGGTACATGAAGGTGATCTGATGCGCTTCCTGCGCGTTCTCGAAGCACAACAGACCGGCATATTCATTCTTAACGGCTGCCAGCTCGACCGCGGGGGCAGCGCCGGCGCACCGGCACCGAAACAGGCGAACCTGAACGCTCAATGCGAGCTGTCCTGGCTGACTATCGATCCGGGAAAGGGCAAGTCGTGACACACGGCTTGTGGATTATCCTGATGATTGCCTCGATGCTGCCGTGGGGCATCACGAATTCTGCCGAACCCCTGG
>DASQOP010000222.1:0-3116 GCA_035644415.1 Burkholderiales bacterium
GCGCAGGTCGCCCTCTCGAAGGTGTGGGTCGTCTGCGGCAACGTACGGCGGGTTTGCCACGATGAGGTCGAAGCGGCGGCGTCCCAATGCGGCGAACCAGTTGCTTTGCAGAAACTCCGCCTCTACGTCGAGGGCGGCTGCGTTCTCGCGCGCCAATGCCAACGCGGGACTCGAACTGTCCACCGCGGCAACCTTTGCCGCAGGCCGTTGGCGCGCGATGGCGATGGCGATGCATCCGCTGCCGGTGCCGAGATCAAGCACCTTGCGCGCTTCACCCTGCGGCAGCCTCTCCAGCGCCGCTTCCACCAACTCCTCGGTTTCGGGCCGGGGGATGAGAACGTCGGGCGTGACCCGCAACGGCAGCCCGTAGAATTCCTTCACACCGAGCAAGTAAGCCACCGGGTGACCACTCACCCGGAGTGCCACCAGAGTGCGGAATTTTGCAGCGGATTCGGAATCCGCCGCGTGGTCCGGGTGCGTAGTGAGCCAGGCGCGCGATACGCCCAGCGCGAAACCCAACAGCACCTGCGATTCGCGCCGCGCGTCGGCCGCGTCCCGGTCTGCGACCAGGTCCCGCACCGCTTTCTCGAGAAGCGCGCCGACCGTTGCAATCACGTTTGGGTCGCGACCAGGTCATCTGCCATTGCGGCAAGCAGTTCGGCCTGATGCTCGGCCATCAAGGCGCCGATCAACTCGTCGAGCGCACCGTCCATGATCTGATCGATCTTGTACAGCGTGAGGTTGATACGGTGATCGGTAACGCGTCCCTGAGGGAAGTTGTAGGTGCGGATGCGTTCGGAGCGGTCGCCGCTGCCGATCAGCGACTTGCGGGTCGCTGCCTGTTTTGCCTGCTGCTCGCGCAACTGCTTGTCCTTGATGCGCGCAGCCAGCACGGCAAGCGCCTGAGCCTTGTTCTTGTGCTGGGAACGGTCGTCCTGGCATTCGACCGCGATGCCGGTCGGGATGTGGGTTACGCGCACGGCGGAATCGGTCTTGTTGATGTGCTGGCCGCCCGCGCCGGAAGCGCGGAAGGTGTCGATGCGCAATTCCGCGGGATTAAGCACCACGTCCTCGATCGCATCGACTTCCGGCAGCACGGCCACAGTGCAGGCGCTGGTGTGGATGCGCCCCTGGGTCTCGGTCTCGGGCACGCGCTGCACGCGATGGCCGCCGGACTCGAACTTGAGCTTCGAGTACGCGCCGTAACCGATGATCTTGGCGATCACCTCCTTGTAGCCGCCCAGTTCGGCTGCGCTCTCCGAAATCAGATCCACTTTCCAGCCCTGGCGTTCGGCGTAGCGCGTATACATGCGGAACAGGTCGCCAGCGAACAGCGCCGATTCGTCGCCGCCGGTGCCGGCGCGGATTTCCAGGAAGATGTTGCGTTCGTCGCTCGGGTCCCTGGGCAGCAGTTGCCTTTGCAGCTGGTCTTCGATGCCCGCGAGCCTCTGTTTGCCTTCGCGTACTTCGGCTTCAGCCAGTTCGCGCATTTCCGGGTCGCCGGCCAACTGCAATGCCGAGGCGATGTCCCGCTCGGCTACCTTGTAGGCGTTGTAGAGCTCGACCACCGGCGTGATCTCGGCATGCTCGCGGGTGAGCTTGCGGTAATTGTCGAGATTCTTCGTAACGTCTTCGCCGGAGAGCAAAGCGTTGAGTTCCTCCAGCCTGGCGGACAATTGCGCCAGCTTGGAAGCAATCGAGGGTTTCATTCCGGCGGATTGACCTGGTAAAGGCGGGCGAGCGCCGCAACCAGGGAATCGCGCTCCCTGGCTTCGGCTGAATTGAGCGCGTGCGTCGGTGCATGCATGAATTTGTTGGTCAGCGCATGGGAGAGTTGCTCGAGCACTTTCTGCGGGTCTTCGCCCTTTGCCAGCAGCTTCGCGGCACGCTCGAACTCGTGGCGGCGCATGCGTTCGGCCTGATCGCGCAGCGCGCGAATGGTGGGCACCAGCTCGCGGGTCTCGAACCAGTGCATGAAATCGTGAACACTGGCATTGATGATCGCTTCCGCCTGCGCCACCGCCGCCTGCCGGGTGTCGAGACCTTCCTGAACGATCTTGCCGAGGTCGTCCACGCTGTAAAGAAACACGTCGTCGAGCTCGGCCACTTCTGCTTCTACGTCGCGCGGCACCGCCAGATCGATCATCAGTATCGGCCGGTGCCGGCGCGCCTTGATCGCGCGTTCGATCATGCCTTTGCCGAGGATCGGCAACTGGCTTGCGGTACAGGACACTACGATGTCGTGCATTGCCAACTGCTCGGGCATATCGTTGAGGGTGATCGCCTGCCCCTGGTAGCGGGCGGCCAGTTCCTCGCCGCGTTCCAGCGTGCGATTGGCAAAAGTCGTGTAGCGCGGCTGTTTGGCGGCAAAGTGCGCGGCACAGAGTTCGATCATTTCGCCGGCTCCGATGAACAACACTTTCTGCTCGCCTACGCTCGGAAAAATGCGTTCGGCGACCTTTACCGCGGCGGCGGCCATCGACACCGAGTTAGTGCCGATCTCGGTCTGGGTGCGCACTTCTTTCGCCACCGAGAACGTCGACTGGAAAAGCTTGTGAAGCACGGTGCCGAGCGTGCCGGCATGCTCGGCGGATTTGACCGCATCTTTCATCTGCCCGAGGATCTGCGGCTCGCCCAGCACCATGGAATCCAGCCCGCTCGCCACCCGGAACGCGTGCGCGACTGCGCGCTCGCGTGGCAGCATATAAAGAAACGGCTCGAGCGATTGCGACTCGAGATGATGAAAGCGCGCCAGCCAATCGATCGCGCGGTCGGGTTCCGGGGTGCTGCAGTAGACCTCAGTGCGGTTGCAGGTGGAAATGATCGCGGCCTCCCTGACAGGCTCGCGGTTCACCAGGTCGCGCAGCGCTTCTTCCAGATTGGCGGCGTGAAAAGTCACCTGCTCGCGAACCGCGAGCGGGGCCGTGTGATGATTGACGCCGAAAGC
This sequence comes from Burkholderiales bacterium, assembly GCA_035644415.1. Classification (GTDB taxonomy): domain Bacteria; phylum Pseudomonadota; class Gammaproteobacteria; order Burkholderiales; family JACQAP01; genus JACQAP01. Next base: position 2,948 of record DASQOP010000222.1, read on the forward strand.
AAAAAGCTGCATCGGAACCCTGAAACGACAAGGGACCTGACGGCCCCGGAAAGGCCGTCAATTATAAGCCAAATGGGCGGCTTTCCCTTGGATTCAGGGGTTTGGAACAGGCTTTCGAATGCTTCAAGAACGTACTGCAGCAGAGGCCGGTTAGGTTGGTGGCCAAGGG
>DASQOP010000223.1:0-3502 GCA_035644415.1 Burkholderiales bacterium
GGTTGGAGCCCGAGCGAGGAGCTGACTCGCGAGATCCAGAACCATGTGAAGGTGAGGCTGGCGGCCCACGAATATCCGCGCCAGGTCCGCTATGTCGATGCGCTGCCGCTGACCAGCACCGGCAAGATCATCCGCCGCGAGTTGCGCAGCCTCAAGGACTGACGGTGCACGACCGGCATCGATGCAGTAACCTGTCGGTCCCCTGGACCAGAACTGGAAACGTAACCACCAAGGCACCAAGGAATGCAAATGGGAACTTGGAAACATTGTCAGATCTTCTTGGTGCCTTTATGTCTTGGTGGTCAGAATTGATTCGGCCATCGAGTTTTTCAACAGCCTGCTGACAGAGCCAGATGCAAGACCAGACCATCCTCGAAACCCGGCAGCTTTCCAGGGAGTTCAGCGGTTTCGTGGCCGTGAACAACGTCAGCCTCAAAGTCCGGCAGGGCAGCATTCACGGGCTGATTGGCCCCAATGGCGCGGGCAAGACCACGGTGTTCAATTTGTTGACCAAGTTCCTGCTGCCGACCTCCGGCACCATCCTCTACCGCGGCGAGGACATCACCGGCGATCGTCCCGCGCGGGTGGCGCGACGCGGACTGGTACGCTCCTTCCAGATCTCTTCGACCTTCCCCCACATGACGGTGCTCGAGAACGTACGGGTGGCGCTTCAGCGCAGGCTGGGCAATTCGTTTCAGTTCTGGCGTTCGCAGCGCTCGCTCGGACAACTCGATGAGCGCGCGATGGACATCCTCACCAGCGTCGAACTCGCCGGACACGCGCAGCTCCAGGCCACCGAGCTTCCCTACGGGCGCAAACGCGCGCTGGAGTTCGCCACCACGCTGGCGCTGGAACCGGAAGTGATGCTGCTCGATGAGCCGACGCAGGGAATGGCGCACGAGGACGTGGGCCGCGTGGTCGGGCTGATCCGCAAAGTCGCCTCCGGGCGCACCATCCTGATGGTCGAGCACAACCTGAGCGTCGTGGAGGATCTGTGCGACACCATCACGGTGCTGCAACGGGGGGCGGTGCTGGCCGAGGGAACTTACCGGGAAGTGTCTGCCAATCCTCAGGTGCTGGAAGCCTACGTCGGGGTCGCCGATGAATGACGGCGCTCCGATCCTGGAGGTCGCCGACCTGCACGCCTGGTACGGCGAGTCGCACGTCCTGCACGGAATGCAGTTCGCCGTGCACCGCGGCGAGCTGGTCACGCTGCTCGGCCGCAACGGCGCGGGGCGCACGACCACGTTGCGCGCCATACTCGGACTTACCGGCAAGCGCAGCGGCTCGATCCTGGTGCGAGGACGGCAGGCAATCGCCCTGGCGACGCATCGCGTCGCGCGGCTGGGCATCGGCTACTGCCCGGAGGAACGCGGCATCTTCGCCAGCCTGTCGGCCGAGGAAAACCTGCGGCTTCCGCCGCGGATCGGCGCCGGCGGCATGAGCATTGAAGACATCTATGCCATGTTCCCGAATCTGCACGAACGCAGGAAAAGTCCCGGAAGCCGGCTTTCCGGCGGCGAGCAGCAGATGCTGGCGCTGGCGCGGATCCTCCGCACCGGTGCGGATCTGCTGCTGCTGGACGAAATCACCGAGGGGCTGGCTCCGGTGCTGGTCAAGACTCTTGGCCGCGCGGTCCGCAGCCTCAAAGAGAAGGGCTACACGATTATCATGGTGGAACAGAATTTCCGTTTCGCAGCTCCCCTTGCCGACCGGCATTACGTGGTCGAGCTTGGGCGCGTGGTGGAAACGGTCAACAAGAGTGAGCTGGACGCCCGGCTCGATCTGCTGCACGAGTATCTGGGCGTCTGAGCGGATTGCACATTTGGAGGAGAGAAAAATGAACCGAACAAGGATCTGCGCCCTGTCGTGCGCTGCTGTGTTCGTTGCGTGCGCGGCCGCGGCGATGGCCCAGCAGGGGCCGGTAAAGATATCCGATAACGTGGTGAGAATCGGCGTGCTGACCGATATGTCCGGGTTGTATTCCGATATCGGCGGGCAGGGTTCGGTGGTCGCCGCACAGATGGCGGTGGACGACTTCGGCGGCAAAGTGCTCGGCAAGAAGGTCGATGTGGTCGCCACCGATCACCAGAACAAGGCTGACGTGGCCGCGCAGAAGGTGCGCGAATGGATCGACCGCGGCGGCGTGGACATGATCACCGACGCGCTCAACTCGGCGGTGGCTCTGGCCACTTCCAAGGTCGTTGCCGAAAAGAAGAGGATCCTGATGGATACCGGCGCGGCTTCGACCCGTCTCACCAACGAGGACTGCACGCGTTACACCATCCACCACACCTACGATACCTTTGCGCTTGCCAACGGCACCGGGCGCGCGGTGGTGAAGCAGGGCGGGGATAGCTGGTTCTTTCTCACTGCCGACTATGCCTTCGGCCATTCGCTCGAGCAGGACACCATGAACGTGGTGAAGGAAAACGGCGGCAAGGTGCTGGGTGCCGTACGGCACCCGTTGTCCGCGTCCGACTTTTCTTCGTTCCTGCTGCAGGCGCAGGCCTCGAAAGCCAAGATCGTCGGGCTGGCGAACGCGGGCGGCGACACCATCAATTCCATCAAGGCTGCCAACGAATTCGGGTTGACCAAGACCCAGACCCTCGCGGGCCTGCTGGTGTTCGTCAGCGACATCCACAGCCTTGGCCTGCAGGCCACGCAGGGCATGTACGTCACCGAGGCCTGGTACTGGGACCTGAACGATCAGACCCGCAAGTGGAGCAAGCGGTTCTTCGACAAGACCAAGAGAATGCCGACGATGATCCATGCCGGCGTGTATTCGGCGACGACCATGTATCTCAACGCGGTCAAGGCGACTGGCACCGACGATGCCGATGCCGTGATGTCGTGGATGCGTGCCAGCGAGCACAGCGATATGTTCGGCACGAACATGACGCTGCGCGAGGATGGCCGCCTGGTGCACGACATGTACCTGTTCCAGGTCAAGAAGCCGTCCGAGTCGAAGGGACCGTGGGACTACTATCACCTGCGCGAAACGATCGCGGCCGACCACGCCTTCCAGCCGCTTTCGAAGTCGCGCTGCCCGCTGATCAATAGATGAGGCCGTTCCGGACGGCGTCCGGTAAGTCGGGCACCTGAAAAAAGCGCTCACCACAAATAAGCGCTCACCACGGAGGACGCGGAGGACACGGAGGAAAGGCAAGAGCAAGAAAATAAGTTCGGGTAAAAACCGTTCATTGGCTCATGATCCATCGCAGCGAAAATTGGCCGTACAGGTTAGCGAACAGTTACCCCGCTTTTATCCTCAACTTGCTTTTCCTCGTTTCTGTTTTTCCTCCGTGTCCTCCGCGTCCTCCGTGGTAAGAGTTTGTCTAGACTCGTTGACCGGATAACCATAGAAAAGGCTGAGGAATCAAAACCTGATGGAGCTCTTCGGCATACCGATCCAGGCACTGCTCGGCCAGCTTTTGCTCGGTCTGGTCAACGGCTCGTTCTACGCGATGCTGAGCCTCGGGCTCGCGGTCATTTTCGGCCT
>DASQOP010000224.1:0-4917 GCA_035644415.1 Burkholderiales bacterium
GTGACGGGAGCGAATCTGGAGGAAGCGAATGTTGACGGGACAATATTCAAAGGCGTGCGCGGGCTGGATGCCGCGAAGGGCTTCGACCGCGCCGAACACCGGGACAACGCCAAATTCTAGAAAGCTCGATCTCCGGGAGAAAATGTCATGACCACGGCAGCCTTGATTCAAGAAGTGTTGAATCCCCTCTTTCCCGGCCTGATGGGAGTGCGGCTGATGGAAGTCACCCCAGAGCGGGTGGTCGCATCGATGGAGGTGCGTCCGGACCTGTGCACCACAGGCAACGTTCTACACGGTGGTGCAATCATGGCCTTCGCCGACACCTTGGGGGCCATTGGCACCATTGCGAATCTGCCGAAAGATGCGCGCACCACCACGATCGAATCGAAGACCAACTTCCTGCGTGCGGCGCCGGAAGGCACGCGCATCACCGGGGAGTGCACCGCGTTTCACCGCGGCAAGACGACGATGGTGTGGCAGACACAGATCAAGACCGACACCGGTAAGCTGTGTGCCGTCGTCACCCAGACACAACTGGTCCTCCCATCGTGACCTGCCGGCCAATATTACGGGCAACGGATCGGGCTGATACGGATGCGACGCGGCGAAATCCTGCCTATCGCGCGGGAGCGGGCCTTGTTGTTCCCATATCCGGCGCGAAGAACAGATAGCCGTTGCGCCCTGCTTTCTTGGCGTGATACATCGCCACGTCGGCGTTGTTCAGCAGTTCCAGCAAGGTCTTTCCGTCTTCAGGGAAAACGCTGATCCCGATGCTGCCCGAAATCTCCAGCTCGTGACGCTCGACGGAAAAAGGCCGCGATAATTGTTGAAGAATCTTCCCGCCGATCAGGGCGGCGTCCTCTCGCTTTGTCAGCTCGCTCAGCACGACGATGAATTCGTCTCCGCCGGCGCGCGCCACCGTGTCTTCTTTTCTGACGCAGTTGGCAAGGCGTCCCGCAGCCGCCTTCAATAGCTCGTCACCAACACGGTGGCCGAAGGTGTCGTTGACGGGTTTGAACCTGTCGAGATCGACGAACATCAGTGCGCAAGGCCTGCCACTGCGTCCGGAACGTACCATTGCCTGCTCCATCCTGTCTTCGAACAACAAGCGGTTCGGAAGGCCCGTCAGACTGTCGTACAGCGCGATGTTGCGCAGTTGCTCGTTCGCGGCCTGCAGCGATTCCGCATGCTTCGCGGCGCGGGCGGCGATCTGCGAGTCGAACGCGGATATCACCAGCGTGATCATCAGGATGCTCATGGTCGCCGCACCGACAACGACGCCAAGCATGTGGTTGCTCAGACCGCCGCCGGAACCGGCGGCAAGACAAATGCTGTCAGGTGCAAACTCGGCCGCCGCCATTCCCGTATAGTGCATGCCGGAAATGGCGAAGCCCATAAGCAGTGCGCTGCCGATTTTGGCCAGGATGGCGGTGCCGGGCTGCTTGCGCCGCAACTGAAAAGCGATCCAAAGAGCGGCCATGGACGCTGCTATCGCGATGATTACGGACGCGATGAAAAGCGCAGGGTCATATTTGATCGGGGGCGACATCCGCATCGCCGCCATCCCGGTGTAGTGCATGACGCAAATGCCGACACCCATCAACGCGGCGCCGATGGAGAGATACCCACCGCTCATGGTGGGCCGCCGCACCACAAACAGGGCAACGCCCGATACCAGCATCGCTATGAGCCACGACAGCACATTGATCGGGACATCGTAGGCCAACGGGACAGGCAAATGAAAAGCCAGCATGCCGATGAAATGCATCGCCCAGATGCCGGTGCCCATGGAGAACGCGCCGCCAAGCAGCCAGATCCACGAGCTTGTGCCCCTGGACTCGCTCACGCGTCCGGCAAGATCGAGAGCCGTATAGGACGCGATTGCCGCGACCACCACGGAAAGAACGACCAGCTCCGGGTCATACACACCGATCATATCGGGCCTCATGTCAGCAGACAGGCACAGCCTTCGACTACCTCGCCCTGGCACATAATGCTCAAGCGCCTTTGATGCCCCATTTCATTCAATAGCGTTGCACGTTTTCCGGACCCCTGCAAACTTTTTCTAAGGTGCAAATCACGGGGTCAATCCCGGATATTGAACGCCGTGAATTTTAGGCATAACCTTCGATCGCGGACGAACAGGATCGAATCCGCCCGCACATCCGTTTCTTCGTGAACGGGGACGGCGTCACCCGCCTGGACCATCGCCTGCAGGCCGGCGACGAAGTGATCATCGTTGCCGCGCTGAGCGGCGGATGAATCAAAACGTTAACCACCGAGGCATCAAGACACCAAAGGACGCAAATGGAAACGTGGAAACTTTGTCTGTTTTTCTTGGTGTCTTTGTGGCTTGGTGGTAAGAATTGGTTTTGGCCATCGAGTTTTTCAACAACCTATTAGGGCAGCCTGCCCTTTTCTAACGTGAGTTAAATGAAAATTTCAACCGTCCTGACTGCTGTTTGCGCGGTGCTCCTGATTGCCGCATGCGCATCGAAATCCGATAAACCGACTCGTTTTGAACTGCGGGGATTCTCGTTCACTGCACCGGCAGCGGTTGAGGACGAGAAGCCATGGGGAGTCGCAAAGCGAACGCCCGATCTTCTGATCCTCGGCAAACCCGGAGAATTCCAAAGCGAGGTCTTTACCGTGCAGGCGACGGTCGTAAGGCTTCCGGCACTCGCATCTCCCGACGCATTGTTGCAATACGTCAAGTCGTCGCAGCAGCGCGAGCTGGACCCCAAGCGCTTCCGCATCCTCAAGCACGAGCTCAGTTTGCAACCGGTGAACGGGGAGTCCTGTGCGCTTTCGCACATCGAGGCGGTGGACCGCGCCATGCGCAGCACCACAGGGCCCACGGCAAACACCATGCTGGAAACGCTGACGTTGACCTGCGCGCACCCCAAGGACCGGAACACCGGAATCAACGTTACTTACTCGCAGCAGTACTTTCCGGAAGACAAGGACCCCCGGTTCCTCGAACGGGGCAGCGCCATTCTCGAAGGACTCAGGCTGGATGGACAGCCGTAGGGAAGCTCTATCCGGAAACGTGACAACTACTGCGTCAGCGAGGTGGCTTCCGGATGCAATGCGAACAGCCGTTCCATTTCCCTGCGCACCTTGACGGCGTGGCTGGACTCGTCGACGGCAACATCGGTCCATCGCAGCGGCTGGCCCGCGGCAACCGGCTTGAGCAGCTTCACGCCGTGGGCGAGCCCGAGCGGCAGGCCGCCGATCCTGAGGGAAGCCTGAGCCTGCATGAGTCTGCCGACCACCGTGTAGCCGCCCTCGCCGTCCAGGATCTCGCTAGGCTTCAGATCGCGCTTGGCAGTGGCCACCACGTCGGCGCGAAACCCGGTGGGGCAGCCGGTTGGCTCGCGCCGCAATCCCACTGACGCAACCGAGATGCCGACCTCCAGGCCGATCAGATGCCAGCGCTTATACAGGCAGGCATAGCGGCCCGATGAGTCGGTGCGCACCATGTACTCTTTGAAGCAGTTGCGGATGTATTCGGTTTCGCCCTCGAACACGACCCACACACCGAAACGGATATCGTAGGGAATCACCCGCCCGTCCGCCTCCAGCGAGGAAATCACCTCCACCTGCCCCTTGTGGTGCAGGTGGCCGCCTTCAGAAACCGGACGCATCGCGTTCGGTATGTCGTCCACGCTGGCGGGCGGAAACTTCAGTCCCCAAGGCGCCGGCGTCAGGCCAGTGGCATTGCACACGGCGGTGCACTCGATCGCCGGCTTCGAACCGTCGAGGAAGGAATTGAACATCTTCGGATTGAGGCCCCCGATCTTGGCCTGCTCCGGAGTGAGCCCGTAGTGGCCCCACACCGTTTCCGGCGTGGACTGGGCGAAATGCGGCAACCACTTGTGGCCACGGCCGGCGGCAACGACGTTGAATCCGGCGGCGCGCGCCCAGTCGACCAGGTCACAGATCAGCGCCGGCTGATCGCCGTAAGCCAGGCTGTAGACCACGCTGGCTTCCCGCGCCCGGCGCGCGAGCAATGGGCCGCACATCGCGTCCGCTTCGACGGTGACCATCACCACGTGCTTGCCGTGACTGAATGCGGCAAGTGCGTGCTCGACCGCGGCAATCGGATTGCCGGTGGCTTCGACGATGATGTCCACCGCGGGGTGCGCAACGAGCGCCTGCCAGTCCTCTCCCACGTGCGTGAGCCCTGAGGATATCGCAGCGTCGAGCGACGGCGCGGCGTAACGCTCCGCCTTCCAGCCTACGCGCTCGAGATTGGTCCTGGCATTTTGCGGGGACAGGTCGGCAATGCCGGCCAGATGCAGGCCGGGCGTCTTTGGCACCTGGGCAAGGTACATGGCACCGAACTTTCCGGCGCCGATCAGCCCGACGCGCAGCCGCTTGCCGTTCGTTTCGCGCTCCTGCAGTTTGGCGTACAGATTCATGGCTCGTTCCGTTGAACTTTCATTGAACTGTCATTTCCGATTGCGCGGGAATGACAATCTATGCCACAAGCTGGGGCTTCAATGCTTCTTCCGGCGTGCCGTCTTTCCAGGGCAAAGGCACGTCGTAGTCGCGCAGCAGGCAGTCGTCCGGCAGACACTGTATCGGCGTGAAATCGCGGTGCGCGATGTACTCGGGGCGCTTGAAGCGGCGGATATGGTTGGAGACCGCGCACAGGCTCAGGTACACGCTCACCCGGTTCCAGGGCGACAGGTTGGACGACGAGGCATGCACCAGGCAGGAGTGGAACAGGATCATCGAGCCGGCCGGCCCTTTGGGTGCCACGATTCCGCCGCGTTCCACCAGCTTGCGGATGCTGTCGTGGTTGATGGTCCACAACGGATAGCTCGTGGTCGACGTGTCGTGCTGCGCGTCGAGCACCCCGAGCTTGTGGCTGCCGGGAATGAACATCAGCGGCCCGTTGAACTCGTTCAC
>DASQOP010000225.1:0-3300 GCA_035644415.1 Burkholderiales bacterium
GCCCACCAGGCGGTTGGACTGGCGCCACAGCCAGATCTCGGAGAGATCGCGGAAATACCAGCCGTTGCCGACGATGCCGTGTTCGCGCGGCAGCGCGCCGGTGACGAAGGTGGATTGCACCGTCGTGGTCAGCGCCGGCACTACCGTGTCGAGCGGACGCATGCCACCCCGCTTCGCCAACGCACTCAGATTCGGCGCATGTGCAAGCAACGCCGGCGTAAGGCCCACCACGTTCAGTACCAGCGTGCGGTTCATGGCTGCGATTGTAACTCTGCCAAGGTGACGAAAGGCGAGAGGAAATGGGGAATGGGGAATGGGGAATGGACCGGCATGACCCGAACTAATTTCTGCCGGTCAACCGGGCGGACATTTTTTCCCCTGCCCGCGCCGTCTATAATCCCTGCCATGCCTGCTTCGCGACCGTTTGCGGCATCCTGAATAATTGAGAAGAATCGACAATGACCCCCTCGTCAATTCGCGCGCTGACTTTCGACGTGTTCGGTACCGTTGTGGACTGGCGCGGCAGCATCATTCGCGAAGGCCGCGCACTCGGAAAGCAGAAGAACCTGAAAGCAGATTGGGCAGCCGTCGCGGACGCATGGCGCGACGGTTACAAACCGGCGATGGACCGGGTGCGCAAGCGGCAATTGCCGTGGATGAGCATCGATCAACTGCACCGGCTGATCCTCGACGACGTGCTGGCCAAGTTGCGGATAGAAGGTCTCACTCCGGAGGACAAGGATCGCTTCAATCTCGCCTGGCATCGCCTGCGCCCATGGGCGGACGCGCGACCGGGGCTGAAGCGCCTGAAGAAACGCTACGTGCTTGCCACGTTGTCGAACGGCAACGTGTCGCTGCTCGTGGACATGGCCAGGAAAGCGGGTCTGCCGTGGGACTGCGTGCTTTCGGCGGAACTGTTCCGGCATTACAAGCCCGATCCCGAAGCCTATCTCGGCGCGGCTGCGCTGCTCGGCCTGCAGCCCTCGGAAGTGATGATGGTGGCCGCGCACAAGGACGATCTCCAGGCGGCGAAACGTTGCGGGTTGCGTACCGCTTTCGTGCGCCGGCCAATGGAACGGGGAACGGGTGTGAAAGCCGATCTGTCGCCGGACCGCTCCTTCGATTTCAATGCCGACGACTTCAACGATCTCGCCTCGCAACTCGAAGCGTAAAGCCCCGGGATGAAAGCACAGGATTCCAGCAAAGTATTGGAGACCCAGGCCACGACCACCGTCTGGGACCTGCCGCTGCGCATCTTCCACTGGGTGCTGGTGCTGCTGGTGATCTCTCAAGTCGTCACCGCGACGATCGGCGGCAACGCGATGGAATACCACGCGCTTGGGGGCTATACGATTCTCACGTTGGTGCTGTTTCGCATCCTGTGGGGATTTTCCGGGGGAACGCATGCGCGGTTCGGCGACTTCCTGAACGGGCCGGCAGCCGTGGCGCGCTACGCGCACAAGCTGATCAAGGGCAAGGCCGAAACCTATCGCGGCCACAACCCGCTGGGCGGCTGGAGTGTCGCGCTGATGCTTGCGTCACTATCCGTGCAGGCGGTGACCGGGCTGTTCGCCAACGACGACGTGATGATGGAAGGGCCGCTGGCGAAACACGTGTCGGACGATGCCAGCGCACTGTTTACGGCCATCCACGACATCAACGCCGGCATCCTGCTGGCGCTGATTTCGCTCCACATCCTGGCGGTATTTTTCTACCTGTTCCGCAGGAAACAGGACTTGATCGTGCCGATGATCACCGGCCGCAAACCGATCGAGCTGATGGACGGAAGACCGCCCAGGGCCGGCAACCTCTGGCTCGCCGCGCTACTCCTCGCGGCATGCTCATTATTCGTTTACTTCGTCGTTACTTTTTAACCCGCCGATAGCGCTGCGCGTGCTCCGGGACCGGGATCCCCGATGCAAGGCGCGGATCGGGCTTCGGCGTGGTAGAAAGCGGCGCGAAATCCAGCGTGCCCGCCCAGATCGGCAGACCGTAATCCTCCTCGTCGTCCAACGGCGGGCCGGTGCGCACCTTCGCGGACGCCTCGATGATTTCCATTCTGAGCACGGCGGTCTGGTCGAGTTCCTGCGGTTTGACCGGGCGCAGGCTCTCCCAGCGTCCCGGGATGATGTGATCCGAGATCGTCTTGAGGGCGCGCAGCTTGTCGGCCGCGGGCACCGGCTCGGCGGTGCCGAGGATCACCACCGATCGATAATTCACCGACGAATGGAAGGCCGAGCGCGCCAGCACCAGTCCATCCACCAGCGTCACCGTCACGCTCAGCGCGACGCCCTTCCCCGCTTCGTTCAGCATCCTGCTCGCCGCCGAACCGTGGATGTAAAGCGTATGGCCGTCGCGCCCGAAACCCGTGGGGATGACGTAGGGCTGGTCCTTGACGACGAACCCGACATGGCAGAAGAAACCCTCGTCGAGGATCGCCGCGATGGTCGCGAAGTCGTGGCTGCCGCGCACCGGATAGCGGCCGAGTTTAGTGCGGCTGGAGAGAAGATCGGACATAAGATCAGGGGAGAGGGACGAGGATCGAGGGACGAGGGAAATTCCAAGATTCGAAATCTTCTTAGCCCTCACCCCTCTCCCCTCGCCCCTCGCCCCTCACTTGTTCCTGTATTTATCGTGGCAAGCCTTGCAGGCCTTGCCGGTCTCTCCGAGCTGCGCCTTGCTGGTATTGAGATCGCCGGCCTTCGCGACTTCGGCCAACTTGGCAACCTCGGCCTGCATCTTCTCCAGCTTGGCCTTGAAGTCGTCCATATCGAGCCAGATTTCCGGCTTGGCCTTGGTTTCGCCGGTGTCCGATCCGGGCACGAAGCCTTCCAGCGGCAGTTTGCTCATGAAGGCGACGATCTCCGCGTGGCGCGCGAATGCGGCGGCGTCGTACGGCCGGTCGCCCTTCGCCATCGCCGCCATCGGACCGAAGTGCCAGCCGATCACTGCCATTACTCCTCTTCGAAACTTGATCGCGTCCTCGGGCTTCTGCGCGAATGCGGCATTGGCGAACACGGATGCACAGACAGCGAACAACAGCGCAGCGGCAAGGCGTTTCATTTTTTCTCCTCCTGAAATAATAAAAAGTTGGGGAGATTCTAACACCAGCCCCCTCTCCCCACCCCTCTCCCGCGAGGGGAGAGGGAGTTCTGAATCGAGAACCAGTCCTGCAGTTGCGTCCGTCGTTGCTGAATCGATTGGCGCCGATAAACCCTCCGGCTCCGATGAACAAGGAGCCTGTCTGTACAGTTGAATTTACTCCCTCTCCCCTCGCGGGAGAGGGGTGGGGAGAGGGGG
>DASQOP010000226.1:0-3315 GCA_035644415.1 Burkholderiales bacterium
AAGTGTCTCCGGATGCTTGAAGTATCGGTTGATCATGGTCTCGGACGCCATGTAAGTCAGCGCCAGAACGGTCAGAGTCGGATTCGGCGCGGCATTATGCGGAAATGCGGATGCGCCGATCACGAACAGATTCGGCACATCCCAATGCTGGAGATAACGGTTGACCACGCTGTTTTCGGGTGAGGTTCCCATGATGGCTCCGCCCTGAATGTGCGTGGACTGGTAGTTGATCACGTTATAACGGGCGCGGGGCCGTGGGCCTTCGTCGAATTTCGCGCCCATCTCACGCGCGATCCTGGCCTGGATCTGCTCGGCGAACTCGCGCTGCTTGTACTCGTGGTCGGTCCAGTTGAGCGTGAAGCGCAGCAGCGGATCGCCGAACTTGTCGGTGTAAGCCGGATCCAGGTCCATGTAATTCTCGCGCCAGGCCAGATGCTCTCCCGCCAGACCAATGGAGGCGGAGCGATCCGTCCATTCAAGCGCCGTCTTCTTCCACTCCGAGCCCCAGTTGGATTTGCTCGCGCCCTGCGGCATGATGCCGAAGGACCCGATAGGAGGACGGCCGTTCATGCTGAGGGCGATCATGCCGAGGCGCAAGGGCTCGCCTTCGGCGCCGGTGAATCCGATGTCGCCGTCAAAATCCGAGATGCGCGATCCCAGTTCCCCGGCTCCCATAAAGGCGTTGAGCGGCTTGTCGAAAAACACGCGCGTATTGGTTCCCACCTGGTGCGTGAGGTTGCGGCCCAGCGTGCCCTTGCGCGTGTTTGGATCGTAGGGCGTACCGATTTTGGAAAGCAGGAGCAGGCGCGAATTGTTCAGCGTGAACGACGCCAGCACGACCGTCGAGGCGGGTTGGAAGAACTCCTCGCCGTTCTCGCCGGTGAACTGGATTCCGGTGGCGCGGCCGTCCTTGTGCACGATGCGCCGCACCCAGCTTCCGGTGCGGAATTCGAAATTCTTGCGCCGCGCGAGCACTGGCATCAGAAGGTTGCTCGGCTGCGCTTTGGCGCCGACCATGCAGCCGTACCGCTGGCAATGGCCGCAATACTGGCACGCGCCGCGCATAATGCCGTCCGGATTCTTGTACGGTTCGCTCAAGTTCGCCGCGGGAGTGGGATAGGGATGATAGCCCAGCCTGCGCACGGCCGCTTCAAACATGCTGCTCGCGTAGGAGTGCTTGAGCGGCGGCGTGGGATACTCCTGCCGGCGCGGCCCTTCAAAGATGTTGCCACCATCGATTTTCTGGCCGCGCAGATTGCCGGCTTTCCCGCTGATGCCCATCATCTGCTCGGCCTTCCAGTAGCGCGGCTCGATATCGTCGTAGGTGACCGCCCAATCCTGAATCGAGAGGTCCTCGGGCAGCCTGGCCGCTCCGTGTTTCTGAAGCAGGTGGGTGCGCAGCGTGAACACATCCGGCAGGAAGCGGAAGGAGGCGCCGCCCCAATGCTCGCCCGCGCCGCCCGTGCCCGTGCCGGGATGGAAGGACCCATGCTGCCGCACCGGAACGGCGCTGTCCTTCAGCGAATGCCGGTGGGTGATGGTTTCCTCCGCCGTATTTTGCATCATGCGCAGACGGATGTTGTAGTCGAGCTCATCCATCGTCACCGCGTAGTCCGCGAGCCTGCGCGGACCGCCGCGCTCAAAGACGGCCACCGACAGGGACGTTTTCTCGGTGATTTCCTTGGCCGTCAGTAGACCGGTCCAGCCGCCGCCGATGATGGCGACGTCAACGGGCTTGAGATTGGTCATGAGAGAGCCTCGCTTCCTTCTCCGCTATCAATTGTTCGGAGCAGTCCGAACCATACTGCCACGTGCAGTCGGCGTTGTCGAGGTTCGCTTAGACCAGGTCGCGACTCGTCACATGCATGGTCAGCCGGCTCGCGGAAACTTGACGATTCGCGTTGCGTCCTCGTCATTCAGAGCATTCGCCTGGTTGATCTCTCTCTTCGGCTCGTATATAAGCCCCTTTGGTGCTCTACATGTCCTCATAGGAGAGTAGGTATGAAATGCGCAGGCGCTATCGTTGGTTTGGTTTTGGCTCTGGCCACCCACGTCGAGGCAGCGGAAATAAAGGTCATCTCCACCGGCGGCGCGCGGGCGGTAATGACAAGCCTCGTCCCTGAATTCGAACGCAAGTCGGGCCACAAGGTTAGCATCGACTTCGGGACGCCGGGAAACATGCGGGACAGGCTGCTTCAGGGCGAAGCCGCTGATGTTGCGGTTGCGATCGCAGCAATCCTGCCCGATCTTGAAAAGGCCGGCAAGATTGCATCCGGCACGCGCATGGAATTTGCCGCCAGTTACGTTGGCGTTGCGGTGCGAGCAGGCGCGCCAAAGCTTGACCTGAGTACGCCTGACGGCGTCAAGCGAGCGATGCTCATGGCAAAGACGGTCGCGCTGTCTGATCCAAAGGCCGGCACCCAGCTCGGAGCCACATTTATTGGCGTCGCAGATCGCCTTGGTTTCGGCGCCGATCTTCGATCCCGCACAAAACTGATCCTTGGCCCAGGATCGGATGTGGCGGAAGCGGTGGCGAGAGGGGAGGCGGAACTCGGCGTCACCCTGATAAGTGAAATATTGCCGGTGACCGGCGTTGCACTTGGCGGTGAACTGCCGTCAAACATCATGCCGCCTACCGTCATTCATGCTTTTTTGGTGTCGGGGGCAAAGGATACCGAGACCGCGAAGGTTTTCCTGGATTTTCTCCGCTCTCCCGAAGCCAGCAAAATAATCGAAGCTAAGGGAATGAAGCCGGGTCCGCGCTAGGATTGGACTGCCCGCGCGTCCATTCCGGTCGGCCGCGCGCTGACTAGCGCGGCGGCAGGAGCGGCTTCCGGTCGGCTGGCAGATGCTGGTCCAAAGCATCGAGCAGCATGGCGTTCAGCGTGTAGTCTCCCATCAGGATGACCAACTCCACAGTGCCCTGTTTTCCGAAGAGATCCACGGCTTTCGCGAACGTGGCGGAATCCAGTTTGTGCTCGCGAAGTATCTGGCGGCCCAAGCGGACGACCACCGTCTCTTTTTCTCCCGCAGCAGGGACGTCCTTGCCGTATTTGACCGCGTCGATAACCGGCTGCGCGACGCCTGCTTTCAGTGCGGCCGGCTCGTGCGCGCTCCAAATGTATTGCGAATCTCCTTCGCGCGCGGCCACCAGGATGGCCAGCTCGGTGATGCCCTTGCCCAGGATGTTCCCGTCTCGCCGCAAATAGTTGTTCAGCTTGCGCAGCGGCTCGGACGCTCCGGGGCTGTACAGCGAGATGGCGCCGGGACCCGTCGGTTGGGCGATCTTGCCGGTGCCGCCGGCGTTAAGGTCGT
>DASQOP010000227.1:0-2551 GCA_035644415.1 Burkholderiales bacterium
CGCCATCGACCCGCCGCAAGATTCCGACCACGATGCCCTCGATGATCATGGCCTGCGCCTTCAGATCGACCCTGATCGGTTCGAAGTCCGCGTTCTCCGGCAGCAGCCACACGATGGATCCTTCCTGTCGATAGCGCTTGACGGTGACTTCGTTTTCCAGCCGCGCGACCACGATCTGGCGGTTGCGAACCTCGGCAGTGCGATGTACCGCAACCAGGTCGCCGTCGAAGATCCCGGCATCGCGCATGCTCATGCCGCTCACCTTCAGCAGGTAGTGCGGACGCGGCTGGAACAACTGCGGATCGATCTGAAAGCGGCCCTCGATATGCTCCTCGGCGAGGATCGGTCGACCTGCCGCCACCCTGCCGATCAATGGCAGTCCCAGCTGCTCGCGCATCGTGTCCTTGAGCTGGATACCACGAGAAGCTCCCGGGATCAGTGCAATGACACCTTTGCGCTGCAGTGCGCGCAGATGCTCTTCGGCGGCATTCGCCGACTTGAAGCCGAGCTCGCGCGCAATCTCGGCGCGCGTCGGGGGCATGCCGCTGTCGGCGATGCGTGTCTGGATCAGGCGCAGGATCTGCGTTTGCCGTGGCGTCAGGTCGGACATGAGGGAAACCGCAACGATTTATCCGGGCTGTGATTATATACAGTTGCGCGCAATGCGCAAATTCCAGCATCCAGACGCGGCGCCGCATCCACCCTGCCCGCGCTGCTGATCAACTTCGGGAGCGAGGATGTGATTGCGCCGATGAATGCACGGACACTCGCTGAGGGATGAAAGGCACGCATGCGTACACGTCGATGCGCAGTCGGCCAACCTCATCGTGGATCGATAGCTCGTGTTCGAGCAGTGCGAACATGAGAACTGAATCATCTGCGCCTGCATGGTGCAGTTGATGCGCCGAAACCGGAGACAGTTTCGCGCGCGCTGCGTTGTAGAACTTGCGCGGCAAGTCAATAGTTGTCGCTGCAGGACGACAAGGGCGCGAGTACTATTGCATCCGGCGCGCAAATCTGTTCATTTATGCGCCGTTCCGGTTCGGCTCGCGCGTGGGCTTCGGCCCGTGGTTTGAGCTGAAGTGTTGGACTTCGGGCTACCCGAGAATCTCACGAACGAAAAGGGGACTACCATGAAGAGTGCAATGATGCTGAAGGCTTCAACGGCCGTACTGTGTCTCGGTTTGATGGCTGCTTGCACAGACCTCAAGCCGATCCAGGCGCAGATCGACGAGCTGAAGTCACAAGTGGCCAAGGTTGGCGCAGATGCGACATCGGCGAAGGATGCGGCGAACTCCGCTTCCAGCGCAGCTTCGGCGGCGCAGTCGGCCGCGAACGGTGCGCAGAGCACTGCGAACCAGGCGTTGTCCGCAGCGCAGGCGAGTCAGTCGTGCTGTGACGCGACCAACGAGAAGATCGACCGCATGTTCAAGAAGTCGATGTCGAAGTAATCGGTCTTACGATCAATCTGGCGCCGCGGAGCTCAAGGGCCCGCGGCGCTTTTTTTTGCACGGCCCTCAGCCTCGTCTATTCCGATTCGCTGCTGGCGCGCGCCTCGATCCCGGCCTGCGGCAGCGAAATCGCCATCGGCATGCCGCGCGCCTCCAGCAGAGTGCGTTCGGCCAGCGGCCAGTTGATACGCACCGGCCGATCGCGGGTCGCCGCCACCAGGATGCGCGTCAGCTCGGTCAGATCGATCGGCGTCGAGCCACTGTTCTCCAGCGGCGGATGCACCTCGAGATACAACACGCCGCCATTCCAGCCCGTCTTGACCGGCTGATTGATGATGCGGACCTGCGTACCGACTTTCACCATGCGGAACAGCGACTCGATGTCCTCGGGATACATGCGAATACAGCCGTGCGTCACTTGCATGCCGACGCCCACCGGTTTGTTGGTGCCGTGGATCAGGTACGCACCGCCTGGAATGCCCAGCCGCATCGCATAGTCGCCGAGCGGGTTGTCGGGGCCCGGAGGAATGGCGGCTGGAATCGGATCGCCGTCGTCCTCGTGCTGCTTGCGAATCGTGGCCGGTGGGTACCAGGTGGGCTTCTTGATCTTGGCTACGATCTGCGTGATGCCGAGCGGCGTGCGCCAGTCCATCTGGCCCACGCTGATCGGGTGAGTGATGAGCTCTGCCGGCTCATTGCCGGTCTGGCGCGGGAAATAGTAGAGACGATGGTCCGCGAGGTTGATGACGATGCCATCGCGGGGCGCCGGCGGCAGGATGTGCTGCGTGGGCAGCCTGATGTCCTTGCCCTCACCCGGCAACCAGGGATCCGTGCCCGGGTTCGCCAACGCGATCTCCTCGAAACCGAGGCCGTAGCGGCGAGCGATGTCTGGCAGCGTATCTTCGAACTGCGCCACCGTTTTCTCTCCGAGCCCGACGATGTCCACCCCGGCTCCAGGTACCTGGAACATCTCTGCGTGCACCGCACCAGAAACGGCGAGCATCAATCCCGCGCTCCACGGCGCAACTGAGCGGATAAGGTCCATGAGACGCATTCTAGGCCAGTATTGTGATGAGTCTCACGTCCGGCGAGGCCACCGT
>DASQOP010000228.1:0-8560 GCA_035644415.1 Burkholderiales bacterium
AACCGTGGCAATCAATTTCCTACGCATGTTCTCCTCCTGTTATCAGTATTGAATGCCCGATTACGGCCGGACAATTGCCGATCTGCAAACTGCAAATTTCTTGAGTGTGCCAAATTATCGTGGCAACCACCATCCGGTACGCGCTCCGACATGCATCTGGACTGTCTTGGTCTCGGTGTAATCTTCCGCCGCCGCCCGGCCGAGTTCGCGACCGATTCCGCTTTCGCGGTAGCCGCCGAACGGCAACTCCGGATAGCCGTCCATAAAGCTGTTTATCCATATCGTACCCGCCTTTATGCGACGGGCCGCAGTCAGGCAGATGTCGAAGTCCCGGCTCCAAACAGCCGCCGACAGCCCGTACAGGGTTTCGTTGGCGATCGCGACCGCTTCCTCCGCGGTCTCGAAGGTCAGCACCGACAGCACTGGGCCGAAGATCTCCTCCCGGGCCACGCGCATTTCCCGGGTCACCCCGGTGAGCACGGTAGGCTGCATGAACAACCCCACCACGCCGGAAATCGGTTCACCTCCCAGGCGCACCTGCGCACCCGCGGATGTTGCCTCCGACAGATACTTGCCGATGATACGCATCTGGTTGCGGTTGATGATGGCGCCGACCTTGGTCCTGGTGTTCAGCGGCTCGCCCACGGGGACGCGCCGGGCGCGCTCGATGACGGCCTCGGTAAACCGCTCCGCGATATCTGCATGAACCAGCAGCCGGCTGCCGCTGTTGCAGCATTCGCCAGCGTTGAAGTACACGCCGAAAACTACCGCGTCGAGCGCAGCCTCCCAATCGCAATCCGGGAACACGATCTGCGGGTTCTTGCCGCCCAGTTCCAGAGCGACCTTTTTGAGCGCGCCGGCCGCGGTCGCGGCAGCGGCCTTGCCGACGCGGGTCGAGCCAGTGAATGAGATCATGTCCACCTGCGGGTGGCTGACCATGGGGGCGCCGCAGTCGGGACCGGTGCCGGTGACGATGTTCACCACCCCCGCCGGTACTCCGGCCTCGAGCAAGATCTCGCCCAGGATCAGCGTCGTGGCGGAGGTGAATTCGCTCGGTTTGACCACGGCCGTGCAACCGGCGGCAAGCGCGAATGGCAGCTTCTGGCTCAGAATCCAGAGCGGAAAATTCCACGGCGTGATCAGGCTCACCACGCCGATCGGTTCTTTGATCACCAGCCCGAGCATGTCTTCGCCGAGCGTGTTGTAGCTGTCGCCGTGCAGGTTGCGGGCAAGTGCCGCGGCATAGACCCAGAGATCGGTGCAGCCGGACATCTCGTCACGCGCCTGGCTGATCGGTTTGCCCGATTCCAGCGTTTCGAGCAAGGCGAGTTCCTCCTTGCGGCGCACGATTCCTTCGGCAACCCGGCGCAGAATCGCCTCTCGTTGCGCACCCTTGAGACGCGGCCACGCGCCACGATCGAAGGCTTTGCGCGCCGCGGAGACCGCGCGATCCACGTCGGCCGTCTTCGCTGCCGGGTAACTGGAAACGGCGACGCCGTGGGCCGGGCTTTCGCGGTCGATGCGTTCGCAGTCCGCAGCCTCTATCCAGGCCCCGTCAGTCAGCATGCGGCCGCGAAACGGCCGCGCAGGCAGATCGACCTCGCGGCCGCCGGTGATGAATTCCGTCGAATTTGCACCCACTTTATTTTCCTCTGTAGTCGGGCTGCCGCTTGTCGAGAAAGCTGGCCACACCCTCGCGAGCGTCTGCTGTCGTGGCAGCCAGCGCGCCCGCCATTGCCTCCAGTGCGGCCGCCAGACCTTCGCCTTGGCCGGCGTCGATCACCTGCTTGGTGAGTTGCACCGAGACCGGCGCCAGCTTGCATATGCCAGAGGCGATCTCCCGCGCCCGCGCCAGCACGTCTTTGCCTTCGACGCGTTCGTGCACGATACCTACGCGCCAGGCTTCGGTGGCGTCGATACGCATGCCGGTCAGAGCGAGATACTTGACCCGGCTGCTGCCGATCAGCGCGGCGAGCCGCTGCGTTCCCGACCAACCGGGGCAGGTCGCGATCGTGGCCTCCGGCAGTCCGAACGTCGCCGCTGAAACGGTGATTCGGATGTCGGCGACCGCGGCGAGCTCGAGGCCGCCACCCAGTGCGTGGCCATTAATCGCGGCGATCACGGGCACGCGTAACCGCGCCCACTGGTCGAATACCTGATGCCCGCGCTTTACCCAACGGCGCCACATGTCGAGCGGCTCCAGTCCCGACCAGGCATTGACATCGGCGCCGACGCAGAAGGCCTTGTCGCCCGTGGCTGTCAGGATCGCGCAGCGGATCCCGGCATCGCGATCGATACGGCTGGCGGCTTCCGCCAGCGCGTCGATCATCTCCGGCGTCAGCGCATTGAGCTTTTCCGCGCGGTCGAGCGTGACGATCGCCACTGCGCCGTCGCTTTGCAGCCGTACCTGGCTTGCCCCGGCGTCAGGCACCGGCCCGCCCTTTGAGCCTTAGGCCCATCGGCGCATCGCGGAACAGCGCCGCATCCATGGTTTTCAGTTGCGCATCGACCCGCAGCGGGAACGCCGCCTGATCCAGCACGTCGCGCCGCAAGTCCACGCCGGGCGCAATCTCCCGCACCACGAGTCCGTCTTCGAGCAGATCGAGCACGCAGCGTTCGGTGACGTAGCGGATTTTCTGCTGCCGGCGCCGCGCGACGGTGCCGCTGAACGTGACATGCTCGACCGCGTCCACCAGTTTCTGGCTCTTGCCTTCCTGCCGGATCTTGAGCTGGCCGTGGCCGACCTCGAGCTTCGCGCCCGCGGTGAAAAAGCCGGAAAAGACAATGTGCGCGGCGTGGGTGGTGATGTCGACGAAACCGCCGCAGCCGGCAGTAAGGTAAGGCTTGGCCCCGAGTTTCGAGACGTTTACGTTGCCGGCGCGGTCGATCTGCAGAAACGACAGCAGCGCAACGTCAAATCCGCCGCCCTGAAAATAGGTGAACTGATTGGGAGAAGGGATGATCGCGTCGGCGTTTGCCGCGCAGCCAAAGGCGAAGCCGAGCAACGGTACGCCGCCGACCGCGCCCTGCTCGATTACCCAGGTGACTTCGCCGTGCAGGCCTTCCTCGATCAGCACGCGCGGCACGTTGGCGGAGATGCCGAAGCCGAGGTTGGCGGCCGAGCCAGCCGCCAGCTCCTGCGCGGCACGCCGCGCGATAACTTTCTCCGGCCCCCATGCCGGCAGTTCGAAGGAATCGTCAGGGCGAAATATTTCGCCGCTGATTGCCGGATCGTAAGCCGTCTGCGTGGTCTGCATCTGTTCCGGATCGACCACAACGTGGTCTACCAGTGTGCAGGGCACGTGCACTAGCTGCGGATTGAGCGAGCCGGCGCGTACCACGCGCTTGACCTGGGCGATAACCACGCCGCCGTTGTTGCGGGCCGCGAGCGCCTGGTCCAGCGAGCCGAGGAAAGCGCCTTCGTGCTCGTAAGAGAGATTGCCGCGCTCATCCGCTGTGGTGGCGCGCAGGATAGCCACCCGCGGCACGATCGCCGGATAGAACAACCATTCTTCCCCGGCGAACGACACTTTCTTCACGAAGGGCTCGGATTGCGCGCGCGCGTTCATGGCGCCGCCTTGGCGGTCCGGATCGACGAATGTGTCCAGCCCGACCTTGGTAAGCACCCCGGGGCGCCTGGCGGCGGCGTCACGGTGCATGTCGAACAGCACGCCGCTTGGCAGATTGTAGGCCGCGATTTTTTCTTCGACGATCAGGCGCCAGATATCGGGCATCGGCAACGAAGACGGGCCGCTCGGGTAGGAGCCGGCCAGCACTTTCTTCAGCATCCCCGGGCGGGCTAGGTGGTCGATGCCGCGGATCCCATACATGTCGCCCGCGGCGATCGGATGCAGTGTCGTGAGGCTGTGCGGATGGCCTTGCTGGGCAAAACGGCTCCCAAGCGCGGCGAGCGTCTTGTCAGGGCAGCCGAGCCCGCTCGAAGAGCTGACAGTGACGACGTCGCCGTCGCGAACCAGTTGCGCAGCCTGCTCGGCGGAAATGACTTTGTTCATGCGCTGCTTCGAAGGGTTTACTGGTATTTGATTTCGACGCGGCGACCGCTACGGGACGCCTCCAGCACCGCCAGGGCGGTGGCGAGTGACCGGACGCCGTCTTCTCCGCTGGCAGCGGGCGCGCCTTCTCCGCGCACGGCGGCAACGAACGCGTGCAGACCCCGGGCGTAAAGATTTTCGTGCACGACCGGGACATTCGTCTCGCCCTGGGACGTGCGCAGCGCGACCTGGCCGATCGGGCGTTGGGTCATGACGTCGCGGGCGATGATCGAACCCTCGGTGCCATGTACTTCGACCCCGGTGCCGGCAAACTTCACGGTGAAAGCGTCGTGAAGTTGCGCCAGCACGTTGTTGTCGAAGCGCAACACCGCCATCACCCCGTCTTCGAGCCCCCCTTTTGCCATGCCTGCCTGTTGGGAGACGGCGATTGCCTCTACCGGCTCGGCACCGAGGACGAAGCGCAGCGTGTCAGCGTCGTGCACGGTAATGTCGAGGATGACCCCGGCACCCGCAGACGCATTGCTGAGCCGCCAGCCCTGCAGGTGGGGCGGCAAATAGACGGCGTGGAAAACCCGGGCGAAAAGCGGAGTGCCGATGGCGCCGGATTGAATCAGCTCCCGAATCTTGCGATGCGTGGCGGCGTTGCGCAGGTGATGGTTGGTGCCCATGACCACCCCGGCTCTGGCGCAGGCAGCGACCATTTCCCTGGCATCGGCAAGCGTGAGCGCCAGGGGCTTTTCGCACAGCACGTGCTTCCCGGCTCTAGCGCAGGCCAGGGTCTGTGCTTTGTGCAATTCGTTTGTGGTGCTGATGTAGACCGCATCCACATTCGGGTCCGCGAGCAGGGCGGCCAACGACGTGTAGCTCACGGGGATCCGGTTCGCTTGGGCGTAGTCCCGGGCGCGAGCCGGATCGGCACTCATCACCGCGACAACGTCGTTGCCGGCTTGGGCGCGAATCGCATCGATTGCCCATTCCCTGGCGATGGTGCTGGCACCCACTAATCCCCAGCCAATTTCCTGCTTTGCCATGGGCTCCCCCATTTTTCCGGAGATTCTCGTAAAAGCCGAGAGTTATCGTATTTTGTATGCTTTATATCGTTCCAATAAAGAACTTGGAACGATCCAATTCAGATATAATATGGCGTCCCACGAGAATATTGTCAATAATATTTGCGGAATCCTTAGTTGGCAGAATTCATGACCCAGCCCCAAGGCAACGCCAAGCGCGCGTCGGTCACCATTACTGATGTCGCACACGCAGCGGGTGTTTCCAAGTCGACCGTTTCCCTGGTTTTACAAGGCAGCCCCTTGATTGCCCGCGAGACCGCCGCGCGGGTGCGACAGAGCGCCATCGCGCTCGGTTATGTGTACAACCGGCGGGCAGCCGACCTGCGACGCAAGTCGTCGAACATGGTTGGCATCGTCATCAACGATCTCGGCAACCCGTTCTTTGCCGAGATGTTGGTCGGTATGGAGCACCGCCTGGTCGATGCCGGTTACATCAGCCTCATGGCCCATACCGACGAGCGGCTGGATGTTCAGGAGAGAGTGCTTACTTCGATGCAGGAGTACCACGCCGCGGGACTCATACTATGTCCGGCATTCGATACGCCGCCAGGGCTGCTGCAGCGGACCCAGCATTCCGGCATTCCGCTGGTGATCGTGGTACGCGAACCGGGTACCGGCAGCTACGACTTCGTCGGCGCTAATCACGAGAGCGGCACTTTCGAGGTGACTCGCCACCTGATCGGGCAGGGGCATCGCCGGATTGCGTTCCTGGGCCGAATCGGCGGCGGACCGGTCTACGAGCAGCGGCGTACCGGATATCAGCGGGCGATGACGGAAAACGGCATCGCGGTTGTGCCCGAATGGATCGTCGACATTCCTCCCACCCGCGAAGGCGGCCGCGAAGGCGTCCGGCAGGTGCTGGCGATGCCGGTCCGACCGACAGCAGCAGTCTGCTACAACGACGTAGTGGCGTTCGGCACCCTGGGCGAACTGGGCGAGCACGGGTTGGTGGTCGGCCGGGATTTCGCGATCACCGGATTCGACGGCGTCGCGGCGACCGCGCATTCCAACCCACCGCTCACCACCATCGACATGCGGCCGGGCGAGCAAGGCGCCGTGGCGGCCGACATGCTGCTCAAACGGCTCGCCGATCCGGCGGCGGCACCGCTGCGATATATTCTCGAACCGCGACTGGTGGTGCGCCAGTCGTCCGGACCGCCGCCGGCGTAAAGGGGCGCATCAGAAATTATTGCAAGCCGGACACCGGTCGAATGGATAACCAACAACAGCTACAGTTGCTCCTGCAACAAGAATCCGAGTTGCAGTTCGCGGAGTTCACCAACGACACCGCGGTGGCACTCGGGCTGAAGCTCGTCGAAGCGGCCCGGGCACGCAACTGTTCAGTCACCGTCGACGTGTGCCGTAACGGCCAACAGTTGTTTCACTGCGCGCTTCCAGGTACGTCTGCGGACAACGACGACTGGATCAAGCGCAAGAACAACGTAGTCAATCGCTATGGGCACAGCTCGCTTTACGTCGGCACGCAGTTCCGCGCCAGGGGCGCCAAGTTCGAGGAGTCGTCGCGGCTGGATCCCGGCCATTATTCAGCGCACGGCGGCGCGTTCCCGGTCACTATCCGAAACGTCGGCGTGGTGGGAACTGTGACCGTCTCGGGCTTGCCGCAGGTTGAAGACCACGAACTGGTTGTCGAAGTATTGCGCGATTTTCTGGGCAGCGGTCGGCACTAAAGACGCTGTCTATCGGTATTACCGAGGTCCAACTCCGCAAGCGGAATCGGCCGGCGGGATGCTAAAGGCGACGATCCAGTAGCGACCGGTCCCGAATGCGTAGTCGCCGAGGACGGTCATCCCCAGGCCTTCCACATGCGCGGCGAGCGAGCGCGAATTGGCCTTGGAAATGAAAGCCGCCGCCACATCGAACTGCCCGGCCAGTTCCTCCTTCATCCTGGCAACCACTCCGCGCAGCACGCCGCGTCCGCGCCAGGCGCGATCAACGCACACCGGCCCGTAAATGCATACGCGCGCATCGATCAAGGTCATGCCCAGGTAGGTGAGCCGCCCGAAGGCCGCGATCATGGCGTCGAGTATCGGGAATTGGCGGCTGAAATTCACACCTGCCGAGCAGGCGTAACTGACGATGCGGCGCTGGTCTTCCGCAACCACTACTGCCGCCTCGCGGTTCATCTGCGCAAATTGCTCCGCGGCAAAGCGCGCCGACAGGAATCCATCCTTACGCTGTTCCATGGGCAGATTTTCGAAAAGATTGGTTTCCTGCAGTTCGAGAAGGCTGGGGAGGTCGCGGGGGTGGAGACGGCGGAAAATCATTCCGAAAAGCAGGGCAGAGATACGAGGGCCGGGGTCCGAGAGGGGAGGATTCAGTGAGAAAGAAGTCGGATGCTTCTCGATGTATTTGCGGCTTTCGTTGGATTGCGTTTATCCGCCCCTGGTACTTCGGCCCTCGAACCTGTTGTTATTGCAAGTCGAGCGCGTATTTCTTGAGGGCTTCGAGGGTCACGTAGTCGAGCGCCCGCTCGTGGGTTGCTGTAAGGACCACTGACGGCGCCATTCCGGCACTCAGCGCTTCACGCCAGCGCGCGGCGCACAGGCACCAGCGGTCGCCGGGATTCAGCCCCGGGAAGCCAAAGTCAGGCATAGGCGTGCTGAGGTCGTTACCGCGTGCGACCGAGAATTCCAGGAATTCCTTTGTGACTTGAACGCATACGACATGCGCCCCGTGATCTTCCGGCCCGGTGTTGCAGCAGCCGTCGCGGAAGAAACCGGTCACCGGATTGTTGCAGCAATCGGCCAGCGGCCCGCCGAGTACGTTACGGGGGCGATTACCTCGCTGGGAGGTTGGATCGAAGGGCATGGTCCTCGTTATTTCGCCCGTACGAATTTCATAGTGCCGCCATCGGCCGGCAGATCGAGAAACAGGTTTTCGCCCTTGACGCGCTGCCCGACTGCCGTTTCCAGCACCCTTAGATAGCGGCCGGAGAGCGAGCCCGCCGGACAGGCAGCGCGGGTAATTCCGGTGATCTTGATGCTGAAGCTGCGACCGTCGAATGAATAACTGGCCTGGCCGCGGTTGCAATCCGCAAGCACCTGCGCCTTGCCGCCCGCCTGTAATTGCAGCTTGTAGCGCTCCGGCCGATCGACCGCAACTTTCTCGGCGGAGGAGATCAGTCTTTCCCATTGCCAGACCCCGATGGGAGAAAGCGCTGCGGTTGCCGGCGCGGCAATCGGCGGCACTGCTGCTTTGGCAAGCTTCAACAGCAGGCCGTGGCTGCCGAATTCAGCCGCCGATACCCCCGTGGCACGCAGCGTATCCCCCTGCTTCAGCAGGCGAACAGCGAAAGGTTCGACCTGCTTGCCGCCGCGGCGCTCGACGATGACCTCGATCTCTTCGACCGAGATGGCGTTCCAGCGGCCTTCCTCGGTAATCGGCGGACGATTGTTGCGGTAATCGGTGAGCCAGGTCATTGTTCCATCGGCCGAGAGCCGCAGCTCGATCCTTCGA
>DASQOP010000229.1:0-8677 GCA_035644415.1 Burkholderiales bacterium
AAATGCTTTTTCGCACTGCGAAACGCACTTCGGCAAAAACAACCATGCACAAGATCGTTCTGTTGCGGCACGGCGAGTCGGTCTGGAACAGGGAAAACCGCTTTACCGGCTGGACCGATGTGGACCTGTCGGACCAGGGCGTGGTCGAGGCGCGCGAGGCCGGCCGGCTGCTCAAGCAGGCCGGATTCGGGTTCGACCTCGCACTAGGCTCCGTGCTCAAGCGTGCCATCCGCACCCTGTGGATTGTCCTCGACGAGCTGGACCTGATGTGGATCCCGCAGCAGCTTTCCTGGCGGCTCAATGAGCGTCACTACGGCGCGCTGCAGGGGCTGAACAAGGCCGAGATGGCGGCGCAGTACGGCGCAGACCAGATCCTGCTGTGGCGCCGCAGCTACGACGTCGCGCCGCCGCCTCTTGCGCGGAGCGATCCGCGCTACCCGGGCAACGACCCGCGCTA
Organism: Burkholderiales bacterium; assembly: GCA_035644415.1. Taxonomy (GTDB): domain Bacteria; phylum Pseudomonadota; class Gammaproteobacteria; order Burkholderiales; family JACQAP01; genus JACQAP01. Next base: position 458 of record DASQOP010000229.1, read on the forward strand.
TCGCGACATGAAGCAAAGCGACATTCCGCTCAGCGAATGTCTCAAGGACACGGTGGCGCGTTTCCTGCCTTACTGGAACGATGTGATCGCCCCGCAGGTCCAAGCCGGCAAGCGCGTGATCGTGGTTGCGCATGGCAACACCATCCGCGCTCTGGTGAAGTACCTCGACAATGTGCCGGAGAAAGACATCGTGGCGCTGAACATTCCGACCGGTATTCCGCTGGTGTACGAGCTGGACGACCACCTGAAGCCACTCTCCAGTTACTACCTCGGCGACCAGGAGAAGGCCAGGCAGGCGGCCGCCGCGGTGGCCGCCCAGGCGCGCGCCGGAACCTGAGCCCGGAGCGCGTGCGACGATCCGCATTCATCGCCTTTCTCGCTGTTGAAGCCGGCGCGGCGCTGCTGTTTGCCCTTGCCGCCCCGGCCCATGCCGCGCCCAAGGACGAACTCGAGGAACTGCGCGGCCGCATCGGGGCGCTGCAGAAACAACTCGCGGAGTCCGAAGAGTCGAAAGCCGAGGCCGGCGACGCGCTCAGGGAATCCGAACGGGCGGTCAGCGAAACCAACCGCAAGCTCTATCAACTCGCGGACCAGCGGCACCACGTCAATGCCGCGCTGGCAAAGTTGCGGTCGCGGGCGCGCACGGTCGAGAGCGATATCACCGGAGAGCAGGCCACGCTGAGCAAACTGCTCTACCAGCAGTACGTGACCGGCCAGTCGGACGCGATCAAGCTGGTGCTCAATCGCGAGGATCCAAACGAAATCGCGCGCCAACTGCACTATCTGGGCTATGTTTCCCGCGCCCGCGCCGAACTGCTGGCCAACCTCAGGTACAACCTCGCGAACCTCGAAAAGCTGGCCGACGAAACCCGTGCCAAGAGCGCCGAATTGCGGGCACTGCAGAACGAAGAGGCAAGCCAGAAACGCCGGCTGGAAAAGGAGAAGGTCGAGCGCCAGCGCGTTTACGCCCAGGTTTCCAGCGAGATCGCGCAAAGCCGCAAGCAGTTGTCAACGCTCAAGCGCGACGAGGAGCGCCTGACGCGCCTGATCGAGCGTCTGGCCAAGGAATTCACGCGCAAGAAGCCGGGCAAGCGCATCGCCAACCAGGCGCTGCCGAGCGCGGATGCGGGATCCGGGCCGTTCCGCAAGCTCAAGGGCAAGTTGAGGCTGCCGGTACTCGGGGAACTCATGAACCGCTTCGGCAGCCCAAGGCAGGACAGCGGATTGTCGTGGAAGGGTTTGTTCATCTCTGCCGAACCGGGCCGGGAGGTCAAGGCCATAGCCGGCGGCCGGGTGGTCTATGCCGACTGGCTGCGGGGTTTCGGTAATCTCATGATCGTGGATCACGGCGACGGCTACATGAGCCTGTACGGCAACAATGAAGCGTTGCTCAAACAGGTGGGCGACGAAACCAGGCCCGGCGACACCCTTGCGGCCATCGGCAACAGCGGTGGCAACCCGGATTCAGGTTTATACTTCGAACTCAGATATCAGGGAAAACCCTTCGACCCTCTGCCCTGGGTGATATTGAAGTAAGTTCTTGATTAGGGGCAACTCCCTGCGCACAAAGGAGCAAGCAAAGATGCATAGCAGATTTCGGCAGGTCGGCCTGATCGTTCTGGGCGCGATCCTCGGTGTGCTGATCAGCCTCAATTTCTCCGCCGTGGCGCAGAAGGGGGCGGGTCCCCTGCCGATCGAGGATTTGCGCGCGTTTACCGAAGTCTTCGGCCGGATCAAGAACGACTACGTCGAGCCGGTGGACGACAAGCGGCTCATTTCCGAGGCCATCAACGGCATGCTCTCCGGCCTCGACCCGCACTCGGCCTTCCTGGACGCCGAAGCGTTCCGCGAGCTGCAGGTGGGCACGCAGGGCGAGTTCGGCGGTCTCGGCATTGAAGTCGGCATGGAAGACGGCTTCGTGAAAGTTGTCGCCCCGATCGAGGACACCCCCGCATGGCGCGCAGGACTGAAGTCCGGCGACCTGATCATCAAGCTCGACGACACCAACGTGAAAGGCATGACGCTGAACGATGCGGTAAAGCGCATGCGCGGCAAGCCGGACAGTCAGATCACGCTGACCTTCATTCGCAAGGGCGATACCAAGCCGCGCGTGGTGACGCTGACCCGTGCCATCATCCAGATCCAGAGCGTCAAATCGAAACTGCTCGAGCCCGGCTACGCGTACTTCCGCGTCACCCAGTTCCAGGAGCACAGCGCCGAGACGCTGGCCAAGGCGATCGACAAGCATTTCAAGGAAAACCAGGGGCCGATGAAAGGCATCATCCTGGATCTGCGCAACGATCCGGGCGGCTTGCTCAACGGCGCGGTGGCGATTTCCGCGGCGTTTCTGCCCAGCGATGCGCTGGTCGTATACACGGAGGGCCGTACCGAAGACGCCAAGATGAAGCTGTACGCGCGGCCCGAGTATTACCTGCGGGGCAGCAAGGACGACTATCTGAAGAAGCTGCCGAAGGAAGTGAAAACGCTGCCGATGGTGGTGCTGGTCAACAGCGGCTCGGCTTCCGCATCGGAGATCGTGGCGGGGGCACTGCAGGACCATAAACGCGCGGTGGTGATGGGCACGCAGACCTTCGGCAAGGGTTCGGTGCAGACCATTCTGCCGCTCGGCAACGGCACCGCGATCAAGCTCACCACGGCGCGCTACTTCACGCCCAACGGCCGTTCGATCCAGGCCAAAGGCATCACGCCCGACATCGTGGTGGAAGAGGCGACCCTGACCGAGGCTGACGCCGCCTTGAAGGTGCGTGAATCCGATCTGCAGCGTCACTTGTCCAACCCGGACGGCAGCGCCATCGAGAACAAGCAACCGGCGCCGCAGCCGCAGTCGGCAGTACCGGTGCCGGCACCCAAGGCCGGTGAGAAGGCCGCCGCCGAAAGCCCGCCGGATATCGTGTCGAAGAGCGACTACCAGCTCAATCAGGCGCTCAACTTGCTGAAGGGTCTGCAGATCCTCAGCAAGAAATAAGCTTCCGTCCGAACGATCGAATGGCAAGCAAGGCCCGCCCAGCGCGGGCCTTGCCGCGTTAAGATGGCCGGAATCACGCCCTTGCCAGCGATGGACGACGACCAGTTACTGCGTTACAGCCGCCACATTCTCCTGCCCGAGATCGGCATCGACGGGCAGGAGAAGCTGCTCGGCGCGCACGCGTTGCTGATCGGCGCCGGTGGACTGGGCGCGCCGGCGTCGCTTTACCTTGCCGCCAGCGGCGTGGGCCGCATCACCCTCTGCGACCACGACGCGGTGGACCTCACCAATCTGCAGCGGCAGATCGTGCATTTCACCGAATCGATCGGCAGGAAAAAAGTCGATTCCGCGCGTGCCACGCTGGCCCGCATCAATCCCGAAATCTCGATCGAGGCGATCGCCGAACGCGTCGCCGGCTTGCGGCTCGAGCAACTGGTGCAGTCCGCCGACGTCGTGATCGACGCGACCGACAACTTTGCCACCCGCCATGCGGTCAATCGCGCCTGCGTGAAGTTCGCCAGGCCGCTGGTGTCCGGTGCCGGCGTGCGTTTCGACGGGCAGATCGCGGTATTCGATTTGCGCCGCCGGGACAGTCCCTGTTACCACTGCCTGTTCCCGGAAAACGGCGACGTGGAGGAAATGCGCTGCGCGGTAATGGGCGTGTTCGCGCCGCTGGTGGGGGTCATCGGCTCCATGCAGGCGGCGGAAGCGCTGAAACTGCTGATGGGAATCGGCCGCGATCTGACCGGGCGGCTGCTGCTGCTCGACGCGCTGGCGATGGAGTGGCGCAGCGTCAGGCTGAAGAAGGATTCGCAGTGCGCCGTCTGCGGCGGCGGCTAAGATTCGGTGATTAAGTGATTGGGCGATTCAGTAACTCAGCGATTAAGTGATTAAGTAACTCAATCGCCCAATCGCTCAATCGCCCAATCGCTCAATCGCCCAATCGCCCAATCGCTCAATCGCTCAATCCCTCAATCCCTCAATCACTCTTTCTATACTCCACCCTTGTCCGCCCGTTGGCGGCGGAGACGTAGATCATTTCCTTGCTGGTGACTTCCCTGAGCTTCCAGGCGGCCGCGAAACCGACCGGCATCAGGCTGGGCAGCGTGGAAGCTTCGATCCTGGTGTGCAGGTAGCCTTCGCGCACCGTCCAGTTGCCGCTCGCCGTGAAGTAGTAGATCAGCCTGCCATTGTCCACTTCAAAATTGGGCCTGTTCGGCAAATAGAAGTCCGGCGGAACCAGCAGACGCACCTGCCCCTGCCAGTTGACCCGCCCTCCGGGCAGCAGCGTGAACTGGGTCTCGACAATCACGTCGTCCGGTGCCACTTCCCGCGAACCCCATGTCCCCACCAGAACTTTCGCGAACCGGTCGTCCGACGCGCCGCAGCCGGACAGCGCCACGCCTGCGCACATCAGGAAGAAAACAGCCGCGATGGTCCGCGCGGTGCGATTAAGCCGGGCGCAACCGTCCATCAAACAATGCTTGGCCACTGCGCCGACCAGTACTCGGTCGGATCGCGCCTGAAACCGCTCTTCGCGAACTGGTGCCAGCGGCCTACCACGAAAGCCAGCATAAGATTCGCCTGCGCAGTGGGATCCACACCTTCGGGGATTTGCTTTTCCGAAAGCGCAAAACGCAACGCCTGCTTGAGCGTGGCCTCGAGCCGGTCGTGCAACTGGTTGATGCGCGCCTGCAGGCGCTCGTCCTCGTTCACCAGCGCATCGCCGATCAGCACCCGCGTCATTCCGGGGTTCTTCTTGGCGAAGCCGAGCAGCGTGGTCAGCACGGCTTCAATCTGCTTCAGGCCGCTCTTCTCTTCCGCGGTGATCTTGTTGACCAGCCCGAACAGGGTCTGCTCTATGAACTCGATGAGGCCCTCGAACATCTGCGCCTTGCTGGCGAAATGCCGGTACAACGCCGCTTCGGAGACGTCCAGTCGCTTGGCCAACCCGGCGGTGGTGATTTTCTCGGCTTTGGGATCCTCGAGCATGGCCGCGAGGGTCTGCAGGATCTGGAGCTTGCGTTCTCCCGGCTTGGTCGGCATGTTGCGGAGGGATGGCTAGGGATGAGTAAGGGAAAGGTTACCCGAACGCCCGGGAATTTAACACGATCCAGCGGCGTTTGTTCGCGCTCAGGACAAACACTTACCACGGAGGACAAGCACTAACCGCGGAGGACGCAGAGGACGCGGAGGAAAGACAAGAGCAAAAACATGCTTGGGTTGAAATGTTTCATTGGCTAATGATCCACCGCAGTGATCGTTGGCGCCAAGTGTTCGCGAACAGTCTCTCCGCTCTTAACCCCACTTTGCTTTTCCTCGTTTTTGTTCTTCCTCCGCGTCCTCTGCGTCCTCCGTGGTAAGAGCAGGTCTAGAGCAGGTGCAGCAGCCGCGGCAGCCGTACGATGTCACGGACATTCGCGTCCACCCAGGCGGGCGAGCGGCTCGACCGATCCACCCAGACGGTCTTCATTCCCAGGCGTTTGGCGGTGCGCAGGTTCTCGAGGCTGTCCTCGACCATGATGCAGCGCGACGCCAGCAGCCGGTGCGTGCGCAGCAGTCTGCGGAATCCATGCGCATCGGGCTTGGGCCGGAAGCGGGTGCGCTCGATCGAGAACACGTCGTCGAACAGGTCGTCCACACCCAGCGCCGCCAGGATCGCCCGCGAGTAATGCGCCGGGGCGTTGGAAAAAACGATCTTGTGCCCGGGCAGGCGCCGCAACACCGATCGCAGTTCGCGGCGGCCCACCACCAGGTCCCCGATTTGAGGGAATCGGTGGGTTTCGCGCAGGAAATGATGCGGGTCGATGCCGTGATGGCGAATCAGCCCCACCAATGTGGCGCCATAGCGGCGCCAGTAGAACTGGCGCAGTTCGTTGGCCGCATACTCGCTCAGATCCAGATGCTCGGCAAGATAAGCCGTCATCGACCTATCGATGTGGGGAAAGAGGTGCGGGCGGGCGTCATGCAGGGTGTTATCCAGATCGAAGATCCAGGTCCTGCCGCTGAAGCGGGATTGCACAGCAGCTACCGGTTGCGGATCAGCGTACCCACGCCCTGATCGGTGAGCACTTCCAGAAGCAGCGCGTGCTCGACCCGCCCGTCGATGATGTGCACGCTCTTTACCCCGCTCTTGGCGGCATCGAGCGCCGATGCGATCTTCGGCAGCATGCCGCCGTGGATGGTGCCGTCGGCGAACAGTCCGTCCACTTGCTTGGGCGTGAGTCCGGTCAAAAGATTGCCGTTCTTGTCGAGCACGCCCGCTGTATTGGTCAGCAGGATCAGCTTTTCCGCTCGCAGTATCTCGGCAAGCTTGCCGGCAACGAGGTCGGCATTGATGTTGTAAGACTGGCCGTCTTCGCCCACGCCGATCGGCGCCACCACCGGAATGAATTCGCGGCTCTCCAGCAGCGAGATCACTTCCGGATCGATGCTCTCGATCTCGCCCACCTGGCCGATGTCCAGCATTTCGGCAGCGTTGTCCTCGTTCTGCACCAGCATCTTCCTGGCGCGGATAAAGGACCCGTCCTTGCCCGTCAGCCCGATGGCACGGCCGCCGTGCTGGTTGATCAGGTTGACGATGTCCTTGTTCACCAGCCCGCCGAGCACCATCTCGACCACGTCCATAGTCTCGCGGTCGGTGACCCGCATCCCCTGGATGAATTCGCCCTTCTTGCCGACGCGCTTCAGGAAATCGTCGATCTGCGGCCCGCCGCCGTGCACCACCACCGGGTCCATGCCGACCAGCTTCAGCAACACCACGTCGCGCGCGAACGAGTGCTTCAGTTTCTCGTCGGTCATCGCATTGCCGCCGTACTTGATGACGATGGTCTTGCCGTGGAAGCGGCGGATGTAGGGCAGCGCCTCGGCGAGAATCTGCGCCTTGTGCGTGGCGTCGGAGGGAGAAAGGGGCATGGTGCGCTCGCTTGGTCGTGGAGCGCGAATTCTACCGCGGGAAATTCAGCTTCAGAGAAAAAACAAAGGCGGCCGCAGCCGCCTTTGCCCGGGCAAACACGCAATTACTGGATCGAGAGTTTCTTTGCAGTCACCGCAGCCTTCTTCGGCAGCCGCAGCTCCAGCACGCCATCGTTGTACTTCGCCTGCGCCGTGGCTTCGTCCACGTCCTGCTCCAGGCTGAAGGCGCGATACGCCTTGCCGTAGTAACGCTCGGAACGCAGGACCTTTTCACCCTGCTTGTCCTGGCGCTCGCGTTTCACCTCGGCGCTGATCGCCACCTGGTTGCCGTTGATGGTGACGTTGATGTCTTCCTTTTTCACGCCCGGGATTTCGGCCTGGACGACATAGGCACCATCGTCTTCCTTCACATCGACGCGGAATTGCCCCTGCACCTGGTTTTCGAAGGTCATCGGGCGCACGAAAAAGCCCTTGAAGAGATCGTCGAAAGTCTCGTCAAGCGGGTAGCTGTAACGGGCCAAACTTGCCATATCTGTCTCCTTTGCGATTAGGGATTGTGTCGGGCGTCGGGCGCCCATGCCCGCTATATGTGCGCGGGCGGGGCCTTTTCAAGGCCTTCATCAGGGCCGGCCGGCACCCTGTCCGCGCGCCCTGGCATCACTCGCGCGCGCCGTGTGCGCCTGCGCCGCCCGGACGGCCTCGACTGCATCCAGGCGCCGTGGCGCGGCGTACCTGTCAACGCGGTACGCGCGGCGGCATCGGTCCGCGCCGAGCCCGGCCTGCCAGCCGGCGGGCTGGGCAACCGGGGCAATTCATCCATCACTCCACAGGGGGAACCACTTATGGAAGGCAAGAAACTCGCCGGTATGGCGCTCGCGGCAACGGCCGCCGCTCTGTTCATGACAGGTTGTGCAAACATGGGCGGCGGTAGCGGAACCTCCGCGAAAGTGCATTGCGAAGGCGCGAATGCCTGCAAGGGCATGAGCGACTGCAAGTCCGCGAACAGCTCCTGCCATGGCCAGAACGCCTGCAAGGGGCAGGGCTTCGTTTCGCTCACGCCGGCGGAATGCCGGAAGGTCTCGGGCAGGGCGTAAACTTGGCCGACCCAGGCGCCGCGGGGCATCCATTGCTGCGGATGCCCCGTTTTTCGCTCATCATGCAATGTCCATGACTGCACAACCTGCGCTCGGCTTCGGGCTGGGCCTGCGCACCGACCATTACGAGGACATCCTCGCGTCGCCGCCCAACGTCGACTGGTTCGAGGCGCTGACCGAAAACTACCTGGTGCCGGGCGGCAAGCCGCTGCATTACCTCGACCG
>DASQOP010000230.1:0-25835 GCA_035644415.1 Burkholderiales bacterium
ATTCCGTCGAAGTGTCGAGGGTGAGGATGTTCAAGGCGCGTCCATCAGCGCTTAAGAGGCGCGAAACAAGTGTCCTGCTCCGCTGATTCGTGGGACAACTTGCGAACCTTGGAGCGCAGACCCCATATCCATTGGCAACAATCCATCATTGATCGGAAAACCCGCGAAATCGGTGTCAGGCAAGGCGCGAGTCCTTGACAGTGGCGGGCCCCACGGCGAGGACTCGTAACACCGCGTGGCGCCGATTCTCGTCGGGTTTTCAGCCGCGAATTAGCGGAACAGGACACTAACCGGCCACGCGGATTCTAGCGGAACCGAATCGCCAAAAGTTAGTTGTTATAATCGCAGCCTGTCAGCCGCGGCGGGTTTGTGACCGCCAGGGGCGGCGGGCGGCGACCGCGCCGTCAAAAAACATAAAGACCCATCCGGAGGACCAGTCATGAACCGCTTCCTGCGCAGCTTCGGCGCAACTACCGCATTTTTCGCAGCGGCGCTCCTTGGCACGCCGTTCGCCTCGGCGCAAGCTCCACTGCGAATCGGGGTCATTACCTTCCTGTCCGGACCGGCTGCCGGTCCCTTCGGCGTACCGGCCAAGAATGCCTCGGATGTGCTGATGGACGCGCTGAACAAGGGCGGGCAGATTCCGGGCTATGAAAGGAAGGGCTTCGGCGGAAGGCCGCTCGAAGTGGTCTACGTGGACGAGGCCGGTGGACCGACCAAGGTCGTCACCGAGTATCGCAACCTGGTGGCACGCCAGGATGTGGACATGGTGATCGGGGTGATTTCCAGCGGCGACTGCCTGGCGGTGGCGCCGGTCGCCGAGGAATTGAAGCAGTTCACCGTGTTGTTCGATTGCGCCACCAACCGAATCTTCGAGGAAGCGAGCTACAAGTACGTTTTCCGCACCACCACCATGGCGACCCAGGAAAACGTCGCGGCGGCCCGCTACATTGCGGAGAGCTTCCCCAATCTCAAAACCTTCTCGGGGGTCAATCCGAACTACGCCTGGGGCCAGGACGCCTGGTCCGATTTCACCGAGGCGATGAAAATCATCAAGCCGCAGGTCCAGATCGGCACCAACGTCACGCCCAAGCTCGGCGCGGGCCAGTACGGCACCGAAGTCTCCGCTGTGCTGGGCAGCGGAGCCGAAATAGTGCAGAACTCGCTTTGGGGCGGCGATCTCGAGGCCTTCATCCTGCAGGCGGCACCGCGCGGGTTGCTGGCGCGCATGCCCAACATCATGATTACCGGCGAAACTGTGCTCGACCGTCTCGGCGACCAGTTGCCCGACGGCACCATGATCGGTGCGCGCGGCCCCAACGGTCCGTTTGCCCCGCCGACCACACTCAACAAGTGGTTCCAGAAGGCGTTCAAGGAACGCTTCGGCGTCGCACCGGTATACGCTTCCTACCACATGGCGACCGCGTTCATGGGTGCCAAGGCCGCTTTCGAAAAAGCACAGGCCGCCAACAAGGTGCTGGATCCGACCATCGATCAGATCATCGGCGCGTTCGAGTACCTGAAGTTCGAGTCGGTCGCCGGCACGGTGGACATGTCGCTCGGCAAGGGGCATCAGGCGGTGCAGCACGTGCCTTACGGCACGGTCAGGAAGGTCGACGGGAAACTCACGCTCACCAACATCAAGTACTACACGCCCGAGCATATCAGCCCACCGGACGGAATGAAGAGCATCGACTGGATCCGCTCCGGTTTCAAACGTTAGAAACTATCACCTCACCCCCCACCCTCTCCACTGACGTGGAGAGGGAGCCCTAAGAACATATGTTGACGCTTTGCAGACGTGCCACCGTGATTAACACCATCCCATGAAAGAATTCAACATAGCGCTGATCCCGGGTGACGGCATTGGCAAGGAAGTCGTCCCCGAAGGCACGCGCGTTCTCGATGCCGCGGCGAAAGCGCACGGCGGGCTCAGGTTCAGCTACCGCAGCTTCCCGTGGAGCTGCGAGTACTACCAGAAGCACGGGCGCATGATGCCCGGGGACGGACTGGACCAGTTGCGCCCTTTCGATTCCATTTTTCTGGGTGCCGTCGGGTTTCCCGGCGTGCCTGACCATGTCTCGCTGTGGGAGCTGATCGCGCCGATACGCCGCGGCTTCCAGCAATACGCCTGTGTGCGGCCGGTAAAGTTGCTGCCCGGCGTGAAAACGCCGCTCGCCGACCGCGGCCCGCAGGACATCGACTTCGTGGTGGTGCGCGAAAACAACGAAGGCGAGTACTCCAACATGGGCGGCCGCATCTACTCCGGCACGCCCAACGAAGTGGTCAGCCAGATCAGCATCTTCACCCGCATGGGCACCGAGCGCATCATCCGCTATGCGTTCGAGCTTGCGCGCAGGATCGGCAAGAAGAAAGTCACCTCGGCCACCAAATCCAATGGCATCAATTTCAGCATGCCGTTCTGGGACGAGGTGTTCTGGCAAATCGCCAAAGGCTACCCCGAGATCGAAAGCGAGCAGATGCACATCGACGCGCTTTCGGCGCGCTTCGTCACTCATCCGCAACGCTTCGGCGTGGTGGTGGGCAGCAATCTGTTCGGTGACATTCTCACCGACCTGGGGGCGGCCATTGCCGGCAGCATCGGCATTGCGGCTTCCGCCAATATCAATCCGGAAAGGCAGTATCCTTCCATGTTCGAGCCGGTGCACGGCTCGGCGCCGGATATTGCCGGCAAAGGCATTGCCAACCCGCTCGGCCAGATCTGGAGCGGGGCGATGATGCTGGATCATTTGGGCCAGGCGGAACTTGCAAGCCGCATCGTGTCAGCCATGTCGGGGGTGATGCAATCCGGGCTGCGCACGCCGGACCTGGGCGGCAACGCCAATACCAGGCAGGTAACCGACGCCGTAGTCGCCGCCATTCTCAAGGCGGGCTGAACCGGATCGGAATCGAACCGGCAACCCGAAAAAAGGGCTGCCATAGAAATCGGGGGAGGAATCATGAGCAAGAAAACCGAAAGGACGATAGCACCAGGCCGCCGCAAGCTGATCAAACAGACCGCCACGCTGACCGTCGCTGCTGCTGCGGCGCAGTTTGGTTTCCCGTCAATCCTGCGCGCGCAATCCGAGGCGATCCGTATCGGCCACATCACGCCGCGCACCGGCTTTCTCGGCCAGGTGGGCGAGTACGGCTACAAGGGCGCCATGCTGGCGGTCGAAGAAGCCAATGCGGCGGGCGGCGTGCTCGGGCGCAAAGTGGAGATGATCGCCGAGGACAGCGTCAACCCTGCCACCGCCGTGACCAAGGCGAACAAGTTGGTCGAGCGTGACCAGGTGATCTGCCTCATCGGGGAGATCAGTTCGGCTTCGGGGCTCGCCATCGGCGAGCAGGCACAGCGCTACAAGATCCCGTTCTTCAACACCGGCTGCAATTCCGATGCGCTGCGCGGCGCCAACTGCAAACGCTACATGTTCCACATCGAGGGCAGCAACACCATGTACACCAAGACCATCGGCACATGGCAATTGCAGAAGAACCTGATCAGGGGCGCGCGCTGGTGTTTTCTCACCGCGGACTATGCATTCGGCCATGATCTCTACAAGGTTTCCTCGCGCTTCCTGGAGCAGAACGGCGGCATCATCCTCAACAACGATTTCGTGCCGACCAACACTGCGGACTACAGCGCCTACATTCTCAAGATTCGCCAGCTCAAGCCCGATTTCGTCTACCTCAATCTAGCCGGCGTGGACCAGACGACGTTCCTGAAACAGTACAAGGAATACGGCCTGCCCTATCAGCTTGCCGGCGGCGTGATGGACACTGCGCCGTTCTGGGCCACCGGCCTCGATGCGCTGTCCGGCCATTGGCAGAGCCTGTGGTATCACGGCTTGAACATTCCCGCGTCCCGGGCATTTACCGAACGCTTTGTGAAGAAGTATGGACAACCGCCGGAGAATCAGGCCTGGGGCGATTACATCGGCGTGCGCATCGTGCTGCAGACGGTTGCGGAAACCAAGGGAACCGAAGCCGCCAGGATCGTCCAGCATCTGGAGAAAGGCGCGGAATTCGATCTTCTCAAGGCGCGCAAGGGCAAGTTCCGCGACTGGGACCATCAGTTGCTGCAGGAAATGTACGTGGTCAATGTGAAGGACAAGTCGAAGTCGAAGGATCAGTGGGACATCTTCGACATCGTCGAGACCGTGCCGGGCCCCAAGGAGTCGCTGGAGCTGATCCAGCCCACACAGCAGGAAAACCCCTGCAGCCTGCCGGCGGCGTGAGTCGCGGCTGAGTTCGTTTCAGCCGTGCTTCTTCTCGAGCAGATCGCCAACGGCCTGCTGGTCGGGTCGTACTACATCGTCCTGTCGCTGGGACTTTCGCTGATCTTCAGTCTCGGCGGTGTGGTCAACCTTGCCCACGGCGCGTTCTATGCGGTGGGCGCCTATCTCGCCTACGAAATCGAAAGACGACTCGGCTTTCTCGGCGCGATGGGGCTCTCCCCGGTGGGCGTGGCGCTGATCGGCATCCTGATCGAGCGCTTTGCCCTGCGACGCCTCTACAGCAGGGATCCGATGCTGGGCCTGTTGTTCACTTTCGGCCTGGCGCTGACCGCCGAGCAAAGCCTGCGCATGATCTGGGGTACCACCGGCCTGCCGTTCTCGCTGCCGGAACAGCTTCGCGGCCAGTTGATTCTGGGCGATTTCATCTATTCCTATTACCGCCTGTTCGTACTCGCGGTGGCGATCACCGCCGTCACCGGGTGCTGGCTGTTGCTCAACAAGACTGCATTCGGAATGGTGGTGCGCGCCGGGGTTCGCGATCCGGAAATGGTGCGTGCGCTGGGCATCTCGCTGCGGCCGATCCTGACCGCGGTGTTCGCGCTTGGGGTGGCGCTCGCGGGCCTGGCGGGCGTTCTCTCGGCCCCGCTCGCAGGCGTGCAACCCGCGATGGGCACCGAAATCCTCACCGCAACTTTCGTCGTGGTAGTGATCGGCGGATTGGGCAGTTTCTGGGGCGTGGTCATTTCCGGCCTGCTGGTCGGTGCCGTGCGCGGCATCACCGTTTATTACTACCCGCCCGCGGCGGAAGCCTCGATGTACCTGCTGATGGTGCTGATCCTGCTGTTCCGCCCGCGCGGATTGATGGGCGAGAAATTCGAGAAGTTCGAATGAAGCCGGGCAACTTCCTCAGACATCCGCTTGTCATCTCCGCGGTGGCGCTGCTGGCGCTGCCGCATGTGGTCACCGGCACCGGCTTCACCTGGGGCATCGCCACCGAGATCGCGATCTTTGCGCTGGTCGGCCTGGGCTACAACCTCCTGCTCGGTTACACCGGACTGCTGTCCTTTGGTCACGGCATGTTCTTCGGACTGGCCGCTTACGCCACTGCGCTGTCGCAAATGCATTGGTTCAAAGGCAGCCTGTGGCTGCCGCTCGGCTTCGCGGTACTTTGCTCCGCCGCGTTCGGCCTGGTCGCCGGCTTCCTGGTGCTGCGCCGGCGCGGCGTGTACTTTTCCCTGCTCACGCTCGCGTTCACTGCACTGACCTTCTACATCGTGTACCGCTGGACTTCGTTCACCGGTGGCGAAAACGGCCTTTCCGGGATTCAGCGTGCGCCGATTTTCGGACTCGATCTCGATAACCGGGTGGTTTTCTACCACCTGATCGCTGTGATCGTATTTCTCGTTGCATGGATCATGTGGCGGGTCGTGCACTCGCCGCTCGGCTCAGTGCTCGCGGCCATTCGCGAGAACGAGAACCGCGCCCGCTTCATCGGCTATCCGGTGCTACGCTACAAGCTCGCGGCCTTCGTCATCTCCGCCACGGTCACCGGCCTGGGCGGCAGCCTGATGGCTTTTCTCAAGCTGTTCGTTTCCGCGGACACGGTGCACGTCAATTTCTCCGGGGAAATCCTCGCCATGACCATCTTCGGCGGCGTCGGCAGTTTTCTCGGGCCGACGCTCGGCGCATTCTTCTACATCATGTTCCGCGAGGTTCTGACCGGCTACACCTCGGCGTGGCAGTTCTGGTTCGGCCTTCTGTTCATGGCCTTCATCCTGTTTTCGCCTTCGGGACTGGTCGGTGTCGGCGCGCGCCTGCTTGCGCCGCTGCGCAAGAAGACGGAAGGCGTCGGCGCAATGGCCGCGCGCGTAACCCCGCAACCGGGTCAGGAGATCCCTGCTTTTCTGTGCGAGCATTCACCGGTTTCCGGCACGATCCTGAACTGCGCCGGCGTGGTCAAGCGTTTCGGCGGCTTCACTGCAGTCGCGGGGGTGGACCTGACGCTCGCCGACCGCAAGCTGCATGCGCTGATCGGACCCAACGGCGCCGGCAAGACCACCCTGTTCAATACCCTCTCCGGCATGTTCGCTCCCGATGCGGGACACATTGTGCTGGTCAATACCCCGATCGCAGGCCTACCTGCCGAGCAAGTGGTGAAGCAGGGTCTGGCGCGCTCATTCCAGATCACCAGCCTGTTCCCGGCGCTGTCCGTCTGGGAGAACCTGCGGTTGGCGGTGCAAGCGCGCGATGCGCGGCGCTTCAACGTCTGGACGCGCAGCAACGCCCTGCCGCAAGTGAACGTCGAAACACGCCAACTTGTGAAATTTCTCGGGCTCGAGAATACCGAGCACGCGCTGATCTCCAGCCTTTCCTACGGCGGACAGAGGCTGGTCGAGATCGGCATGGCACTGGCGGCGAAGCCCCGCGTCCTGCTGCTGGACGAACCGCTGGCCGGCCTCGCCGCGGCGGAGCGCGAGCGCATCGGCGTACTGATACGCCGGCTGACCGGGGATATGGCGGTGCTGCTGGTCGAGCACGACATCGATCGCGTGTTCGGCATGGCCGACACCGTCACGGTAATGAATGAAGGCAGAGTGCTGGTCGAGGGCGACGCGGAAACCGTGCGCGCGCATCCCGAAGTTCAGCGCGTTTACATCGGCAGCGGTCATGCGCATCTCGCCGCCCATCGAACGCAGACGGATCCGTCCTCGCAGAAGGTCTTGCTGCAGCTGGACAAGATCAATTCCTTCTACGGCAAGAGCCACATACTTCACGATGTGAGTCTCCTGGTGCGCGCCCGCGATGTCGTCGGCTTGCTGGGCCGCAATGGTGCCGGCAAGTCGTCAACCTTCAAGAGCATACTCGGCATTGTTCAACCCGCATCCGGCACCGTGACTTTCAACGGCCAGGTGATCAGCGGCAGCACACCGGAACGGATCGCACGATCGGGCATCGGCCTGGTGCCACAGGGTCGCAGGTTGTTCTCCGGCCTGACCGTGGAGGAAAATCTGCGCCTCGGCGCACTTGCGCGCCAGGCGGGCGACGGCGTCATGTGGGATCGCGACAGGATTTACGGCTACTTCCCGAGAATCCGCGAAAAGCTTCACGTTAAAGCCGACCTGCTCTCCGGTGGCGAACAACAGATGGTCGCGATTGCCCGCGCCCTCTCCGGCAACGTCAAGCTGCTGCTTATGGACGAGCCGTTCGAAGGCCTGTCGCCAGCCATGGTCGATGAAGTCTTCAAGTCGATCGAGCAGCTCCGGGAGGAAGTCGCAATTTTGATCATCGAGCATCATCTGGACCTGGTGCTGTCGCTCGCCGACCGCGCCTACGTCCTCGACCGCGGGCACGTGTCGCACGAAGGACCGGCGCGCCCGCTGCTTACCGATCTCGATTTCCGCAAGCAGGTGTTGTGGTTGTGACTGCAAGATTCACCACGGAGACACCGAGGCACGGAGAAGGGCCAACTCTCCCAACTCGAAGGAAAGCCTGCCGCTACGATGCTGGATTTCTTGGCGCTCTTAGTTTGATTCTGGTTCCAGTTTCTTTGTTGCATTTCTCTGTGTCTCTGTGGTTAGTAAAAGGATAAATAAATGGAAATTTCAGCAAAGGGAAAGCGGGTCCTGATCACCGCCGGTGGGGCGGGAATCGGCCGGGCGATGACGGATGTGTTTCACAAGGCCGGTGCACGGGTGCACATCTGCGACGTCGTGCAGGCTTCGCTTGACGAAACGCTGGAAGCCTTTCCAGGCGTCAGCGCCACGCTGGCGGACGTGTCCAGCCTCAAGGACGTGGACCGGCTGTTTGCCGATTTAAAGAAACGTCTTGGCGGGCTCGACTGCCTCATCAACAACGCCGGCATCGCCGGGCCTACGGGAAAAGTCGAGGACATTGCGGTCGAGGCTTGGGAGCGCTGCATCGCGGTGGACCTGAACGGCATGTTCTATTGCACGCGCCTGGCGGTGCCGATGATCAAGGCCGCCGGGGGCGGCTCGATCATCAATCTGTCTTCCGCCGCAGGGAGGCTGGGATTCCCGTTTCGCACCCCCTATGCCGCCGCCAAGTGGGGCGTGGTCGGGTTCACCAAAAGCCTGTCGATGGAGGTCGGTCCGGACAACATCCGCGTCAACGCGATCCAGCCTGGCGTGGTCGAGGGCAGCCGCATCAACCGCGTCATCGAGGCCAAAGCCAAGGCGGTCGGCATCAGCTTCGAGGAACAGAGGAAGATCTCGCTCGAACGCGTCTCGATGCACCGCATGGTCAGTCCCTACGACATCGCCAACATGGCGCTTTACCTCGCCAGCGACATCGGCGGGAACGTCACCGGTCAGGCGCTGTCGGTCTGCGCCGGCGTCGAGATGTTAGGTTAGATTCGAATCCACCACAGAGGCACAGAGAAGAACAAGGCGAGCTTGGATTTTCTTGAATCCCTTTTTTTCTAATCAGGATCTTGCATATTTTCGTTCTTCTCCGCGCCTCTGTGTCTCTGTGGTAAATTTTTGAAGGAAATAGAATGGAAAAAGTAGCAATCATTGGTGCGGGATTGATAGGCCGTGCCTGGGCAATGGTGTTCGCGCGCGCGGGACATCCCGTAAAGCTCTACGACAGTACCCCCGGTGCGACCGACAAGGCCATCGGCCTCGTCAGGGAGGGGCTGGAAGAACTGCAACAGTTCGGGCTGATCAAGGATTCTCCCGACGCCGTGATGAAGCGCGTCAGCGGCGCGGCCACGCTGGCAGAGGCCGTGAGAGACGCCGATTATGTTCAGGAGAACACATCTGAGCGGCTGGACGTCAAGCGCGAGGTTTACCGTCAACTCGACGAAGCGGCTCCGGCGCACTGCATCCTGGCGAGCTCGACTTCGACCATCCAGACGTCGCGCTTCAGCGACGGGCTCAAGGGCAAGCATCGCTGCATCGTCGCGCATCCGGTCAATCCGCCGCACGTGGTGCCGATCGTCGAGATCTCGCCCGCGCCATGGACCAGTCCCGATGTGGTCGCCAGGACCCGTGCGCTGCACGACAAGGTCGGTCAGGTGGCCATCACCGTGAAGAAAGAAGTCGAGGGATTCATTCTCAATCGCCTGCAGGCTGCGCTGTTACTGGAATCATGGCGACTGGTGAAGGAGGACTACGTCTCGGTCGAGGACCTCGACAAATGCGTCAAGGACGGACTGGGATTGCGCTGGTCGTTCATGGGCCCCTTCGAGACCATTGATCTGAACGCGCCCGGCGGCGTGTCCGACTATGCCGCGCGCTACGGCCAGGTGCTTTACGGCATGATGAAAGACCTGGAACACGAACCCTGGGACAACAAGCTGGTCGCGAGGATCGAAGGGGAACGGCGCAAGCTCATGCCCCAAACCCAGCACGCCGAGCGCGAAGCCTGGCGCGACCGGCGGCTTATGGCGCTCATCGCCCACAAACGCTCAATGGAACCGAAAGACTAAAATCTTCACCGCAAAGACGCAAAGAACGCAAAGAAAAGCAGAAAAATAGCCGCGGAAAACCTGCACTGCGCAGAACCTGCTTTCGTCGCAAGTATCGGCTATCCAGGTATCGAACGACATGAACCGCTTTTTTGCTTGTTATCCGGGTTTCCTTTGCGCTCTTTGCGCCTTTGCGGTGACAGAATCTGACTGCTAACTGGAGAAACTGAAAATGGCTAACAAAGTCATCATCACCTGCGCAGTAACGGGCGCCATCCACACGCCTTCGATGTCGCCCCACTTGCCGGTGACGCCGGATGAGATCGCGGATGCGGCGATCGGCGCGGCGAAAGCCGGCGCGGCAATCGTGCACCTGCATGCGCGCGAGCCCAAGGACGGCCGCCCCACCCAGGATCCGAAGATGTTTCTGCGGTTCCTGCCGAAGATCAAGGCGGCATCCGACGTCGTGGTCAATCTCACCACCGGCGGCGCTCCGACCATGAGCGTGGAAGAACGGCTGCAGCCGGCGCTGCAGCTCAAGCCCGAGGTGGCGTCGCTCAACATGGGCTCGATGAATTTCGGCCTGTACGAGATGTTGCAACGTTTCACCGAGTTCAAGCACGACTGGGAAAAGCCCTATCTCGCCGGTTCCGACGATCGCATCTTCAAGAACACCTTCAAGGACATCGCCCACATTCTCGAGTCCTGCAGCAACAACGACACCCGCTTCGAGATCGAGTGCTACGACATCGGCCACCTGTACACCGCGGCGCACTTCCTCGATCGCGGCCTGGTCAAGCCGCCGTTGTTCATCCAGTCGGTATTCGGCATCCGCGGCGGCATCGGCCCCCACCCGGAGGACGTGCTGCACATGAAGCGCACCGCGGACCGGCTGTTCGGCGAACAGTACCAGTGGTCGGTGCTCGGCGCGGGTCGAAACCAGATGTACATTGCCACGCAGTCTGCGGTAATGGGCGGCAACGTGCGCGTCGGCCTGGAAGACAGCCTGTGGATCGGCAAGGGCCAGTTCGCCAAGTCCAACGCCGACCAAGTCTCCAAGATCCGCCGCATCTTAGAAGAACTGGGCCTCGAAATCGCCACGCCCGACGACGCGCGCAAGATTCTCAAACTCAAGGGCAAGAACAACGTGAATTTCTAGACTGGCCGCCAAGACGCCAAGAGCGCCGAGAAGTGCAAAAGCCATGACATGGGAAACGGCGAAATGCCAAGTATTGGTACAGATGCGCAGACATACCCGTCACGTTGCGCATCAGGCTCTTGCAAATTCTCTCTTGTCTTGCCTTGGCGCTCTTGGCGTCTTGGCGGCGAAAGGATTTAGATGAAATCATACAAAATTGCAGCGATTCCCGGAGACGGCATCGGCACCGAAGTGATCGCGGCCGGCATCGAGGTACTGGAGATGCTGGCAAAGCAGGACGGCAGCTTCAAGCTGAGATTCGAGCACTTCGACTGGGGCAGCGCGTATTACCTCAAGCACGGCGAAATGATGCCCGCGGATGGTCTTGCGAGGCTCAGGAACTTCGATGCGATCTACTTCGGCGCGGTCGGCTCCAGGGAAGTGCCGGATCACATTACACTGTGGGGCCTGCGGCTCAACATCTGCCAGGGCTTCGACCAATACGCCAACGTACGCCCCGCCCGCGTGTTGCCTGGCATCGAGCCGCCGCTCAAACTAAAGTCGCCGGCCGACCTCGATTGGGTGATCGTGCGCGAGAACACCGAGGGCGAATACTCCGGACAGGGTGGACGTTCGCATCGCGGCCTGCCCGAGGAGGTTGCTACCGAGATCTCGGTATTTACCCGTGCTGGCGTGGAGCGCATCCAGCGGTTCGCCTTCGGTCTTGCGCGCAAGCGGCCGAAACGGCATCTGACCTTGATCACCAAATCAAACGCACAGCGCCACGGGATGGTGATGTGGGACGAGATCTTTGCCTCGGTGGCGAAGGATTATCCGGAGGTCGAGACCGACAAGATGCTGGTGGATGCCGCCACTATGCGCATGGTGCTCCGTCCCGCCTCTCTCGATGTGATGGTTGCCACAAATCTGCATGCCGACATCCTGTCGGATCTCGCCGCGGCGCTCTCCGGCAGCCTCGGCATCGCGCCCACGGCGAATCTCAACCCGGAACGCCGCTTTCCGTCGATGTTCGAGCCGATCCACGGCTCGGCACTCGACATCGTCGGCAAAGGCATCGCCAATCCGATCGGGACTTTCTGGACCGCGGTGATGATGCTCGAACATCTTGGCGAGTCCGGGGCCGCCGCCCGCCTGATGGGCGCGATCGAAAGCGTCACTCAGGCGCACGTCTTCACCCCTGACCTTGACGGCAAGGCCACGACCGCCCAGGTTACCCGGGCGCTCTGCAAGTCCATCGAAACACTGCCAATACACGCCTGATTCTGACAATCGGCGCCGCGAAGCTGCCGCGGCGCCCTTGACTCCTGCCTTGATTCACGGGCGCCTTCCCGCCGGCCGTGTTGCCGGTGGGGCGGGAATCACTCAGAATGTCGATGGCACGGCGCTTGCAGCGATAGGACGGGACCCTCTCATTGCGACCAGTTCGCGACTCCCCGATCGCGCCGAGCATGGAACAGGAAACGACTGAGTCCCATCGAGTGAGCCCCGCCAAAAGCAAAAGACGCGCCGCAAGCAAGGCAAAGCCCGGTAAACGCGCAAGTCCTCGCGGGCGCAAACCCATCCCGCGCACGTTGGCGCAGGCTGCTGACATGAAAAGGAAGCTTGCAGCTGCCCAGCAGCTTTTGCGGGAAACCAACGAAAAGCTCGAGAGCGCCAGCGCGGAGCTGCTGATATCTTCGGAGAGGTTGAGCGATTCGCAGGCCATCACCCGAAGCACTCTCGATGCGCTAAAGGCCACCCTCGACCGCGAGAAGCTCGCGCTGGCGTTCGCTGAGATCGGCACCTGCGAGTTCGATGTTCGAAGCCGGATGGTGCGCGCTTCGGAAATGAGCCTGCGTCTGTTCGGCATTCGCAGCGACCACCCGGATGTTCCCTACAAACAGCTGCTCGAATCGATCCATATCGAAGATCGTCCCCATTTCACGAACGCCCTCGCCGAATGCCTGGGCGGAACCGGCAACCTCGACATCGAGTACCGGGTGTCCTGGCCCGACGGCACCCACCGCTGGTTGCGTACCAAGGGGGATGCACTGCTCGATCTGGAGGGCGAACCGATCAAGGTGCTATGGGTTACCGAGGACGTGTCCCAACGCAAGGACATGGACGCCCGGGTGCGCTTTCTCGCCCACCACGACCTGCTCACGGGGCTACCCAACCGCACGCTGTTTCAGGACCGCCTGCAGCAGGCTCTGGCATCGGCAAAACGCATGGAAACCAGGGTCGCGCTGCTGTTCATCGACCTGGACCGTTTCAAGAATGTCAACGATTCCTTCGGGCACCGTGCCGGCGACATCCTGTTGCAGACCGTAGCGGCGCGGCTGCGCGGCTGCGTGCGCGAAACTGATACGGTGTGCCGGCACGCCGGCGACGAGTACCTCATCGTCCTTTCGGCATTGCGCGAACCGGCCGAAGCGGCGCTGGTCGCCGGCAAGGTGCTCTCCACCTTCGAGGAACCGTTCCTGCTCGACACGCAGGAAATCCAGATCTCGGCAAGCGTCGGCATCAGCGTCTATCCCGATGACGGGCAAACCATGGAGGATCTGATCCGCAACGCGGATGCGGCAATGTACTACTCGAAGAAGAGCGGCCGCAACCGCTACGAATTCTTCACGCCTGAACTGACTGCACCGGTGGCCGAGCGCCTGGTGCTGGCCAATCAGCTGCGCCGCGCCATCGAACGCAATCAACTGGTCCTTCACTATCAGCCGCAGTTCGACACCGCCAATGGCAAGTTGCTGGGTGCCGAGGCGCTGGTGCGCTGGACCCACGACGAGCACGGACTGCTGTTTCCGGAGAGTTTCATTCCCCTGGCGGAAGAATCGGACATCATCCATCTCATCGGCGAATGGGTATTGAACGAGGCCTGCCGCCAGATCAACGCCTGGCAGACGGACGGACTGCGGGTGGTCCCTGTGGCCGTCAACTATTCTGCGTTCCAGTTCCGCCGCGCCAACCTGGTCCAGGGCGTGGCGGCGGCATTTGCCCGCCATAACCTCAAGCCGAGCCAGCTCGAGATCGAACTCACCGAGAACGCGATCATGCAGGATCCCAAGGAAACCGCGAGGACCCTGCAGATGCTGCATGAGATGGGGGTGAGCCTTTCCATCGACGATTTCGGCACTGGCTACTCGAGCTTGAATTACCTGAAGCGCTTCCCGATCGACAAACTGAAGATCGACCGCAGCTTCGTCGAGGACCTGCCGCACGACCTGAACGATTCCGCGATCGTGCAGGCAATCATCAACCTGGCGAAGAGCCTGCGCATGACGGTGGTCGCCGAAGGCGTGGAAACCCGGGGCCAGCTCGATTTTCTGCGTGCGCTTGGCTGCGAGGCTTACCAGGGCTACTTCGGCGGCCGGCCGATGGAAGCCGAACGCTTCGCGGCCATGCTCGCGTGAACGCACTCAGGCGGAGATCCGTCGCGTGATGTAGTCCTCTACGGCAGCGCGTTCGGCGGCGCTCAGGTGCAGGCCGATCTTGCTGCGCCGCCACAGCACGTCTTCCGCAGTGCGCGCCCATTCCCTGTCGATAAAATGATCGACTTCGCGCGCCGTCAATCCAGCGCCGAAATGTGTCCCCATGTCGCTGACGTTCTGTGCGTCGCCGATCAAGTCGATTGCAGTCGATCCGTGCCGCCGCACGATACCTTCGACCAGCCCGGTAGGCAACGCGGCGCAGCGAGTCAGCATGCTCTTCAGAAACTCGACGTAATCGAAGTGGCCGGTCGCGGCACCGGGAAGCGGCGCAGTTGCGGTCCACGGACGGCCCGGAAGCTCCAGCACCGACGAAAGTTTATCCAGCGCGTGCTCGGCAAGGCGACGGTATGTCGTGATCTTGCCCCCGAATACGGACAGGATGGGCGCGCCGCTGGCGGAGTGATCGAGCTGCAGGACATAGTCGCGCGTGACCTCGGTAGAGCTCGCCTTGCCATCGTCGTGTAGCGCCCGGACTCCGGCGTAACACCACACCACGTCGCCAGCGTTTATTGGCGTCCTCAGATAGCGGTTCGCCGCGTCGCACAGATAGCGCACTTCTTCATCCGACACCTCCATGACCGCGGGCGGCTGCGCGAGTGCCACCTCGGTAGTGCCGATCAGGGTGAATCTGCGTTCGAACGGCAGAAGAAATACAATCCGGCGGTCGCGGTTCTGCAAAATATAGGCATGGTCGCCCGCGATCCTGCGCGGCACGACGATATGGCTGCCCTTGACCAGCCGCACTCGCGCCTGCACTTGCAGGCCGGCGATTTCGCGCAACAGTTGTTCGACCCAGGGTCCGGCGGCGTTGACGATCGCTTTGGCCGACAGGAATCCGCGCCGTCCATCGGCAGCCTCGAGGTCGGCGCGCCAGCCTTTTCCCGTGGCGGTGAGACCCACGCAGGCGGTGCGCGGCAGAATTTTCGCCCCGAGAGTTTGCGCAGAGAGCGCATTGACCACGACCAGACGCGCATCGTCCACCCGGCAATCCGAGTAGGAGAAACCGCTGCCGAAGCGGGGGTCGAGATCGTCTTCGAAGGGCGGCGCCCGCAAATCGACCGCACGGCTTCGTGGCAAAGTGCTGGCGCCGCCAAGTCGGTCATAGAGCCACAAGCCGGCACGGATCATCCACTTCGGCCGCAGGCCGGGAACGTGAGGAAGCACGAAGCGTATTGGCCTAACCAGATGCGGCGCGAGCCGCATCAGCACCTCGCGTTCCGCCAGCGATTCGCGTACCAGACGCCACTGCCGCTGCTCCAGATAGCGCAGGCCGCCGTGAATCAATTTGCTGCTCGCCATGGAAGTCGCGCCGGCGAGATCGCCGCGTTCGCACAGGGCGACGCGAACGCCCCTGCCGGCGGCATCGCGGGCCAGACCCACCCCGTTGATTCCGCCGCCGATCACCAGAAGATCGTATTCGCTGTCCAGCGTATCCATCGCTTCGATCGCCCCCGGGGAATGCAGCGTGTCAGCGCAGCCCAGCCAAGACTTCGCTCAGCGCCGAGCAGGGAGGCGTTGGCAGCATTGACGATCGCCTCCACCTGCTGGCGGGTGATGTCGCCCTGCAACACCTGTATGCGCCGGCTCATGGGACAAGAATAACCTGTTCCCGGCGCTATCATGAGCGCCATCAACTGCTTCATAATTTGCGGGTATGCTGCAGACAAGCCGAACCGACGTGAACGCCGCGATCACAAACATTCTGGTAGTAGACGACGACCAACGCCTGCGCGATCTCCTGAACCGCTATCTCGCCGAGCAAGGATTCGGCGTGCACGCCGTTGCCAACGGCAGCGCGATGGAACGGGTGATCAGCAAGGAAAACGTGGACATGATCATCCTCGACCTGATGCTACCGGGCGAAGACGGCATGAGCATCTGCCGGCGGCTGCGCGCCGGCGGAAGGCGCACACCGATCATCATGCTCACGGCGAAAGGGGACGAAGCGGACCGCATCGCCGGCCTGGACGTCGGCGCAGACGACTATCTGCCGAAACCGTTCAACCCGCGCGAACTGGTCGCAAGGATCAACGCAGTCTTGCGCCGCCAGTCACCTGCATCCGCCCTGCCCGGCGCTCCCGATGACAGCAAGGCGCCGGTGCGATTCGGCTCATTCGAAATCAATTTTGCCACCCGCACGCTCACCCGCAACGGCAAGCACGTCGGATTGACGACCGGCGAATTCGCCATGCTCAAGGCGCTGGTGACGCATTCGCGCACGCCGCTATCGCGCGACCGCTTGATGGAATTGGCGCGCGGACGCGAGTACGGGGTCTTCGACCGCAGCATCGATGTACAAGTCTCGCGCCTGCGGCGAGTGCTGGAGGAAGATCCGGCCAACCCCCGCTACATCCAGACGGTATGGGGCGTGGGCTACGTTTTCGTTCCCGACGATTCCCGTTAGGCTTCCCCGTCGTGTCATGAACTGGATTCCGCAATCGCTGCTGTCCCGCACGGTACTGGTGATCTCGGCGCTGCTGGTGGTCAGCCAGTTGATCTGGCTGGGCTTGTATCGGTCCTACAACGTGCGCATCCAGTCCGAATACCTCGCCAACCAGATTGCCAGCGTGATCGGCACCGTGAGCGTGGCGCTGGAAACCATGCCGCCCGCGGTCCGCCGCAAGTTCAGCGAAAGACTTCCGGCGCACCACAACATCAAGCTGTTGCCGGCCACCGCCTGGGACGATGAGGACGTACCGCTGCCGCAGTCCCCGCTGCTGCGCGCCATCGGCGAGGCATTGAGGCGCGAAGTGGCCGACGACGCGCAAGCGCTGGTGCTGCTGGAGGACGCCACGCGCGCCCTGTGGATCAAGATCAAAGTCAAGAATCAGGCCTACTGGGTGGTATTCCCGCCCGAGTCGCGCGGTTCCGCGTCGGCCTGGGCCTGGACCGGTTGGAGCGTATTCGGGCTGACACTGGCAATCGCCGGGGGGCTGTTGCTGGTGCTGCGGGTAAACCGGCCGTTACGGGCGCTGGCCAGCGCCGCAGAACAGATCGGTGCCGGCAGGACGCCTCCTCCGCTCGATGAACAAGGCCCCACGGAAATTCGCACGCTGTCCCACGCATTCAATCAGATGACTTCCAACCTGAAGCAACTGGACAACGATCGCGCGGTCCTGCTCGCTGGAATTTCCCACGATTTGCGCACACCGCTGTCCAGGTTGCGGCTCGGTATCGAGATGCTCGGCGAGGCCGGCGACCATGGATTGAAGAACAGTATGATCCAGGATATCGAGGATATGGACGCGATCGTCAACCAGTTCCTCGACTTTGCCCGTGAGGGCGGAAACGAACCGTCGCGAAACGGCGAGGATCTCAACCACATCGTCTCCAGCGTGTGCGAGCGATTCTCGCGCATGGGTAAATCGGTGAACACCAATCTGGGCGAGCTGCCTCCGCTTACGCTGAAGCCGACCGCTACCCAGAGGATGGTGACCAATCTGGTGGACAACGCGCTGCGTTACGGCGGTGGCGAGGTCGAAGTCAGGACTGAGTGCGTCGACGGACATGCGCTGGTGCGGGTGCTCGATCGCGGCCCCGGCATTCCGGAATCGGAAGTCTGGCGCGTGATGCAACCTTTTACCCGACTGGAGGCCTCGCGTAGCGGAGGCAACGGCTCCGGACTTGGACTGGCGATCGTCGAGCGCGCCGCCCGCATGAACGGTGGCAACGTCAAGCTGCTGCGACGTGAGGGTGGCGGCCTGGAAGCCCGGGTCGAACTGCCCACCGATACCCAGAAGGCGGCATAGATCTCAATAACATCCTTCACCACGGAGACACAGAGGCACGGAGAAATGCCGGGGATTCAAAGTTCCATCAATGCAATTGGCGCGACGTGCACAAATGGGATGATTGAATTTGTTTTCACATCACCACGTTTTCGTTTCGAATGGTTTAGATTCCGGGATTCTCTTGCCTCTGCGGTTCAAGAGTGAACGCCAGCCAAAGGCCAGCGGCCGATGGTTTCGTAGCGTGAACCGTCGGGCGCGAGCGTCGATCTCACCAGAACAAAGTCTTCCACTTGCCAGTCAATAATCGGCGTCGAATCGGGCAAGGGCGCACACTCTGCCTTCCTGACCAGCGTTACGTGCGGATTGAAGGGCCGAGCATCCATCTCGAATCCCGCGTCACGCAACCAGGCTTCCATTCGCGCGGCCAGTTCGCGCAGCGGGTCGGGAACGCGCGACGGCGCTACCCAGGCGATGCCGTTGCGCGGCCAGCAACCCCAACGATCGAGCGTCAGCGTGAATCGGGTAACAGTCAGCTCGGCCGGCGGCACCAGCAATTCAGCGAGCCGTGCGCCGTCAACGTCTCCGACAAAAGCCATCGTGAGATGAATGCTGTCATCGCGGGTGCGTCTGCCGCCGACGGTGCGATGCATGCGTCGCGCCGTTTCGGCAAGATCGCTGTTGACGTTCCCATCCGGCCAGAGCGCGTAAAAAACGCGCAGGTTATGCAGATTCAACGGTGGCCGATTTCCACCGGCGGCCGCGACTCGATCAATGCAATCGCCTCCGCGGCAATGCCCTCACCGCGACCGGCAAAGCCAAGCTTTTCGGTGGTCTTTGCCTTCACGTTCACGCGCTCCCTGGCGATGGCCAGATCGGCCGCGATGTTGGCGATCATTGCAGGTATATGCGGGGCCATCTTCGGTGCCTGGGCGACGATGGTGGTGTCCACATTGAGCACGTGGAAGTGATTCTTCTCCAGCAGGGCGGCCACCTCACGCAACAGCCAACGGCTGTCCGCACCACGATATGCCGGATCGGTATCGGGAAAATGACGGCCGATGTCGCCGAGCGCCGCGGCGCCCAGCAGCGCGTCGCAGAGCGCGTGCAATAACACGTCCGCGTCGGAGTGTCCCGCCAATCCTTTCTCGTAGGGGATGGCAACTCCGCCAAGGATCAGCGGGCGTCCCGCCACCAGCGCGTGCACATCGAATCCCTGCCCTATTCGCATTCTAGTATTCCTTTACCACAGAGACACAGAGGCACTGAGAAAACCGGAAAGCATGTCGTTTCACAAACACAACGTTGATCTGCGGTCAGGATTGAACTTCCCGTTGTGTACTTCGCGTCAGCTACATTGACTGCACTTCGAGCCCTTCGCATTCTCCGTGCCTCTGTGTCTCTGTGGTTCACATGTGCTTGAGGATCAGTTCGGCGAGCGCCAGATCCTCCGGATAAGTCACCTTGAGGTTGGTGATGTCGGAAGCAACAAGACGCGGTTGCATTCCCAGCCTTTCGATCGCCGAAGCCTCATCGGTGATGTCCGCAAGGCCCGCGCACTGAAGGGCACGGGTCAACAGGTCATAGCGAAACATCTGGGGGGTCTGAGCCTGCCATAGGCCGGCGCGCGCCTCGGTGGCCACTACGCGCGCAATAGAATTTGCGCGCTTCAGCGTATCGGCAAGCGGCACAGCGAGCAAGCCGCCAGTTTGATCCGCCCCGATTTCGCCGATCAAGCGGTCAAGCAATGCCGGCGTGACGCACGGACGCGCAGCATCGTGCACCAGAATCCAGTCGTCACCCGACACCTCCCTTTCGATCCGTTGCAGGCCATTGCGTACCGTCTCCGCGCGTGATTCTCCGCCGGCGTATATCGGCATCAGCTTCGCGCCGAGCGGATCCCAGTCGTATTCGTTGAACCATCGATCCGCGGCTGCCAGCACGACGTACACACGCTCCACCAGCGCGTGTGCGCACAGGCACGAGATCGAGTAGTGAAGGAGCGGTCGATTCAGTATCGGCAGGTATTGCTTGGGCAGGGGCTGGCCCATGCGGCTGCCGGCGCCGGCCGCCGGGATGAGGGCGAGGTATCGGGACATAGGCGAAAGGTCAGCATTATCAACCGGCACCGCTGGCCGGGCAACAAAACTTGCGTCCTTTCAAGTTGTTGACTGTGAACCGGGGTATTCGATAGTCTTGGCTCTTGACTTGTAAATAGAACTCACTATCATTTGCATTACTTTATTACATTAGGACTGGTACAAAAACGTGACCCTGCGATATCACCTTGTTTTGGCGTTACTCGCTGCTTGCGCATTGGGTGCCGCTCCCGCATCTGCCCAGGAAACCTACACCATCGTGATCAAGGATCACCGCATGAACCCCGCCGAACTGGAGGTTCCCGCTGGGCAGAAAATAAAGCTGCTGGTCGACAACCAGGACCCCACCCCCGAAGAGTTCGAGAGTCATTCTCTGAATCGGGAAAAAGTCATCCCGGGCAACTCGAAGGCCGCCATTTTCATCGGTCCGCTCAAGCCGGGAAGCTACGAGTTCTTTGGCGAATTCCACCAGGCGACGGCCCAGGGCCGCATCGTCGCAAAATAGGCCGGGGCCACAATGTTCGCCACCGCACTGATCGTCTTCCGGGAAGTCCTCGAGGCTGCTTTGATCATCGGCATCGTGTTGGCGGCCTGCCGGGCCATACCGCGCAGGGGCCTGATGGTATCCGGCGGCATCACGGCCGGACTTGCGGGCGCCGTCGTTGTTGCCGCGGCGGCAGGCACGATTGCCGAAGCCGCGTCCGGAATGGGGCAGGAAATCCTCAATGCCTGCATCCTCGGTGCCGCGGTGCTCATGCTCGGATGGCACAACGTCTGGATGAGCCGCCACGGCCGTGAAATTGCCCGGCACATGGGATCCGTCGGCAGGAATATTGCTCACGGCGCCGCGCCGGTGTGGATGCTCGGCACCGTAATCGCGCTTGCGGTGCTGCGCGAGGGATCCGAAGTCGTGCTGTTTCTGTATGGCGTTGCCGCCGGGGGAGCGGATTCCGCACAGATGCTCGCCGGCGGCGCGGCAGGCCTGGCAACCGGTGCCATGGTCGGCTCACTCGTTTACTTCGGTTTGCTTGGCATCCCGTTGCGTTATTTCTTCGCGGTGACCAGCGTGATGATCCTGCTGGTAGCGTCGGGACTGGCCTCGCAGGCGGCCGGAATGCTGCTGCAGGCCGGCCTTCTCCCGCCGCTGGGAGAGCCGCTGTGGGACACCTCTTCCCTGGTCGCGGACGGCTCCATACCGGGCCGGATGCTGCAGGCATTGATCGGCTACAGCGCGCGTCCTGCCGGAATTCAGGTTCTTTCATACGTCGTCACACTTTTCGCTATCGGGGGATTGATGAAGTTTATCGGCCGCATGTCTTCCAAGACCGGATCTCACGCGGTTACCGCACTCGGCACAGCAGCCATTGCTGCCATGTTGGCGGTCTCCATGCCGGAAAGCTCCGAAGCTGCACCTTTCAAGGTTTACTCGCCGAACGTCGTCAAGGGAGAGAACGAGATCGAGTATCGCGGCTTCCGTGATTTCGACGGCGATTCCTCGCGCGACGGCGCGGAGATGCACAAACTCGGCGTGGGGCGAGGCTTCACCGATTTCTGGTTCAGCGAGATCTACGGCGTTTACGGGAAGGAACCAGGCGGCTCCTACAAGCATGAAGCGATCGAATGGGAAAACCGTTTCCAGTTGACCGAGCAGGGAAAGTACTGGGCCGACTACGGGCTGCTGGTCGAGTACGAAGCTACCGCGCACGGCAACCCGGACCAACTCGTCATCGCACCGATCATCGAGAAGACCGTCGATCGCTGGGTTGGAACGGTGAATCTTTTTTTTGAACGCGAAGTCGGCAGCGGCAGGTCTTCGGATACCACGTTTGCCTATGCCGCCAGGTTGAAGTACCTTCTGCATCCGCGATTCGAGCCGGCAATCGAAGCGTTCGGCGAGCCGGGTCGCTTTAACCACGCCGGCGGATTCAACGGCCAGGAACACTGGGCCGGCCCGGCCGTTTACGGCGCTGTCGGACTGGGCGGGACTCACAAACTCGTCTACAGCGCGGCCTATCTGTTCGGCGAGACCTCGGTGTCGAGCGACAACCGCGCAATACTGCGGCTCGAGTACGAGTTCTTTTAGGTCGGCTGCGCGTTTCGGCGGCTCGTTGGGCCGCCGCGATCCTCTATAATCGCGGCTACTCTTCAGGCCGCAACGATGCTTCTGCCTCCGTTGATCCCGACCCCGGGGTCGCGCGCCACCTTTCCTCCGCTGCACGGATCCGCAGACGCCTTGGCGCTCGCCGAGCTGGCACGCAGCGCGCGTCCGCTGGCGATCATCACCGAGACCGCGCAGGATGCGGAGCGGCTGCGTGAGGAAATCGCCTTTTTCGACCCGACGCTGCGCGTATTCCTGCTGCCGGATTGGGAAACGCTGCCCTACGACAGTTTCTCGCCGCACCAGGACCTGATTTCGGAGCGCCTGGCCACGCTCTACCAGATCACTCACGATGCCTTCGACGTCGCCGTGGTGCCGATCACCACCGCGCTTTACCGCCTGCCACCGGCGGCCTATCTCGCGGCTTACACGTTTTTCCTCAAGCAGGGCGATAAACTCGATGCGAACTCGATGCGCAGGCAGTTGACTCTGGCCGGCTACTCGCACGTCACCCAGGTGGTCTCGCCCGGAGAATTCAGTTTTCGCGGCGGCGTCATCGATCTGTTCCCGATGGGCAGCCCATTGCCCTACCGCATCGACCTGTTCGACGACGAGATCGAGAGCATCCGCTCCTTCGACGTGGATACCCAGCGCAGCATCTACAAGGTCAAGGAGGTGCGGCTGCTGCCGGCGCGCGAGTTCCCAACGGACGACAATGCCCGCACCACTTTTCGCCAGCGCTTCCGGGAAAAGTTCGAAGGCGATCCGTCCAAGAGCCGCCTGTACAAGGACATGAGCCAGGGTTTCGTCCCCGCGGGAATCGAGTATTACCTGCCGTTGTTCTTCGAGTCCACGGCAACGCTCGCTGATTACCTTCCTGCCGGAACGCTGGTGTCCCTGCATCAGAACGTGGCAAAGGCGATAAGCCAGTTCTGGCGGGACACCCAGTCGCGCTACAACCTGCTGCGCGGAGACCCGGATCGCCCGCTGCTGCCGCCTGCCGAGTTGTTTCTGCGCGAGGACGAATTTTTCGGCAGCCTCAAGCCGTTCCCCCGGATCGAAACCGCTTCGGCTGCGAACAGTGAGAGCGCTGCAGCACCTGCCCCGACGCAGGCGCTTCCGCCGGTGGCAGTCGACCGCCGCGCTGACAATCCGCTCGCCGCCTTGTCTGCGTTTCACGGCAACTACGGCGGCCGTGTCCTGCTGATCGCGGAAAGCATGGGACGGCGGGAGACACTGCTCGGGCTGCTGAACGAGTACCAGGTACGGCCGAAAGTCTGCGACGGCTGGCAGGCCTTCAAAGATGCGTCCGAGCGGATGATGCTCACTGTAGGTCCGATTCATGCCGGCTTCGTCGATTCCGGTGACGCCGTTGCACTGATCACCGAAAACGAGCTTTATCCGTCGCAGATTCGCACACGGGTTTCCCGGGAGCGCCGGATTGCCACTGAGGGCATGCTGCGCGACCTGTCGGAAGTCAAGATCGGCGATCCAGTGGTACACGCCCAACACGGCATCGGCCGCTATCTCGGACTCGCCAACATGAACCTCGGCGACGGTGAGACCGAGTTCCTTACACTCGAGTACGACGGCGGCGACAAGCTGTACGTTCCAGTGTCGCAACTTGCGGTGATCGGCCGTTACAGCGGCGCGGCACCCGAAGCTGCGCCGCTGCACAAGCTCGGCAGCGGCCAGTGGGAGAAGGCGCGGCGGCGCGCGGCGGCTCAGGTGCGAGATACCGCGGCGGAACTGCTGAACCTCTACGCCTTGCGCGCAGCACGCCTGGGCTACGCTTTCGAGCTCAAGCCCCACGACTACGAGGCGTTCCGGGAAGGCTTCCCCTTCGAGGAAACGCCAGACCAGGCGGCGGCCATCCAGGCCGTGATCGGCGACATGGGGGCTGGCAAGCCGATGGACCGGCTGGTGTGCGGCGATGTGGGCTTCGGCAAAACCGAAGTCGCCCTGCGAGCTGCTTTCGTCGCCGTCGCGGACAGCAAGCAGGTGGCCGTTCTGGTGCCCACCACGCTGCTCGCCGAACAGCATTTCCAGACTTTCTCCGACCGCTTTGCCGACTGGCCGGTGAAGATCGCCGAGCTGTCGCGCTTCCGCTCGGCGAAGGAGACCAGCGGCGCACTCGAAGGCCTGGAGCAAGGCCGCGTCGATATCGCCATCGGCACCCACAAGCTGCTCTCCCGCGGCGTGAAGTTCAAGGATCTCGGCCTGGTGATCATCGACGAGGAGCACCGCTTCGGCGTGCGCCAGAAGGAAAAACTGAAGGCATTGCGCGCCCAGGTGGACGTGTTGACGCTCACCGCCACGCCGATCCCGCGCACACTGGCAATGGCGCTCGAAGGACTGCGCGATTTCTCGGTCATCGCCACCGCTCCACAGCGGCGCCTGGCGATCAAGACCTTTGTTTCACCCCTGAGCGAGGGCCTGATCCGCGAAGCCGTGCTGCGTGAACTGAAGCGCGGCGGGCAGGTTTACTTCCTGCACAACGAGATCGAGACCATCCGCAACATGGAGGCACGGGTGGCGAAGCTGCTGCCGGAAGCCCGCATTCGCACCGCTCACGGCCAGATGCCCGAGCGCGAATTGGAACTGGTCATGCGCGACTTCTACCAGGGCCGCTTCAACCTGCTGCTGTGCACGACTATCATCGAGACCGGCATCGATGTGCCGACCGCCAACACCATCATCATCAATCGCGCCGACAAGTTCGGTCTTGCGCAATTGCACCAGTTGCGCGGCCGCGTCGGCCGCTCGCACCACCAGGCATATGCCTATCTGCTGACGCCCGATGAAGACGCCATCGGCAGCCAGGCGAGAAAACGCCTGGAAGCGATCCAGATGATGGAAGAGCTGGGGTCGGGCTTTTACCTGGCGATGCACGACCTCGAAATTCGCGGCGCCGGGGAAGTGCTGGGTGAGTCGCAGAGCGGCGAAATGCAGGAAGTGGGATTCGCGCTATATGCCGAGATGCTCAACGCGGCCGTGAAGTCGCTCAAGGCCGGCAAGGAGCCGGAGTTGTCCGGGAATTTCAACCCCGGCACCGAGATCAACCTGCACGCGCCCGCGCTGCTGCCCGAGGACTACTGTGCAGACATCCACGAGCGCCTGGTGCTGTACAAGCGGCTCGCCAACTGCGAGACGCCGGAAGAACTCGAAGCCATGCACGAAGAACTGGTGGACCGCTTCGGCTTACTGCCCGACCCGGCCAAAGTCCTGCTGGAGACCCACCGGTTGCGCATCACCGCCAGGCAGCTTGGCATCTCCCGTATCGACGCTGGCCCGGAGAGTCTTCTGCTCCAATTCATTCCCAATCCGCCGCTGGACCCCGCCAAGATCATAGGACTGGTACAGAGCCGCAAGAACTTCAAGTTGAGCGGGCAGGATCGGCTTCGGGTGGAAGCTGCAATGCCTGACATTGCCGCCCGCGTGTCGCAGGCACGCGCTGTTCTCAAAGATCTCGGCTGACTTTGGGGTCGTCCGCAGCCGCGGTGACACGGCTGGACTTCTCAGTCCCAGCGATTGTCGCGGACGTAGACTTTCCCGTCTTCGAGCTTCACTGGAAACGTGGCAGTGGGTTCGTACGCCGGTGGCGAGAGC
>DASQOP010000231.1:0-5249 GCA_035644415.1 Burkholderiales bacterium
AACCGCAGCCGAATCGAATCACTGTACGGAGGCCAAGATGAAAGCACTGAAGGGTTCCAAGACCGAGAAGAATTTGAAAGACGCGTTTGCCGGCGAATCCCAGGCAAACCGCCGTTATCTCTATTTCGCAGCGAAAGCCGACGTGGAAGGCCAGAACGATGTCGCGGCGGTTTTCCGCTCCACCGCCGAGGGTGAAACCGGTCACGCGCATGGGCATCTCGAGTACCTCGAAGCCGTGGGCGACCCGGCGACCGGGCTGCCGATCGGCAAGTCGCGCGATAACCTGAAAGCCGCGATTGCCGGCGAGACCCATGAGTACACCGACATGTACCCCGGTATGGCCAAGGGTGCCCGCGACGAAGGCTTCGACGAGATAGCCGACTGGTTCGAAACCCTTGCCAAGGCGGAGCGCTCGCACGCCAACCGTTTCCAGAAGGCCCTGGACACGCTGGCAGACTGAAGAGGCAAGGCGGAAGGATGAAGGCGGAGGGCGGAAGGTAAGCCTTCGTCTTTTTCCTCGTTTCTTCCTTCATCCTTCATCCTTCATCCCTCATCCTTGTATTCATGACCGTTCGCGAAGGCAGCCTGGAAGCGCCCACCAGACATCCCATCGCCTGGAAGTCGACGGACTTCTACGACGAAGACAAGGTGTTCGATGAAATGCACCGCGTCTTCGACATCTGTCACGGGTGCCGCCGTTGTGTGAACCTGTGCACCACGTTTCCGACGCTTTTCGACCTCATCGACGAAGGCAAGACCGGCGAGCTCGACGCGGTGGCGAAGCCGGATCTGTGGAAGGTCGTGGACAAGTGTTACCTGTGCGACATGTGCTACATGACCAAGTGCCCGTACGTGCCGCCGCACCCCTGGAACGTGGATTTCCCGCACCTGATGCTGCGCGCCAAGTCGGTGAAGTTCAAAAAGGGCGAGACCCGGTTTCGCGATAAGCTGCTTACCAGTACGGACGCCGTCGGCAAGCTCGCCTCGATCCCGGTGGTGGTTCAGGTCGTCAACGCGGTCAACAAGGCCAAGGCCGCGCGCAAGCTCATGGGGTCGGTGCTGGGGGTGCACAAGGATCGCGTGCTGCCCGAGTACAGCAGTGCCCGATTTCGCAGCCATGCGAAACCCGATTCCTCGTTCCCGGTCAGGGGCGGCAAGAATACCCCGGGCAAGGTGGCGATCTTCGCGACCTGTTACGTGAATTACAACGAGCCCGGCATCGGCCACGATCTGCTCAGCATCCTCTTCCACAACGAAGTGCCGGCCATAATCGTCGAGAAGGAAGCCTGTTGCGGAATGCCCAAGCTCGAGCTGGGTGATCTCGACACCGTGCAGAAGCTGAAGGAAACCAACATACCGGTGCTGGCGAGGCTCGCCAAACAGGGCTACGCCATCCTTGCCGCGGTGCCGTCCTGCACCCTGATGTTCAAACAGGAATTGCCGCTCATGTTCCCGGACGATGCCGACGTAAAGGCGGTGCAGGAGGCCATGTTCGATCCCTTCGAATACCTGGTTCTGCGGCACAAGGATGGTCTGCTGAAGACCGACTTCAAGAAGCCGCTGGGCAAGGTGTCGTATCACGTTCCGTGTCACCTGCGGGTGCAGAACATGGGGCAGAAGACGCGCGAGATGTTCGGGCTTGTGCCGCAGACCCAGGTCAACACCGTCGAGCGCTGCGCCGGACACGACGGCACCTGGGGCGTGAAGAAGGAGTACTTCGACGAATCTATGAAGATCGGCAAACCGGTGTTCCGCCAGATGGCGGCCACCGAGCCGGATTACGTCAGCTCGGATTGCGCCATCGCCGGCCGCCACATCAAGCAAGGCATCGCCGACAGCGGATTGGACAGGGGCAACGCGGAGAAAAGCCACCCCCTGACTTTGATCCGCATCGCCTACGGGTTGTGAAGGCCGGAATGTTGCCGGCAGAGACCAGCAAGAGATCAGAGATGGCTGTCATTACCGCCGAAAGCCTGATGTCGCTCGAACAGTACGCGAAGGCGCGCAAGGAATTCCGCGCCAAAGTACTGGCCCACAAGAAGAACCGGACGGTTCGACCGGGCGAGCACGTCACGCTGGTGTTCGAGGACGAACTCACCATGCGCTACCAGATCCAGGAGATGTTGCGGGTCGAGCGCATATTCGAGGAGGAGGGTATTCGCGACGAGCTCGATGCCTACAACCCGCTGGTCCCCGACGGCAGCAACTGGAAGGCCACCATGCTGATCGAGTACCCCAACGTCGAGGAACGCAAGCTCGCGCTGGCGAGATTGATCGGAATCGAAGACCGCGTCTGGATCGGGATCGCAGGTCATCCGCGGGTGTACGCGATTGCCGACGAAGACCTGGAGCGGGAAAACGAGGAAAAGACTTCGTCGGTACATTTCCTGCGCTTCGAACTTGCGCCGCCGATGAAGCGGGCGTTGAAGGATGGCGCCGGCCTTTCCGTCGGCGTGGACCATCCCAACTACAGGGCATCGGTTGACGCCGTTGCCGCCGGGGTGAGGAGCTCGTTGCTCAACGACCTTGTTTTTTAAGTTCGGCAACAGGACACTAGCCAGCAAGTACAATAGCGGCAGCCTTTCCGGCTGCCGTTTTTTTGAATCGACTGCTTCGAGGAATGCCATGCTGGTAGCGCCCATGATCGGCATGCTTGAGGACCGCCTGAGACGCCTCCACCTGCCGTTGAGCCTCACGCTCTGGAATGGCAGGATCATCCAGTCCGGCGACAGCCCGGAACTGCGCCTGACCGTGCGTTCACCGCAGGCGCTGGTGTCGCTGATCAATCCCAGTCTGGGCAAGATCGCCCGGAGCTATGTGGAGGGCGATCTCGATCTGGAAGGCGACATTCGCAAGTCGGTGCACATCGGCGAGCAACTGGTGGCCGGCGACGCGGGGGCCTACCGCCGGCGCTCGGACATCTGGAAGTGGTGGCGACATACCCGTCCCGCCGACCGCAAGGCGATCCAGCACCACTACGACGTGGGCAACGAGTTCTACGGTCTCTGGCTCGACAGGAATCGGGTCTATTCCTGCGCCTATTTCAGGAAACCCGATGATTCGCTCGATCTTGCACAGGAGCAAAAACTCGAGCACATCTGCCGCAAGCTCGATCTGAAGCCCGGCGAACGTTTCCTCGACATCGGCTGCGGCTGGGGCGGACTGATCCTGTGGGCGACCCGGCATTACGGCGTGAAGGCGCTTGGCATCACGCTCTCGCATGAGCAGCATGCGTATGTCACAGAGCGCATCGGTGCGCTGGGACTCGAAGGCCGCTGCGAAGTGCGGCTGATGGACTACCGCGATGTGCCGGAAGACCAGCCTTACGACAAGATCGCGAGCGTCGGCATGTTCGAGCACGTCGGCAAACGCAATCTGCCGGCGTATTTCGGCAAGATTTACCGGCTGCTCAAGCCGGGCGGGATGGTCATGAACCACGGCATCACTACAAATTCGCTTGAAGACGCTGCGCTGGGCAGCGGCATCGGCGATTTCGTCGAGGAATACGTATTTCCCGGCGGCGAGCTGGTGCATATCTCCCGGGTCCTGGGCGAAATGTCGAAGCAGGGACTGGAAGCCTGGGACACGGAGTGCCTGCGTCCGCATTATGCGAAGACGCTTTGGCACTGGGTTAGCAAACTGGAGGCGCGCCAGGAAGAAGCGCGCAGGATCGTGGGCGAAAAACGCTTCCGCACCTGGCGCATCTACATGGCGGGTTCGGCGCATGCGTTCGACCGCGGCTGGATCTCGATCTTCCAGATTCTCGGGACCAAACCGCCTGCCGACGGCTCGGTGCCCTATCCGCTCACCCGCGAGCACATATACAGAGATGAAGGCGCATGACGCACAAACGATCACATCGTAGTGGTTCATTCCGGCTGGCTGCGGCTGTCTTTTTGCTCGCGTTGGCGTTGTACGAAGGCGATGGAGCGTTGGCCCGGCAGCGCGGCATGCCCGAGGACATCGGCGGGGTGCCCGAGGTGAAGGAATTCAAGGAAGACGCGTTGAACATTCCCGCCTATCCGGACGACGCGGCACTGATCGAATTCCGGCCGAGGGGGAATTCGAAGAACCGGTTCTACATCGATCGCAATTCCGTATCGCTGGGATCGGACTGGGTGGTGCGCTACACCGCGGTCATCAAATCACCTTCCGGGGTCGCCAATGTCAGCTACGAAGCTATGCGCTGCAAGACGTCGGCCTACAAAGTGTACGCGTACGGCACGCGCAACGGAGCATGGACGAACGCTCGCGAACCCAAGTGGCAGGATGTTGACCGCACCGCAGCCAGTTTCCGCTACTCGCTATGGGCTGACTATCTGTGCGACGGCGAGGGCGTCAGGGGTCGAAACGCGAAAGACCTGATTGCCAGGCTCAAAGGCGATCCGCTGAACAACTTTGATCTGAAGGAGCGGTAGACCTACTTTTGCAGAAAGGCGAGGTTGTAGTTCCGGCACACTCTGCGAGCTTAACCTGCCCGCCACCTGCGATCAGGTTAGCCTCCACTGCAATCGTGTGCTGCTAGAGCAGCACAGATTGTGGCTTCCACGTAACGCGGCACAGCCGCATTAGTGTCCGCCGTAACTGATTCCTGCTCTGAGGAATTCAGAGCAGGACTAAGTTATCTCGATGGATCAACTCGGGTTCGTCGACGTAGCCCAGCCGTGCCTCGATTTCGTGGCTGGGAGCCTTGAGGATGCGGCGGGTTTCCGCCGAGCCGTAGTTCACCAGCCCGCGGGCGATTTCCCTCCCCTGCGAATCGAGGCAGCTCACCACCTCCCCGCGCTCGAATTCGCCAGTCAGTTCGTATACGCCGATCGGCAGCAGGCTCTTGCCGTCCACCTTCAGCGCCCGCACCGCGCCGTCGTCGAGCTTGAGCTTGCCGCGTACCTGCAGATGGTCGGCCAGCCACTGCTTGCGGGCGGCGAGCGTCATGGTCTCGGCGATCAATTGGGTACCGATGGCTTCGCCTCCGGCGAGCCGCACCAGAACATCCGGCTCCCGTCCCGAAGCGATGATGGTGGCGGCGCCGCTGCGGGCCGCGCGCCGCGCGGCAAGCACCTTGGTGAGCATGCCGCCGCTGCCGAGATGGCTGCCCACGCCGCCCGCCATTTTTTCCAATTCGGGATCGTCCGCCCTAGCTTCGCTGATCAATTCCGCGTCCTTGTAGCGGCGCGGATCCTTGTTGTACAGACCGGACTGGTCGGTGAGGATCACCAAGGCATCGGCCTCGATAAGGTTGGTCACCA